>JBEHXI010000019.1:0-44536 GCA_048498775.1 Actinomycetota bacterium | reverse complement strand
CCCCCCTCTCCCCCCCCCCCCCCCCCCCCCCCCCCCCCCCCCCCCCCCCGGCGGTGGCTGGGTAGGGGCCGAGGCGGCGGGGCTCAGGCGCCCCAGCCCGCCTGCTGCCCTTTGGCGCGCTCGGTGCGGATCCGCTGGGCCCAGCCGGTGGCGCGGTAGGCGGCGACCGGGTCGGCCGGCAGTCCCGACTCCTCGCGCAGTTCGGCCAGCAGCGGGCGCACGTCGGTGTTGAAGGCGTCCATCACGGCGGCGTTGGCGGCCAGGACGTCACCCTCGCGCTGGGCGCGGGCCAGCTCGTCGGCGTCGATGAGCAGCGCCTTGGCGGTGGCCTCCTGGACGTTCATCACCGAGCGGATGACGGCCGGGATCTTCTCCTCGATGTTGTGGCACTGGTCGAGCATGAAGGCCACGCCGGTCTCCGGCTTGAGCCCGCCGTTCCTGGCCACCTCGTGCATGATCCGGAACAGCTGGAACGGGTCGGCGGCGCCCACCATGAGGTCGTCGTCGGCGTAGAAGCGGGAGTTGAAGTCGAAGCCGCCGAGCTTCCCCTCGCGCAGCAGCAGCGCCACGATGAACTCGATGTTGGTGCCCGGGGCGTGGTGGCCGGTGTCCACCACCACCTGCGCCTTGGGCCCGAGCTTGAGGCAGTGGGCGTAGGCGGTGCCCCAGTCCGGCACGTCGGTGGTGTAGAAGGCGGGCTCGAAGAACTTGTACTCCAGCAGCATCCGCTGGCCTTCGCCGAGGCGTTCGCAGACCGCGGCCAGGGCCTCGGAGAGGCGCTCCTGGCGGGCCGTGATGTCGTCCTGGCCGGGGTAGTTGGTGCCGTCGGCGAACCACAGCTTCAGGTCGCGCGAGCCGGTGGCGTCCATGATGTCGACGCACTCCAGCAGGTGGTCCAGGGCCTTGCGGCGCACCCGCGGGTCGGGGTTGGCCACCGAGCCCAGCTTGTAGGCGTCGTCCTGGAAGACGTTGGCGTTGATCGCGCCGATGCGCAGGCCGCGCTCGGCGGCGTGGGCGGCGAGCTTGCCGTAGTCGTCGACCTTGTCCCACGGGATGTGCAGGGCTACCGTCGGGGCCGCGCCGGTGACGGCGTGCACCTGCGCGGCGTCGTCGAGCTTCTCGTACGGGTCGCGCGGCACGCCGGGCTGGGCGAACACCTTGAAACGGGTGCCGGAGTTGCCGTAGGCCCAGGAGGCGGTCTCGATCCGGAGGGACTTCAGCGCGCCTTTGACGGCGGACAGGTCAGTCATGGCAATCCTCATGTCGGGGTCCGAACCGCCCCGTTCTTGGAACGATTCAGGCCAACCGGCGCAGATGCACCCCCTTACCGGCTCAATGACTTGAGGTGGGATCGGGAGTCGCGCAAAACGATTCAATGGTGGGCAGGGAGAAAGTAAGCCCGCCCTCCGCCGCACGTCAAGTGTCCGGAAGGGTGTGTGGCGGGGTGCCCCGGGATGCGGCGCGGTCGTGACTGAATCGTATTAATCGTGAGGGCGTGCCCGGGGCCGCCGTTTCCGCAGCCCACCGCCGGTACGCGTGGATCCCCTGCCCCGGGCACCGTCGCACGCTGGCATCTTCGGTGCCCTGGACCCCTTGACGACGCGGAAGCCGCAGGTCTAACGTCCCGGCAATCCACTTGAAACATTTCACGCCGAAGCCCCTCCGCAGGCGTTCGGGATACCGAGGAGCCCTCTCGATGACCCACCCTGAACCGGACGTCGTTCCGGTGCTCGCCCTTGAGGGGGTGAGCAAGTCCTTCGGCGCGGTCCGCGCCCTCCAGGACGTCGCGCTGCAGCTGTACGCCGGTGAGGCGCACGCCCTGGCGGGTGAGAACGGAGCCGGGAAGTCCACCCTGATCAAGACCCTGGCCGGGGTGCACCGCCCGGACACCGGGCAGGTCCTGCTCGACGGAAAGCCCGTGGTCTTCCACGGCCCGGCCGACGCCCGCGACGCGGGCGTCGCGGTGATCTACCAGGAGCCGACGCTCTTCCCCGACCTGTCGGTCGCCGAGAACATCTTCATGGGCCGCCAGCCGCGCCGCGCGCTGGGCCGGGTCGACCACGGCGCCGTCAGGCGCGCCACCGCCGACCTGTTCCGCCGGCTCGGCGTCGACCTCGACCCCGACCAGCCCGCGCGCGGCCTGTCCATCGCCGACCAGCAGCTGGTGGAGATCGCCAAGGCGCTCTCCTTCGACGCCCGTGTCCTCATCATGGACGAGCCCACCGCCGCCCTGACCGGCAGCGAGGTCGCCCGCCTCTTCGGCGTGGTGCGCACCCTGCTGGAACGCGGCGCGGCCGTCCTGTTCATCTCGCACCGGCTCGAGGAGGTCTTCGAGCTGTGCCGGCGCGTCACGACCCTGCGTGACGGCCGCTGGGTCGCCAGCGAGCCGGTCGCCGGGCTCACCGAGGACGACCTGGTGCGCCGCATGGTCGGCCGGGACCTGGACGAGCTGTACCCCAAGCAGGCCACCGAGGCCGGCCAGGTCGCGCTGAGCGTGCGCCGGCTGACCCGGGAGGGCGTCTTCACCGACGTCTCCTTCGACGTGCGCGAGGGGGAGATCGTCGGCCTGGCCGGACTGGTCGGCGCCGGACGCAGCGAGGTCGCCCGGGCGATCTTCGGGGTGGACCGCTGGGACGCCGGCGAGGTGGAGGTGGCCGGCCGCCCGCTGCCGCCCGGCGCGCCCAGCCTGGCGATGGCCGCGGGTGTGGCGCTGGTCCCCGAGGACCGCCGCGCCCAGGGCCTGGTGATGGACATGTCCATCGAGCGCAACATCGCGCTGACCGGCCTGCGCGCCACCTCCCGCGCCGGGCTGATGAACCGCCGCGCCGAACGCGACCGCGCCGTGGACTGGGCCGTGCGGCTCCAGGTGAAGTACGCCCGCCTCGCCGACACGGTCGGCACCCTGTCCGGCGGCAACCAGCAGAAGGTGGTGCTGGCCAAGTGGCTGGCCACCGGCCCGAAGGTGCTGATCGTCGACGAGCCCACCCGCGGCATCGACGTCGGCACCAAGGCCGAGGTGCACCGGCTGCTGTCCAGCCTGGCGGCGCAGGGCGTCGCCATCCTGATGATCTCCTCCGACCTGCCGGAGATCCTCGGCATGGCCGACCGGGTGCTGGTGATGCACGAGGGCCGGCTCACCGCGGAGATCCCCCGCGCCGAGGCGACCGAGGAGTCGGTGATGTCAGCGGCCACCGGCCGTGAAAGGAACGCGGCATGACCACGACCGTCGAACCCGCCCAGCAGGGCGTCGAGGCCCCACTGGGCGGCGCCCGCAGCCTGCTCGACCTCGTCCTGAAGGTCCGCGAACTGGCCATCGCCGCCGTGCTGGTGGTCATGCTCGGCGCCACCCAGCTGGCCAACGGGGCCTTCCTGTCCGCCCAGGGCATCAAGGACCTCCTGCTCAACGCCGCCATCCTGGTGCTGGTGGCCACCGGGCAGGCCATGGTGGTCATCACCCGCAACGTCGACCTGTCGGTCGGCTCGGTCCTCGGCATCACCGCCTTCGCCGCCGGCGACTACCTGCAAGGTGGCGGCAACCCGCTTCTCGCCGTGGTCATCGCGGTGGCGCTCGGCGCGGCCTTCGGCGTCCTCAACGGCCTGCTGGTCAGCCTCGGACAGGTGCCCGCGCTGGTCGTCACCCTGGGCACCCTCTACATCATCCGCGGCATCGACTCCATCTGGGCCGGCTCGCGGGAGATCACGGCGAACGGCCTGCCGGGCGGCTTCCTCACCTTCGGGCACGACGGCGTCTGGGCCATCCCCTACCTCGGGCTGCTGGCCGCCCTGGTGCTCGCCGCCGTCGCCTACTACCTGCGCAGCTACCGCAGCGGCCGGGAACTGTACGCGCTCGGGTCCAACTCGGACGCCGCGCTGCTGGCCGGCGTGCCGGTGCGCAAGCGGCTGCTGGCCGCGTACATCGCCTGCGGCGCCCTCGCCGGCCTGGCCGGCGCGCTGTATCTGGCCCGCTTCGGCAACGTCGACTCCGGCACCGGCAGCGGCTACGAACTGACCGTGGTCAGCGCCGTCGTGGTCGGCGGCGTGGCCTTCACCGGCGGATCCGGCAGCGTCTACGGGGCGGCGCTGGGCGCGGTGCTGCTCACCTCCATCAACAGCGTCCTGCCCGCGATCGGCGTCAGCTCGGTATGGGTGCTGGCCATCGACGGCATCCTGCTGCTCGTGGCGATCGCGGTCGACCGGGTGGTCGCCCTGCGGGTCGCCCGAGTGCTCCGCACACGTTCCGCACAGCGCTCCGCGCAGCGCTCCGTACAGACGAGGAGTGTCCGCCATGGCTGACACGGCCACCACTCCCCGGCCGGCCGCCGCCGCGGCGCCGAAGACCGCCCGTGCCGGGTTCGGCTCGCTGGTCCGCTGGGACACCGTCGTCGGTGCCCTCCTGCTGGTCCTGCTGCTGTGCTCGTTCGGCTTCGTGGACAACTTCGGCAACGCGCTGAACCTGTCCTTCCTGATCGGCAACACCCTGCCGATCGCGCTGATCGCGCTGCCCATGACCCTGCTGGTGGTCTCCGGGGAGATCGACCTGTCGGTCGGCTCCACGGCCGGTCTGTCCGGCGCGGTGATGGGCGCGCTGTGGAACGACGGCATGGCGATCGAGACCATCATCCCGCTCTGCCTGCTGCTCGGGCTGCTCGCCGGTCTGGTCAACGGCCTGCTGGTCACCCGGCTCGGGCTGCCCTCACTGGCCGTCACCATCGGCACCATGGCCGCCTACCGGGGCATCGCGCAGATCATCCTCGGTGCCAACTCGGTCACCGACTTCCCGCAGCAGTACCTGGACTTCGGCTCCGGGCGCATCGCCGGCACGTTCGTCCCCTACGCGGCCATCCCCTGGCTGGTGCTGCTGGTGGTCGCGGTCGTGGTGCTGCACGCCACCGGGATCGGGCGCTCGCTGTTCGCGGTCGGCTCCTCCGAGGAGGCCGCCTACTTCGTGGGCATCCGGGTCAAGCGGCTGCGGCTGTCGATGTTCGTCGCCACCGGGTTCGTCTCCGCGCTGACCGGTGTGTTCTGGGTGCTGCACTACGCCAGCGCCCGCTACGACAACGCCACCGGTCTCGAGTTGTCGGTCGTCGCCGCGGTGCTGCTGGGCGGCATCGACTTCGACGGCGGCAAGGGCACGCTCGGCGGGGCGGTGGCCGGGGTGTTCCTCCTCGGCACCCTCCAGAACGTCATGAGCCTGCTCAACGTCTCGGCCCAGTCGCAGATCGTCGTCACCGGCGTCCTGCTCGTCATCTCCGTCCTCGGCCCCCGCGTCGGACGCCGCGTCGCCCAGTCCCGGGCCCGGCGCAGGGCCGCGTCCGCCGCCACCGGATCCGCCGCCCCGGCGCTCTGACCGCCGCGGGCCAACCCCTCACACCGCTCTCGCCCACCCGGGGCGAGCCGGCTCTCCCACCCGTGCGTCCCCCTGTGCCCTTCCCCAGCGACATTCCCAGCGAGATTCCCCGCGAGAATCCCAGCGAGATAAGGAAAACCCTCATGGCAACCCGCGCCCCCTTCAGAGTGGCCACCCGCCGCTCGGCGACCGCCCTCGTCCTGACGGCCGCCGTCGCGCTGTCGGCCGCTGCCTGCGGCGGTACCACCAAGAACTCCACCGACTCCTCGGGCGGCGCGGCGGCCGCCGCCGGCACCGCCAACCCCGACGCGGCCACCAAGAAGGGCCTGACGGTCGCCTACCTGCCCAAGCAGGTCAACAACCCCTACTTCACCATCGCCGACAACGGCGGCAAGAAGGCCCTGGACGCGCTGGGCGAGAAGTACAAGGAGGTCGGCACCAGCAGCAGCACCGACACCGCCGGCCAGGTCTCCTACGTCAACACCCTCACCCAGCAGCAGGTCAACGCCATCGCGGTCTCCGCGCAGGACCCGGGCGCGCTGTGCACCGCGCTGAAGCAGGCCATGAGCAACGGCATCAAGGTCGTCACCTACGACTCCGACACCAACCCCGGCTGCCGCAACGTCTTCGTCTCCCAGGCGAGCGCCGAGGCACTGGGCCGCACCGAGGTGCAGCTGCTCGCCAAGCAGATCAACTACTCCGGGAAGATCGCGGTGCTCTCCGCGGCCCAGACGGCGACCAACCAGAACGCCTGGATCGGCTACATGAAGGACGAGCTGAAGAAGCCCGCCTACAAGAACATGCAGCTGGTCACCGTCGCCTACGGCAACGACGACGCCCAGACCTCCTTCCAGCAGACCCAGGGCCTGCTGCAGCAGTACCCGGACCTGAAGGGGATCATCTCCCCGACCACGGTGGGCATCAAGGCCGCCGCGCAGTACCTGTCCGGCTCGAAGTACAAGGGCAAGGTCCAGCTCACCGGCCTGGGCACGCCCAACGACATGCGCGCCTACGTCAAGGACGGAACGGTCACCGCGTTCGAGCTGTGGGACCCGGCCAAGCTCGGCGAGCTCGCCGGCTACACCGCCACCGCCCTGGCCTCCGGCCAGATCACCGGCGCCCAGGGCCAGACCTTCAAGGCCGGCGACATGGGCACCTTCACCATCGGCGCGAACGGCGTGGTGACGCTGGGCAACCCGACGGTCTTCGACAAGGCCGACATCGACCAGTACAACTTTTGGTCTGCCCGCACGTCCGCCGGGCCGCCGCCCCCCACCCCGGGGCGGCGGCCCACCCGGAGGGAACCGACAACGTGCAGCGTGTCTGCTTTCTGCTGAAGGTCCGTCAGGACCGCATCGCCGAGTACCGCGAGCGGCACCGCGAGGTGTGGCCCGAGATGTGCTCCGCCCTGCGCGCCACCGGATGGCACAACTACTCGCTCTTCCTGCGCGACGACGGCCTGCTGGTCGGCTACCTGGAGACCGAGGACTTCGACCGGGCGCGCGCCGCCATGGACGCCACCGAGGTCAACGCCCGCTGGCAGCGGGAGATGGCGGGCTTCTTCGAGGACCTGGACGGCCAGGCCCCCGACGCGGCGATGCGCCCGCTCACCGAGGTCTTCCACCTCGCGTGAGCGGCGACCGGACGTCCCCGTCCGGCGAAGGGCCCGGCAGGCACCGGGCCCGCAGAACACCCCGCCGCCCCGCGCGGCGGCACAAGGACGGCAGGCGGCACACATGGCAGGCATCGGACACATCGTCGGCATCAAGGACGTGGCCCGGGAGGCGGGAGTCTCCGTCGGCACGGTCTCCAACGTCATCAACCGGCCGGACCTGGTCTCCGCCGAGACGCGGATGCGCGTGCAGGCCGTCATCGCGCGACTGGGCTACGTCCGCAGCGAGTCGGCCCGCCAACTGCGCGCCGGGCGCAGCCGCATCATGGCCCTGCTCGTCCTCGACATGAGCAACCCGTTCTTCGTCGACGTCGCGCGCGGCGCCGAACGGGCGGCCCGGCAGGCGGACTTGGGCGTGATGGTCTGCAACAGCGCCGAAAGCCCCGCGGAGGAGGCCGAGTACCTCTCCCTCTTCGTCGAGCAGCGGGTCCGCGGTGTCCTGGTCACCCCCGCCGAGCCGAGCGGCGCCAACCTGGAGGCGCTGCGCCGGCACGGCATCCCGTTCGTCCTCGTCGACCGGGTGGCCGACGGCGCGGACGAGTGCTCGGTGTCCGTCGACGACGTCGCCGGCGCGGCCCTGGCCATCCGCCACCTGCTGTCCGCCGGGCACCGCAGCATCGCCTACATCAGCGGCCCGCCGCACCTGCAGCAGATCCGCGACCGCCGCCAGGGCGCGGCGCAGGCCCTCGCCGAGGCCGGGCTGCCGGCCACGGCGCTGCACGAGATACCCACCGAGCGCCTGGACGTGGCCGCCGGCCGGGACGCCGGCGCGCGGCTGCTGGGCCTGCCCGAGCGGCCCACCGCCGTGTTCTGCGCCAACGACCTGCTCGCGCTGGGGCTGTTGCAGGCGCTGTTCGCCGCCGGGGTCAGCGTTCCCGACGAGATGGCGATCGTCGGCTACGACGACATCGAGTTCGCCGCCGCGGCCACCGTGCCGCTCACCTCCGTCCGCCAGCCCGCCGTCACGATGGGCGCCATGGCCGCCGAGATGCTGCTGCAGGAGACCGGGGCGAGCCCCGGCGAGCACGAGCACCGCCATGTCGTCCTCCAGCCCGAACTGGTGGTGCGCCGCTCCAGCCTGACCGGTCACCCGCGCTGAACCCTGCCCGGCGCCCCGCCCCGCCCCGCCGCCCGCCGCGATCAACCCCGTTCCGTGCACCACCCGTTCCCGCCGCGCCGCCCGGGCCGGCGGCCTAGCAGGTGAAGCAGGTACCGATGAGATCCCACCCGTCACTCGGGCACGAACGCACACCCGCCACCGCTCCTTCGCGCCGCACCGTGCTGGCAGCGGCCGCCGCCGGCGCCGCCGCCACCGCACTGCCGGGCACCACCGCCGCGGCGGACCCGCCACCCACCGGGCCCGGCCGCCCCGTCCCCACCGGTCTGCTCGCCGACCTGCTCCCGCGGGCCCTGGGCCTGCCCACCGAGGGCTTCCTGCTCAGCTGGCAGGTGCCCCCGCTCGGCGACGGCCGCCAGACCCACCACCAGGTGCAGATCGCCGCCACCCCCGGGCGGCTGGTGACGGGCCCGAGGGTGTGGGACAGCGGCACCGTGGCCTCGGCGGCGTCGGTCTCCGTGCCGTACGGCGGCCCGCCGCTGGCACCGGGCACCGCCTACTGGTGGCGGGTCCGCACCCGCGCCGGCGCATGGGCCTCCGGCTGGAGCGAGCCGACCCTGCTGGCCACGGCGGCCGACCGCTGGACGGCAGACCCGGTGTGGGTCGCCCCCGGCCCGGACCCCTCCGGCCCGGACGACACCTGGGCGCTGCTGCGCCACGAGTTCCGGCTGCCGCCCGGCGAGGTCGCCGCCGGCATCCTGCGGGTGGCCGCGCTCTCGCCGGTCCCGGCCCGCCAGTACCCGGCCAAGCTGTGGTGCAACGGCGCCCCGGCCGGATACGCCTCGGTCCGCTCCTCGGCGGGCGACCCGCGCTACGCCTCACTCGACGTCACCGACGCGCTGCGCCCGGGCGCCGCCAACGTGCTGGCCGCGCTCTGCTGGACCACCTCCGACCAGCGGTTCCTCGCCCAGCTCGACGTCGTCTTCGCCGACGGCAGCCGCGCCACCATCGGGTCCGGCACCGCCTGGCGGGCCCGCCGCCAGGACGGGCTGCTGCCCGACCACGGCAGCACCGGCGGCGGCTACTACACCGCGCCGCAGGAGTACTGGGACCTGCGGCACGAGCCGGCCGGCTGGACCGAGCCGGGCTTCGACGACTCCGCCTGGCCCGCCGCCGTCCGGCGCCCCGCGATCGCCGCTCTCGCCCCCGCGCCCGTCGAACCGGTCCGCCTCCACGACGTCACCCCCGCCGCGGTGCGCCGCGTCGCCGACGGCCACTGGCTGGTCGACCTCGGCCGCGAGATCGCCGGCGGGCTGGCCCTGCGGGTGGACGGGCGGGCCGGGCAGGAGATCGAGGTCCGGCTCGGCGAGGAGCTGAACGCCGACGGCACCGTCCGCTACGCGCTGCGCGCCGGCCCCGTCTACCGGGAGGTCTGGACGCTGCGGGACGGCCCGCAACGCGTCGAGCACTGGGGATACCGCGGCTTCCGCTACGCCGAACTGCTCTGCGATCCCGGCCTGGAACTGACGGACGCGGTCACCGGCCGGGCGTGGCGGCTGGACTGGCGGGACGCGGACTCCTCGTTCGCCAGCTCCGATCCGGACCTGGACCGCGTCTGGGAGTTCTGCCGCTACTCGATCGAGGCGACCCGCGGCGACCTGTACCAGGACACCCCGACCCGCGAACGCGGCCCGTACGAGGGCGACGCGCTGATCAACCAGCTCTCGGAGTACGCCGTGCAGCGCTCCTACGCGCTCGCCCGGTACTCCGGCTCCTACCTGACGCGCAACGGCACCTGGCCCACCGAGTACCGTCTGATGTGCGCGCTGATCGCCTGGCGGGACTACCTCCACACCGGCGACGCCCGGCGGCTGGCCGCGGACTACGACCTGCTGGCCGCCAAGAACCTCACCGCCTGGCTGGGCTCCGACGACCTCGTCCACAAGGCGCCCGGCACCTCCAGCAAGGACTTGGGCGACCTGGTCGACTGGCCGGTCGCCTGCCGGGACGGCTATGTCTTCACCGACACCAACACCGTGGTGAACGCCTTCCAGTACGCGGCCTTCGACGCCCTGGCGAAGATCGCGGACGCCCTCGGGCGCGGCGCGGACGCCACCCGGTGGCGGGCCCAGGCCGGCCGCACGGGGGAGGCGATGCGCGCGACCCTGCTGGACACCGCCCAGGGGCGGTTCGTGGACGGCGCGGGCACCACCCACAGCGCCCAGCACGCCACCGCCTTCCCGCTCGCCCTGGGGGTCGCCGGTCCCGGCACCGTCCCGGACCGGGTGCTGCGGGAGCTGGGCGCCACCCTGGCCGCGGGCGGCATGCGGACGAGCGTGTACGGGGCGCAGTTCCTGCTGGACGCGCTGTTCGCCGCGGGCCGGGCGGACGCCGCCCTCGCCCTGCTGACCGCCCGGGACACCACCTCGTGGCTGCACATGCTCGACGACCTGGGCGCCACCATCGTCACCGAGGCGTGGGACCCGTCGCTGAAGCCCAACATGACGTTCTCGCACGCCTGGGCCTCCGCACCGGTCAACGCCGTCGCCCGCCACGTCCTGGGCGTGGAGGTCAGCGCGCCGGGCGCGGCCGCATTCACCATCCGGCCCCGGCTGGGCGCGCTGACCCGCGTCCACGGCACGGTTCCGTCCATCCGCGGACCGGTGGCGGTGGCGGTGGAGCGCACCCCGCCCGGCGCGGCCCGGCCCGCCTGCCGGCTGACCGCGACCGTTCCGCCGAACGCCACCGCCCGGCTGCTGGTGGAGATCGGCGACGACGATCCCGGCGCCTACCGGCTGCGCTCGGCGGCCGTCCGGGGCGGCCGGCCGGTGCCGGGGCGGGTGCTCTCCGACGTCACCGGCACGGTGCTGGAGTTCGGCCCGGTGGGCCCCGGCACGGCCACCGTGCTGCGCGACGGGCGCTGAGCGCGCCGCGGCCGCCCCGGACACCGCGGTCCCGGGGCGGCCGCGCCCGTCAGTCCGGAGGCTCGGCGATCGTGCCGTTGCCGGAGGCGCCGGGCTGCTCCTCCTGGCGGGGGGAGTCCTCGCCCGAGGAGCGTTCCCGGGGCTCGGGGGGCGTCGCACCGGGGTCCGGGGTCTCGGTCACCGGCGGCAGGTCGGGGGTCACGGGGTGCTTGCGCTGTCCGTTCATACCGCCCGCCTACCCGTGGCGGGCGGCCGCATCCTGCGGTGTCGCCGGCGGTGTTGTGTTGGACGCGTGCATGTCATCCGTCGTTTTCCCGATGATCGTTCGGGCGGCCTGGGCACGCCCTCGCGCCGCGGGCAGACTGGGCCGGTCCGGGCACCCTCCACATCCGAGTCGACTAGGGCGTGTCGATGACTGGTATCAGCCGTAGAAGTTTCGTGGCGCTCTCCGCGGGGACCGCCGCCGGAGCCGTCGTGGCGCAGGGCGCCGAACTGGGCGCCGCCCCGCAGGCCGAGGCGGCCGGCACCGGCACCCTCACCGACGTCAAGCACATCGTGATCCTCATGCAGGAGAACCGCAGCTTCGACCACTACTTCGGCACCCTCAAGGGCGTGCGCGGCTTCGCCGACCGCAGCGGCATCCAGCTCTCCGGCGGCTACTCCGTCTTCAACCAGGTCAACGGCTCCGGCCGCCAGTACCCGTGGCAGCTCAGCGCCACGCCCTCCGTGCTGGGCAACTCCGGCGAGAAGCTCGCCCAGTGCAACGGCGACCTGCCGCACAGCTGGAACTCCCAGCACTCCGCGTGGAACCAGGGGGCCCTGGACAACTGGGTCGCCGGTGTCGGGAACGTGCGCACCATGGGCTATCTGAACCGCGCCGACATCCCGTTCCACTACGCGCTGGCGGACGCCTACACCATCTGCGACTCCTACTTCTGCTCCACGCTGAGCGCCACCGGCCCCAACCGGACGTACCTGTGGAGCGGCAAGGTCGACTCCAGCAGCAACGACGGCGGCTCGGAGTCCGGCCTGAAGTGGCAGACCTACGCGGAGGCCCTGCAGAACGCCGGGGTGACCTGGAAGGTCTACCAGAACGCCAACGACAACTTCGGCGACAACGGGCTGGCGTACTTCAGCCAGTTCTCCAGCGCCTCCCCGGGCAACCCGCTCTACGACAACGGCATGGCCTCGGTGCCCAAGGTCACCGGCTCGACCCCCGACGACATCGCCGCCGCCATCAAGGCCGACGTGCAGGCCGGCACGCTGCCGCAGGTGTCCTGGGTGGTGGCCAGCGAGGCGTTCTCCGAGCACCCCTACGCGCCGCCCGGCGACGGCGCCCACTTCGTCAACCTGGTGGTGCAGGCGCTGGCCGCCGACTCCTCGGTCTTCGACTCCACCGTGCTGTTCCTCAACTACGACGAGAACGACGGCTTCTTCGACCACGTCCCGCCGCCCAGCCCGCCGGCCGGCACCGCCGGCGAGTTCCTCAACGGCGTGCCCTACGGGCTCGGTTTCCGGGTGCCGATGATCGTCGTCTCGCCGTGGACCCGCGGCGGCTGGGTCAGCTCCGAGGTCTTCGACCACACCTCGGTGATCCGCTTCCTGGAGACCTGGACAGCGGCCATCGGCAAGCCGGCCACCTGCCCGAACATCAGCACCTGGCGCCGCGCGGTGTGCGGCGACCTGACGAGCGTCTTCGACTTCACCGCACCGGTGTACGGGCTGCCCGCGCTGCCCGACACCTCCACGGTGATCGGCGAGTCCTCCTGCACCCTGCTGCCCAACCCGACGCCGACCACCAACGCCCTGCCCGCCCAGGAGAGCGGGACCAAGCCGGCCAGGGCGGTGCCGTACCAGCCCAACGGCTACCTCGACCACATCTCGTACGGCAGCGGCGGAGTGATCCAGGCCTGGATCGCCATGGTCAACGAGGGCCCGCAGGCCAAGCGGCCGGTGCACTTCTCCATCCAGCCCAACGCCTACCGCAGCCGGGTGCCCTGGCAGTACACCGTCGACGCCTACGACACCGCCACCGGCGCCGACGGCACCGCAAGCGACTACTTCAACATCGGCACCGGCTACGGCGACGGCAAGTACGACCTGAGCCTGATCGGGCCCAACCGCTTCCTGCGCCGCTTCACCGGCGACGCCACCGCCGCCGGCAAGGACGTCGAGGTCCACACCCACTACGCGGCGGCCCCCGACACCGGCAAGCCCGCCATCTGGTTCCACATGGCGAACGCCTCCGCGGCGGCGGTCACCGTCACCATCACCTCCGCCAACTACCGCACCGACGGCCCGTGGACGTACCACATCCCGGCGGGCGGCAGCGCGGACGACTACTTCAACGCCGTCGCCTACACGGACGGCTGGTACGACTTCACCCTCACCGTGGACAGCGACTCCAGCTGGACGCGGAGGTTCACCGGTCACATCGAGACCGGCGCGCCCAGCGTCACCGGCTGACGGGCGCCGATCGCCTACGGGAACGGGGTCGCCGGCGCGATGGTGCCGGCGACCTCCCCGAAGCCGATCCGCACCCCGTCCGCGCCCGGGGCGGTGGCACGGATGGCGACGGTGTCCCCGTCCCGCAGGAAGGAGCGGGTGGTGCCGTCGGAGAGCACCAGCGGGTCGCGGCCGTTCCAGGACAGCTCCAGGAACGAGCCGCGCTCGCCGGGCTCCGGGCCGGAGACGGTCCCCGACGCGTACAGGTCCCCGGTGCGCAGCGCGGCGCCGTTCACCGTCAGGTGCGCCAGCTGCTGCGCGGGCGTCCAGTACATCTGCGCGAACGGCGGCCGGGAGACCACCTCCCCGTTGCACCGCACCTCCAGCGCCAGGTCCAGCCCCCACGGCTCGTCCTCGCGCAGATAGGGCAGCGGGGCCGGGTCCTGCCGCGGCGGGCGCACCCGGGCGTGCTCCAGCGCCTCCAGCGGCACCACCCACGGCGAGACCGAGGTGGCGAACGACTTGCCCAGGAACGGGCCGAGCGGCACGTACTCCCACGCCTGGATGTCCCGGGCGCTCCAGTCGTTGACCAGCACGGCACCGAAGACGTGGTCGGCGAAGCCGGAGGTGGGCACCCGGCTGCCCGGTGCGGACGGCACGCCCACCACGAACCCGACCTCGGCCTCGATGTCCAGCCGCCGCGAGGGCCCGAAGTCCGGTGCGGCGTCGCCGGGATCCCTGCGCTGCCCGCAGGGCCTGACCACCGGGGTGCCGGAGACCACGACGGTGCCCGCCCGGCCGTGGTAGCCGATCGGCAGGTGCCTCCAGTTCGGCGTCAGCGGCTCCTGGCCCGGCCGGAAGATCCGCCCGACGTTGGCCGCGTGGTGCTCGGAGGAGTAGAAGTCGGCGTAGTCGGCGACCTCGAAGGGCAGGTGCAGGCGCACCTCGGCGAGCGGGACCAGATGCGGTTCGACGGCGGCGCGGCGCGTCTCGTCGGTCAGCAGGGCGGTCAGCCGGGCGCGCACGGCCCGCCAGGCGTCCCGGCCGCGGCCCATGAAGGCGCCCAGTGATCCGGTCGCGAAGTCCGCCGCGTACGGCAGGTCCAGCCGGGCCAGGTCCACGACCCGCTCCCCGATGGCCACGCCGACGCGCGGGTCGTCGCCGCCGCGCGAGAAGACCCCGTAGGGGAGGTTCTGCACGGGGAAGTCGCAGCCCTCGGGCACCGGGACCCAGCAGCGGGTCATCTGTCCTCCTTCAGCGCACCGGGCGGTGCGCCCGGACGTCCTCGATCGGCTGGACGAACCGTATGCCATCCGCGGGGCCGCGGGCGCGGGCGGCCGCGTCGGAGCCGGTCAGTCCGCTTCAACACGTGTACGCATCCAAGTCGTTCACTCCCTTGACATCCTCATGGGCCAGCGGCAACGCTTCAGTTCTCCATGGGAGCGCTCCCACATTGTGAACACCCGCACCGCCCGTCGCCCATGAAGGAGTTCATCATGCGTACGCACTACCCACCCCGTAGAAGCCGCCGCGCCGCGACCGCCCTCGCGGCGGCCCTGACGCTGGCCGGCGGGCTGCTCGCCGGCTGCTCGGCCGGCGGGTCCGACTCCTCGGGCGGCACCATCACGCTCAAGGTCGGCGATTTCGGCACCTTCGGCTACAACGACAAGGGTGCCGGCCTGTTCACCGAGTACATGAAGCTGCACCCGAACATCAAGATCGTCGAGGACACCAACGCCAACGAGCAGGACTACTGGAACGCCACCCAGGCCCACCTGGCCGCAGGCTCCGGCGCCGACGACATCCAGGCGTTCGACATCAGCCGGATGGGCCAGGTCACCACCACGCTGGCCGGCCGGTTCACCGACCTGTCGAAGGTGCCCGGCGTCAGCCAGTCCCACTGGACCGCGGCCAAGTGGGCCCAGGGCCGCTCGGCGGACGGCAAGGTGATCGGCCTGGGCACCGACCTCGGCCCCGAGGCGGTCTGCTACAACGCCAAGCTGTTCAAGGCCGCCGGCCTGCCCACCGATCCCGACCAGGTCGCCAAGCTGTGGGCCGGCAGCTGGGACGCCTTCGTCAACACCGTCGGCAAGCAGTACCAGCAGCACGCCCCCAAGGGCACGTACTTCCTCGACAGCGGTGAGGGCCTGTTCAACAGCGTCGTCGGCAGCGGCGCCCAGCAGTACTACGACGCCTCCGGCTCGCCGGTCTACGCCACCAACCCGTCGGTGAAGGCCGCCTGGGCGCTCGCCGGCCAGGCCGTGGCGGCCGGGGAGACCCCCGGCATCGCGCAGTTCTCCACCCAGTGGGCGACCGGCTTCGCCAACAACACCTTCGCCACCACCATCTGCCCGGCCTGGCAGATGGCCAACATCGTCAACAACGCGGGCCCGAAGAACAAGGGCGTCTGGAACGTGGCCACCGCCCCGCAGGCATCCGACTGGGGCGGCTCCTACCTGACGGTCCCCGCCCAGGGCAGGCACGTCGCCGAGGCCGAGAAGCTGGCGCAGTGGCTCACCGACGCCAAGCAGGAGGCCAAGGTCTTCGCCACCCCGAACGTCGGCAACTTCCCCTCCAACGTCGAGGCGTACTCCGACCCGGCGGTGGCCGACGCGAAGAACGCCTTCCTCTCCGGCGCCCCGATCGGGAGGATCTTCTCGGCGGCGGCGAAGCAGATCCCGGCCGCCCCGATCGGCAAGTACGACGGCGTGGTCCGCAACGACATGGGCAACGGCGTGCTGCTGATGGAGCAGAAGCACCAGAGCCCGGCCGACGCCTGGAACGCCACGATCAAGCAGATCACCACCGACACCACGGGCTGACGCCCCCGGCCCAGGACCTGCCGGACCGGCCGCCCGCCACTCGCGGACCGGCCCGGCAGGGCGCGGGCGGCGCCCCGACCCGCGCGCCGCCCGGGACCCTCCTGCCCCCTCAGCGAAGGAACCCCTCTCGTGGCCTCCACCACCACCGCGGCGGGCAGCGGCGCCCGCTCGCCCGCACCGAGCCGGCCCGTGCCGCCGGACCCGCGCCAGGAACGGCGCAGCCGGATCTACCGGCTCGACGTCAAGGCGTCCCCCTATGTGTTCGTGGCGCCGTTCTTCGTGCTCTTCGCCGCCTTCGGCGTCTTCCCGCTGATCTACACCGGCTGGATGTCGCTGAACTCCGTCAGCACCCTCGACCCCGGGACGATGACCTGGAACGGCCTGGGCAACTACACCGCGCTCCTGCACGACCAGGTGTTCTGGAAGTCGTTGCGCAACACGGTGACGATCGGGCTGCTGTCCGCCGTCCCACAGCTGCTCGCCGCGATGGGCCTGGCCCACCTGCTCAACTACCGCCTGCGCGCGCGGTCGTTCTTCCGGGTCGCGCTGCTCGCCCCGTACGCCACCTCGGTGGCCGCCGCCGCGCTGATCTTCCAGTTCATCTTCCAGCAGAACGACGCCGGATTCGCCAACTGGGCGCTGCACCTGGTCGGGATGGGCCCGGTCAACTGGCAGGCCGGAACGCTCTCCTCGCAGATCGCCGTCTCGGCGATCGTGATGTGGCGCTGGACCGGGTACAACGCGCTGATCTACCTCGCCGCCATGCAGGCCATCCCGGAGGAGCTGTACGAGGCGGCGGCCGTCGACGGCACCACGCGCTGGCAGCAGTTCCGTCATGTCACGATCCCGGCGCTGCGGCCGACCATCCTGTTCACCGCCATCATCTCGGCCGTCGGATCGCTCCAGCTGTTCGGCGAGCCGTACCTGTTCGGCGGCAGCCAGCTCGGCATCAACGGCGGGGCGGACAACCAGTACTCGACCCTGGCGCTGTATGTCTACCGCCTCGGCTTCAACGCCGAGCACCTCGGCCGGGCGGCGGCCGTCGCCTGGGTCATCTTCTTCCTCGCGGTGATCGTGGGAGCGGTCAACGCGCTCATCGCCCGGCGCCTGCGCGCCACCGTCGGACGGAGGGCCGGCAGGCCATGACCACCACCATCGAAGCGCCGGGCCGGCCCGCCGGCCGCCGGGCGGGCGGCGGGCTGCGGCCCCGGGTGCGCGCCGGGCGCCAGCACCACGGCGGTCCGCTGACCTATCTCGTGCTGGGCGTGACCGCGGCGGTCTCGCTGTTCCCGCTGTACTTCGCGATCACCGCGGCGTCCACCTCGCAGACCCGCATCGTCCAGGCGCCGCCGCCGCTGGTGCCCGGCGGCAACCTGCTGCAGAACCTGCGGGCGGTGTGGGACTACAACGGCCCCGGCGGCAACACCCTGGGCCTGGCGATGGTCAACTCCGTCATCGTGGCCGGCGCGGTGGCGGCCTCCACGGTGCTGTTCGCCACCTTCGCGGGCTTCGCGTTCGCCAAGCTGCGCTTCACCGGGCGCAACGTCCTGCTGGTGCTGGTGGTGGCCACCATCGCCGTCCCGCCCCAGCTCAGCGTGCTCCCGCTGTTCCAGATCATGTCGGGCCTGCACTGGACGGACCAGTTGCAGGCGGTGATCCTGCCCTCGCTGGTCACCGCCTTCGGGGTGTTCTTCATGCGCCAGTACCTGTCCGAGGCGCTGCCCGGCGAACTGCTGGAGGCGGCCCGGGTCGACGGCGCCAACTCCCTGCGCATCGTCTGGCACGTGGTCTTCCCCGCCGCCCGCCCGGCCATGGCCGTCCTGGGCATGCTCACCTTCGTCCAGGCGTGGAACGACTTCCTGTGGCCGCTGATCGCGCTGACCCCGTCCGGCAACCCCACCCTCCAGGTGGCGCTGGCCAGCATCGGCGGCGGCTACAACATCAACGAGGCGGTCATCATGGCCGGCGCCGTGATCGCCACCGTCCCGCTGCTGATCGCCTTCGCGCTGTTCGGCCGGCAGATCGTCGGCGGCGTGATGCAGGGCGCGGTCAAGGGGTGACGCCGTCCGCGGACGTGACCGGGCCCCGGCGGGCGGCCGGAACTCGCTGATACGGCACGCCGGGACCGCCGCGCACGGGACGATGGAGCGCCGCCGTCCGCCGGGCGGCGGCGCCGACCGCGACCGGAGGTGCCCGTGACCCGCCGCGCTGCCGCGCCCGTCCTCGCGGCCGCCGCCCTGCTCGCCGCCTGCTCGGGCCCGGCGCACACCACGCACGGGCCGGTGCGGGCCGAGCCGCCCGCGTCCGCCTGGCACCTGGTCTTCGCCGACTCCTTCGACACCCCCGTCCCGCTGGGCGCCTTCAGCGACTGCGACCACCACCCCGACACCCCGCGGGCGTACTGCGGCGGACTGCCCGGCACCGTCCGCGCCGACTGGTGGGCCTACCCGGACGGCTGGCCGGACACCGCAACCCAGCGCGGCTACCCGGTGGGCGGCCGCTACGACCCGGCCACCACCGTGTGGATCTCCCGCTCGCCCGCCGGGGACGGCCAACTGCACATCCGGCTGTGGCGGGGCGCCGGCGGCCCCGTCCACAGCGCCACCGTGGTGCCCAGGCCGCTGATGGGGATCCGCTACGGCGCCTTCGAGGAACGCTGGCGGGTCTCGCGCGCCGCGCCGGGCTACAAGAGCGCCCATCTGCTCTCGCCCGTCGACAACGCGGCCTGCCCCGGCTGCGAGGTGGACTTCCCCGAGGGGGAGTGGGCCCATACGATCTACGCCTACGCGCATCACGAGGACGGTGCCGGGGGCGCCCAGGACGGCTTCGCCACCGGTGCGCGCTGGGACCGGTGGCACACCTCCCGGATCGAGTGGACCCCCGGCGACGTGAAGTTCCTCCTGGACGGGCGGCTCGTGGGGGAGTCCACCACGGCGGTCCCCGGCACGGCGGCGGACTGGGACATCCAGAACGAGTCGGCGCTCAGCGGCCCGTCCGCGCCGCCGAACAGCCGGGCGCAGCTGGACATCACCTGGGTGCGGGGCTGGTCCTGGTCCGGGTCACCGCGCTGACCTGCGCGTCGGGGCCGATCCGGCCAGGGGCCAAGGTCCCGGGAACCAGGGGCGTTCGGCCCTGTCCCCGGCCGTCGCCGCCCTGGGAGAGTTCATCCGCCTGCCCGGCCGGTGGATCCGGTGGACCCGCGAATGTGGCGAGAGCGGTGGCCCCCGGACGACGGCACCACCGGCCTGGCAGGCGCGGCGGCGGCCGCGGCGTGCGGCCGCGGACGACGGCCCGGACGGCCTCGAAGGCCCGGACGCAACCCGGTCGGACCATGGACGGAAAGAGACGACGATGAAGCGGAACGTGGGCACCACCGATCGCCTGATCAGGGCTTTCGTGCTGGCTCCTGTCGCGGTGGTGCTGGCGGGGCTGGCCGGGTGGACGAGCGGCTGGGCGATCGTGGCCCTGGTGGTCGCGGTGGTGCTGCTGGTCACCGCGGCCGCCGGCAGCTGCCCGCCGTACACCCTGCTGGGCATCAGCACCTGCCGCCCGCACGGGCGGCCCGGCGTCTGATCCGCCCCTCTACGTGCCACGGAGCGGGCGCGCTGGGAACCCGCGCCCGCGCCGTGGCCGCTTGACCAGGGCTCCGGCTCACTGCAGTTCCAGGACCAGCTTTCCGACGTTCTCGCCCCGGAAGAGCATCTGCAGCGTCTCGGGGAAGTCGTCCACGGTCCCCTTGACGACGTGCTCCTTGACCGTGATCCGGCCCTCGCCGATCCAGCCGGCGATCTCCTGGGCGGCCTGCGCGTAGCGCTTGGCGAAGTCGAACACCACGAACCCCTCCATCCGCGCCCGGCGCACCAGCAGCGAGAGGTAGTTCGACGGGCCCTTGACCGGCGTGGCGTTGTTGTACTGGCTGATCGCGCCGCAGATCACCACGCGGGCGTGCATGGCCAGCCGGGTCAGGGCGGCGTCCAGGATCTCCCCGCCGACGTTGTCGAAGTAGACGTCGATGCCGTCCGGGGTCTGCTCGCGCAGCGCCCGCTTGACGTCGCCGGCCCGGTAGTCGATCGCCGCGTCGAAGCCGAGTTCGCCGGTGAGCATCGCGCACTTCTCCGGGCCTCCGGCGATGCCGACCACCCGGCAGCCCTTGACCTTGGCGATCTGCCCGACCATCGTGCCGACGGCCCCGGCCGCGCCGGAGACCACGACGGTCTCCCCGTCCTTGAGTGCGCCGACGTCCAGCAGGCCGAAGTAGGCGGTCATCCCGGGCATGCCGAGCGCCCCGAGGAACGTCGAGGGCGGGGCGAGCGAGGCGTCGATCCGCATGGCGCCCCGGCCGTCGGAGACGACGTGCTCCTGCACGCCGAAGGTTCCCACGACCAGGTCGCCGGGGGCGAAGCCGGGATGCCGTGAGGAGGTGACCTCGACCACCGACCCGGCCCGCATCACCTCGCCGATGCCGACCGGCGGCAGGTAGGAGGGGCGGTCGTCCAGCCAGCCGCGCATCGCCGGATCCAGCGAGATGAAGCGCGTCCGGCCGGCGAACTGGCCCTCACCGGGCTCCGGCGCGGCCTCGGTGGCGTGCTCCCAGTCGGTCGGCTTGACCTCGCCCTGCGGGCGGGCAGCCAGGCGGATCTGACGGTTGGTCGCAGGCATGGGCTCTCCTGTCGAAGGTGGTGACACCAGCACCATACCGACCAGTAGGTATGAGAGGGGCTGTGATGCGCGTCACGGGGCGGGCGAGCCGGCGGTAGCGTCCCACAGCTCCGCGATCGCCGAGGGCGCCCGTCACGCTCACACCTCGCGTGGCACCTCCCGGCGGACGCCGACCCGGTCAACCGCGTACCACGCCACTGCCGCGCGGTACGCCCCCCCGGCGCGCCGGAGCGCCTGGCATGATCGGTCCCCGGATTCGTGGTGGGAGGCGGGAGATGGCCGTGGAACTGCCCGGTGGCCTGGTCACACCGGCACTCGTGGTGGACGTCGACGTGATGGACCGCAACATCGAGCGGATGGCCGGGGCGGCGCGCACCGGCGGATTCGCGCTGCGCCCGCACGCCAAGACCCACAAGTGCCCGCAGATCGCCGACCGTCAGCTGCGGTCCGGCGCGAGCGGGCTGACGGTCGCCACCCTCGGGGAGGCCGAGGTGTTCGCCGATGCGGGCGCGGACGACCTGTTCGTCGCCTACACCCTCTGGCCGTGTGCGGACAAGGCGCGGCGGATGCGCCGGCTGGCCGAACGCGTCGCGCTGCGGACCGCCGTGGAGTCGGTGGCCGGGGCCCGGCGGCTGGGCGAGGCGGTCCGCGGCAGCGCCCGCCCGGTCCAGGTGCTGGTCGAGGTGGACAGCGGCACCCAGCGCACCGGGGTGCGCCCGCAGGCCGCCGGCGAGGTCGCGGAGGCGGCGGCCGACGCCGGTCTCGACGTGGTGGGCGTCTTCACCTTCCCCGGCCACGGGTACGGCCATGACGCCGAGGCGCGCGAGCGGGCCGCGCGCGACGAGGAGCGGGCGCTGGGCGAGGCCGCGGAAGCGCTGCGCGCCGCCGGGATCGACGCGCCGGTGCTCAGCGGCGGCTCGACGCCCACGGTGGGCCGGTGGCGGCCCGGCCGGGTCAACGAACTGCGGCCCGGCGTCTACGTCTTCAACGACGCCACCCAGCTGGCCATCGGGTCCTGCACCGCGAACGACGTGTCCCTGGTGGCCGCGGCCACCGTGATCAGCGTCCCGGCACCGGACCGCTTCGTCCTGGATGCCGGCAGCAAGGTCCTCGGCTCCGACCGGTCGCCGTGGGTCAGCGGGTACGGGTACCTGCCGGACTTCCCCGAGGCCACGGTCACCGGCCTGTGGGAACACCACGCCGTGGTGCGGCTTGCGGAGGGCGGTCGGGCACCGCGGCCGGGCTCGGTGGTGGCGGTCGTCCCCAACCACGTGTGCGTCGCGGTGAACCTGGTCGACGAACTGCTCGCCGTGCGAAGCGGCGAGCTCGTCGACCGCTGGCCGGTGGCGGCACGCGGGGCGAACAGCTGACGCCGGGCGCCGGTCCCGGCCGCTGGGCCACCCACCGCGTCGAGTTGGGGCCGCACCAGGTGACCAAGACCTTCGGCGCGGACGACGGTGAGCGGTGCGCCCGGGAGTGGCATGCCCTGACGCTGCTGGCCACCTGGGCGCCGGGCCTGGCACCGGAGCCGGTCTCGCACCGCCGCACGGCCGCGGCGCCCTCGGTGGTGATGTCACGGCTGGCCGGTGTGCCGCTGCGCGGGCAGCCGCTCGGGCCCGGGCCGGTCGCGGCGCTGGCGGACGCGGTGCGCGCCCTGCACGGTGCGGTGCCGGCGGACGTGCTCGCCGGGGTGCCGCCGCGCCCCGGCGGGCAGCGGGAGCTGGTGGCCCTGGTGCGCACCTGGGCCGCGAGCCTGCCGCCGGACACCGGACGGGCGGAACGCGCGGCGCTGGACGCCGGACTGGCGTGGCTGACCCGCTCCGGTCTGGAGCACGCCGGCGAGCCGGACGTCCCGGCGGTCTTCGGTCAGGGCGACGGCAACCTCGCCAACCACCTGTGGGACGGGGAGACCGTGCGGCTCGTCGACTTCGAGGACTCCGGCCGCAGCGACCGCGCCTTCGAACTCGCGGAGATCACCGAGCACGTCTCCGGTTGGGTCGAGCACCCGCTCGACGTGCCGGGCTTCCTCGGCCGCTTCGAGCTGACCGCGGCCGAGGCCGCCCGGCTCGCGGACTGCCGCCGGCTGCTCGCCCTGGTGTGGCTGTTCCTGCTGCTGTTCGACGCGCGCCGCGACCACCCCAGGAACCCGCCCGGCACCGCGGAGCGGCAGGCCGGCCGGCTGCTGGGGCTGCTGGGCTGACGCGCCGCGGCCCGGCGGTCAGTCAGCGCCGCCGGGTCGCGCCGGGGTCGCCGACCGCCGCCGTCAGTGCCGTCGCGTACCCGAGCCAGGCCAGATAGGGGGCGAGCAGGGCGGCGGCGAGCCGGTCGTGACGCATCGCGACGGCGACCTCCGCCGCGACCGCGGCGTCGAGCGCGGCGATGACCGCGAGCGCCGCGGTGCGGTTCCGGGCGACGAAGAAGACCGGCGTCCAGGCGGCGTTGAGCGCGAGCTGGACGGTGTGCAGCGCCACCGCCGCCCGGCCCGCCCGGCGCGTCCACAACCGGCGGCCCGCCACGCCGGTCGCGGCGTACAGGGCGGTCCACACCGGGCCGAAGACTCCCGCCGGGGGCGCCCAGTCCGGCTTGCGCAGCCGCTCGTAGACCTGTGGGGCGCGCCGGGAGGCCAGTGAGCCGGCCAGGGCCGCCGCGGCCGAGGTGCCGGCGCCGAACAGCAGACCGCTCCGTGATCGCTCGTCCATAGGGAGACCGTACCGCCGCTGCGCGGTCCGGCAACCCGGCTCGAACAATCGGACATTCAACGTATTTCGGGAGGGTGTTTTTCGGCGCGTGCCGAGAGCGTTCCGTGCGATGGACGCGAAAGGGCCGGGTGCCATTCGACGGCCCCGGAAAACCGCCTCCTACCTGCGGAAATGCTATGGACGAGCGGGGCGGTGCAATGCCGTCCCGGCGGTGCGGGCGGATGTCCGGGATTTGGGATACGGCAACGATCCGGCCATAGTAGGTGTACCCGGCACGCACAAAGGAGAGTGAAAGACCGAGGAGTCCCGGGACGACCTCGCGGCCGGACGGCCGTGCGGCCGGCGCCGGGCCTCACCGCTGTCACCGGCACCACCCGGCGCCCTCGCCGGCCTCCAGTTCCCCACCCCACGGTGATGTCCGTCCACCCGTCGGATCCGCGGTCCCGCACACGGGACGCGCCGTGCCCCACGCACGGGCCGGCCGGACTTCGAAGACTGGCACCGTGAGAAAGGCAGATCCATGACGGCAACCGCCACCATGTCCTCCCGGTCCCTCGCGGACACCACAAAGGCCCGGCGGTTCCTGCGCCGCCTCACCGCCGCCACCGGCGGCGGCATGTTCATCGACGGCTTCGTCTTCGCGGCGGTCGCCGCGGCCCTGGCCGGCAAGGCGATGACCGCGGATCTGCACATCAGCCCGCTGTGGCAGCAGCTGATCTCCTCGTCCACCCTCATCGGCACCTTCTTCGGCGGCCTGCTGCTGGGCTACGTCACCGACAGGATCGGGCGGCGCCCGATGTTCACCGTCGACCTGGCCGTCTTCCTCGGCTGCTCCGCGCTGATGTTCTTCGTGACCGCCAGTTGGCAGGTCTTCGTCCTGGGCCTGTTCATGGGCCTGGCCGTCGGCGCGGACTACTCCATCGGCTCACCGCTGCTCGCCGAGTTCTCCCCGAGTTCCCGGCGCGGCCACTACCTGGGCATCCTCGAGATCCTGTGGAACGTCGGGTACGTCATCTCCTACCTCATCGGCTATGTGGTCAACACCCACTGGCCGTCCGCCTGGCACATCACCCTGGCCGCCAGCCTGGTGCCCGCCCTGGTCTGCCTGGTGCTGCGGCACGGGCTGCCCGAGTCGCCGCGCTGGCTGATGAGCAAGGGGCGCCGCGACGAGGCCGCCGTCACCGTGCGCGAGTCGATGGGTGCCGGCCTGGACCTGGAGGACCTCGGCCAGGAGCGGCCGGAGGAGACCCGCTACCGGGTGCTGTTCTCCCGCGCGTACATCCGCCGCACCCTCTTCGCCGGTCTGTCGTGGGTGTGCATCGTGCTGCCGTACTTCGCGCTGACCATGTTCCAGGCGCGGGTGCTGACCGCGATCGGCCTGGACAACGCCATCGCCGGCGCGCTGCTGGGCACCTGTGTGGCGCTCGTCGGCGCCGCCACCGGGTGGTACCTGGTCGACCGGATCGGCCGCCGCCGGCTGATGATCGCGCCGATGTTCGGGTGTGCGGCCTTCCTCGTCCTGGTGAGCCTCGGCCACCTTCTGCCGGTGTGGGCCGCCGCGGCGTGCTTCTTCGGGTACCTGTTCTCCTACGGCCTGATGAGCATCCTCACCGGCATCTATCCGGAGGAGGTCTTCCCGACCTCGGTGCGCACCTCGGGGGTGGGGCTGGCGTCCTCGATCAGCCGGGTCGGCGCGGCGATCGGCACCTTCCTGCTGCCGCTCAGCCTGCGGTACCTGGGGCTGGGCTGGTCCATGGCGGCGATGGCGGCCGTCTCCCTGCTGGGCGGCGTCATCTCCATGATGTGGGCGCCGGAGACCGGCGGGCGCACCCTGTCGGAGACCGGCGCGCGCTTCGATGTGCCGTCCACCGCCAGGACGCTGAGCGCCCCCGCGCGCTGACCCCGCGACAGCGGACGCCGGGGCGGCCCCGCCGCTTGTGGACACCACGCCACGCGCGGCCGGGTCGCTCCGGCAACTCCCTTGATCGCAGGCGCAGTTGCCGGGAGCGTGGGTCACCTGTGGTACGAGGGAGCGTTGGGTGTGTGGCGGCGAACGGCACACCACTTGCCCGCGAACGGCATGCGTGTATCGCCCGAGCCGGGGCAGACACGCAACACCGGCCCCGGACGGACCGGGGGCGGTGACACCAAGGAGAGAGCATGTCGTTCCTGTGGGCCATCATCGCGGGCCTCGTCATCGGCCTGCTGGCCAAGCTCGTCATACCCGGACGGCAGCCGATTCCCCTGTGGCTGACGATCATCCTCGGCATCGTCGGCGGCATCGTCGGTAACCTGCTCGCTTCGGGGCTGGGGGTCCGGCACACCGGCGGAATCGACTGGATCCGCCACATCCTGCAGGTCGGCGTCGCGGCGGTGCTGATCGGCGTGGTCACCCCCATGTGGACGCGCCGCAGGGCCTAGACACCACGGACCGCGTCCCCGCCGTCTTCCCCGCTGCCCGGAGAGGGGACGCCGGCGGGGACGGGTCAGGCCAGGGCCACGGTGGTGGTCACCCGCACCACGGCGGGACGGCGGGGCGTGGAGCCGAACCCGAACCGCACCGGCGGATCGACCGGCGCGAGCGGGCCGAGGCACTCCCCGCCGAACGCCGCCCGGGCCGCCGTGACCGGCCGCAGATCCCGCACCCCGTACCACTCGCGCCGCCCCTGCCCGGCGGTGCCGCGGGTCCGCACCCCCGGCAGCAGGCGGGCCGGGAGGTCCACGAGCCCGGCCCACGCCGGCCGCGCGGCCAGCGGCCCCGGCACGACCCTCAGCAGCCACCCCAGCGGCCCGCGCCGCCCCACGCGGAACCGCAGCTCCAGCGGGCCGGCGGCGACCGTCCACACCGCCCCGGCGCCGCGCCCGGACACCGCCACCGTGACCGGGACGATCCGCAGCCGGTCGAAGCGGTAGGTGGCCGCGATGAACTCCCCGGTCGCCCGGGTGGGCGCGAACAGCGTGCGCTCCCCGTCCGCCTCCTCGACCATGACGTCGCTGAACGCGCCGAACGGCGACGAGATCCAGTGCCCCAGCACGATCCGCACACCGCGGGCGGTGCCGACCCCGGCGATCCACCCGTCGAACCGCATCCGCGTATCCCGCACGGCGGCCGGGTGCCCCGGATCGCCCCGGCTCACGCCCGTCCCGCCCGGTGTGCGGGGAACCCGGTCAGCAGCCCGACAGCAGGGCCTCCAGCCGCGCCAGGTCGGTCGCCGGCAGCGGGCTGCGGAACCGGTCGCGCCGCGCCGGCCGCCGTCCCCGGATCACCAGGGTGCGGGCCGCCGGATCCAGCTCCACCGCGGGGGCGTCCCCACCCGCACCGGCCCTGCGCGACCCGGCCTCCCCGCCGTCGACCACCGGCTCCACGTCCGCCGCCCCCTCGGCGCGCAGCCGCACCCGGAAGTCCTCGCCCGGCCGGGGATCCATGGCGCGGCCCCGGGAGGTCGGCAGCGTGCCCAGGACGGTGACGGCGTGCTCGGTGAGGTCCGCCTGGCCCAGCAGGCCGAAGCTCGTCTCGTCGTCGCCCGTGACGTCCCGGCGGTGCACGGCGAACTCGTTGCGCATGTGGGGAACGAGCTTCGCGATCCCCATCCGCCGTCCCGTCCAGGTGATCACCGCGTCCGGGTCGCGGGCGAGCAGCACGTCGAGGCAGCGGCGCGTCCGCTCCTCCTCGGTCTCCAGCCGGCGCCGCAGCACGGCGTCGTCCAGCGCCCGGAAGGGAGCCTCGCGTTCCTCCCCGCCCCGGGTGCGGGGCACGGGGCGGCCCTCGGCGTGGCCTCCACATGCGCGCTGATCTCGGCCGCGTGGGCGGCCAGGTGGGCGGTGATCTCGTGGGTCGTCCAGCCCTTGCAGGCGCTGACGACCCGCGGGGCGATGTGCTGCAGGGTGTCGAGGAACGCCGCGGTCCCGGTGGGCATCGCCGACGTCGCCATCGGCACCTCCGAATGTCGCCGGTGCGGGTCCCGTCCCATGCCAGGCACCCGTGGGCCGGTTCCCCGGGTTCACGAGGCCTGACACGCACCCTCGCTGTGGCCTGGGGGCGTGGGAACCGAACGCGGTTGCCCCCACCGGCGGTTCGGGACCGCCGCGCTCGGCCGGGGTCACCCGAACAGCCCTGCCCCGGTCGCCGGGCGTGTCCCCCGTTGGTGTGATGGGGCGGGGTGCCGCAGCGGCGCCCCGCCGAGGAGGTCGACATGATCGCCTATCCCCTCCGTACGCTGGCGGCCGGCGCGTTCGCCGCGACCCTGAGCGCGTCGATGTGCCTGGCGCCGGCCGCCGCCGCGGCCGCGTTCCGTACCCCCGGCCCCGGTCCGGCCGCGCACCGGCTGCACGCGCTCACCCGCGCCGACCTGGCCCGTTCGATGCGCGGCGAGGCGTTCGCCAACGCCTCGTACACGCTGTTCTCCACCGAGGCCGGGCAGCGGGGGCACGCCTCGGTGGCGCGGCTGTTCAGCCGCACCGCCGACGTGGAACTGGGAGAGCACTTCACCGAGGAGGCCGCGCTGAGCGGCCTGGTCGGGTCCGACGCGGCCAACCTGGCGGCCGCCGCCGCGGGCGAGGGCTACGAGTCCCGGACCATGTACCCCTCCTTCGCCCGGCAGGCCAGGGCGGACGGCGAGACCGCGGCCGCCGCGCTGTTCACCGAGATCGCCCGGGACGAGGCGGGCCACCGGGCCGCGTTCCTGGCCGCGTTGCGCGCGCTGCGCGGCGGCAGGCGCGCGATCCCGGCACCGCCGGCCGTCCACCCCGTCGCCGTCCGGGCCGGCCTGGCCAGGGTCCACGCGCGGCGCACCCTGGCCAACCTCGACACCGCCCTGCACGGCGAGGCCCTCGCGCAGGCCAGGTACCGGCTGTTCGCGCGGCACGCCGCCCGCGCCGGACACGCCGCCGTGGCGCGTCTGTTCGCGGCCTCCGCCGACGTCGAACTGCGCGAGCACTTCACCGCGGAGGCCGCCCTGGCCGGAGCGGTGCACGGTACCCGCGCCAACCTGGGCACGGCCATCACCGGTGAGCGGTACGAGTCCCGGACGATGTACCCGGGCTTCGCCCGGCGGGCCCAGGCGGTCCGCGACGCCGCCGCGGCGCGCCTGTTCCGGCACAACGCCGCCGACGAGGCGCAGCACGCCCGCGCCTTCGCCGCGGTCCGCCGTGGTCTGCGCTGACCCCTACGGCGTTCGCGGGCGGTCCCGGTGGTCCGGGGCCGCCCGCACCCGTTGGTGCCGCCGGCAGCGGTAGGGAGGGTGACGGCGGGCCTTTCCGTGCGGCAGCATGGCGCGCGGACGCCGCGGGCAACTCGGCGGCGCCGGACACCGGGAAGGCCGTATGGACCAGCCAGAACTCCAGCAGCGCTTCGCCGCGCTGACGACCGCTCACCTGGCGGACGCCTGCCTGCGTGCCCGGATCCCGGTGCGCTGCGCACCCGCCGGGACGCGCCCCGTCGCCCCCGGCAGCCGCCTCGCCGGACGGGTGCGCCCGGCACGGCACGCCGGCAGCGTCGACGTCTTCCTGGAGGCCTTCACCGGCGCCGCGCCCGGTGAGGTGCTGGTGGTCGACAACGGCGGGCGGACGGACGAGGCCTGCGTCGGCGACCTGGTGGTGCTGGAGGCCCGGGCCGCCGGGCTGAGCGGCATCCTGATCTGGGGCCTGCACCGCGACACCGCCGACATCCGGGCGATCGGGCTGCCCGTCTTCAGCCTCGGCGCGATCCCCACCGGCCCGCTCCGGCTCGACGCCCGCCACCCCGACGCCCTGCGCTCCGCCGAGGTGGGGGAGTGGACGGTCGGCTCCGACGACGTCGTCCTGGCCGACGACGACGGCGCGCTGTTCGTGCCGGCCGCCCGCACCGCGGAGCTGTTCACCCTCGCGGAGACGATCCGCGACACCGAGCGGCGCCAGGCGGACCGGATCCGCACCGGTGAATGCCTGCGCGAACAGGTGCGGTTCGACGCCTACCTGGCCCGGCGCGAGCAGTCGCCCGGCTACGGCTTCCGCGAGCATCTGCGGGCCGTGGGCGGCGCGATCGAGGAGTAGGACGTGCGGCGGCCCGCACCGTGATCCCCAGGGCGAGGAGGCCCCGCATGCAACTGCGCGATGTGGAACCCGGCGACGTCGACGTCTATGTGCGGATGCGCTGCGATCCGGTCATGATGGCCGGACTCGGCGGCCCACTGCCCCGCGAGGGCATGGCGGACAAGGTCCTGAGGGACGTGCGCAGCGCCGCGGCCGGCGTCGACTGGATCAAGATGATCGTGCCGGACCCGGCCGCTCCCGAGGCGGTGGCCGGCTCGGTGACGCTGTGGTCCCACGACCGCGGTGACGGCCCGATGTCGGAGATCGGGTGGATGGTCCTGCCGGCCTTCCAGGGCCGCGGGCTGGCCAAGCGGGCGGTACGCGCCCTCCTCGAACAGGCCCGCGCCGACAGCCGGTGGGGTCTGGTCCACGCCTTCCCGGCCATCGACAACGGCCCGTCCAACGGCATCTGCCGCTCCGTCGGCTTCCGCTGCGTCGGCGAGGTTCAGGTGGACTTCGCCGGTCGCCTGCTGCACAGCCGCCACTGGGTGATCGACCCGCGGGCCGACCTGGCGTGACCATGCCCGCGGCGCCGCCGAACGCGGGCGCGGTCGCGCGCGTCGGCGGGGAAAACAGCCGTGGCGGGCGTCCGCCGGGTTAGCGTCGAGGCGCCGGGCGGGCGGCGCCCGGCGCGGCGGACGATCAGTACGGGAGGTGCCGCGGTGGCCGTGTCCCGCGCCCGGACGGCAGGCGGCAAAGGCACCGATGGCCGCCGGTGACGGCGGCGCGGAGCCCGCCCGGCCGCGGATCACCGGGAACCTCGTCCTGGCCGTCCTGGGCCCGGGGATCGCCTTCGCGGTCACCGCCGTCGATCCGCTGGTGTTCAGCCTGAACCTGGCGGAGGTCAGCCGGGCCCTGCACGTGCCGCCGGAGCGGGTCGGATTCCTCGGCGGAGCGGCGACGCTCGTCGTGGCGGCCGCGGTCCTGGCGGTGGGCAGCCTCGGCGACGCCCACGGGCTCAGGCGGCTGCTGATGCTGGCGCTGTCCGCCGAGGCGGCGGTGAACCTGGTGGCCGCGCTCTCCCCGTCCTACGGATTCCTCCTGGTGATGCGTCTGCTCGACGGGCTGTCGCTGGCCGGCCTGCTGGGGCTGTCGCTGGCCCTGCTCACCGTCTCGGTGCCGGCGCAGGTCCGGCCCGCGGCCATCGGCATCTTCATGGCGGTCGACATGTTCCTGTTCGGCGTGGTTCCGGCGGTCGGCGGCTGGGTGGTCGCCGGCCTGGGCTGGCGCGGGCTGTTCCTGGTCGCGCCGGTGCTGTCGCTGGCGGCGCTCGCGCTGACGGCGCGGTATGTGCGCGAGCCCGCCGGCCGCCAGGCCCGCGGCGTCGACGTCGTGGGAGTCGCCCTGTTCGGCACCGCCCTGCTGGGCTTCGTCCACGGGATCGCCGTGGCCCAGAACGGCATCGGGCGGCCCGCGGCCTGGGTGCCGCTGGTGGTCAGCGCCGTCGCCGCGGCCGCGTTCGTCCGCCATGAGCGCCGCACCCCGCGCCCCGCCCTGGACCTGGCGCTGTTCCGCCGGCCCGCCTTCGCGGTGGCCGTGCTGGCCGTCCTGACGCTGAACTTCCTGTCCGGCGGATTCGGCGTCGTCCTGGGGCAGTTCGGCAGTGACGTGCTGAACCTGCCCGCGCAGACCATCGGGCTGCTCTACCTCCCCGGCACCACGCTGAGCGCGGCGGCCGCCGTGCTGGCCGGGCGGCTGGTGGCCCGCAGGACCGCCCGGCCGGTCCTGGTCACCGGACTGCTGCTGCTCGCCGCGAGCGGCCTGCTGATGGCGGCCACCGCCGCACCCGGCATGCGGCCCTGGCACCTGGTACCCGCCACCTGGCTGTGCAACCTCGGTGCCCTGGTGGCCTCCACCGCGGCCTCCGACCGCATCCTGGCCGCCGCGCCACCGGGCCGGGCCGGAGCGGTGGCCGCCGTCCAGCCCGCGTTCGGCATGACCGGCTACGCCCTCGGGCCGACCGTCTACCTGCTGCTGCTCGGCGCGTTCTTCCACCGCCGGTGGCTGGCCGACGCCGCCGCCCGCGGGGTGTCCGCCACGCAGGCGCAGCATGCCGTCGACGCGGTCCGCGGCGCCATGACCACCGGTCCCGGCGCCACCGGGTACGACCCGAACCTGCTGCGGCAGGCCTCCGGGCTGGATCTCGGCCTGGACTTCACCGTCGGCCTGCGGCTGACCATGCTGACCGTCACCGTGGTGCCGCTGGTCCTCGCCGTGGTGGCCTGGCTGCTGATGCCCCGTGGCGCCGGGCCCGCGCGGCCGGACACGAGTTGCGACGCGGGTCCGGTGACCGCACCGTGAGGCACGGCGGGCGCACGGCGGGAGACATCCCGCACCGCGCGACCGGCCCGGACGGACCCGGTCGGACCCGGTCGGACCCGGACCGGCCCCGACCGACCCCCGACCGACCCCCGACCGACCAGGAGGCGAGCGTGCGGATGCGTCATGTCCCCCGAGGCGCCCTGGCGCTGACCGCCGGAGCGCCGGCCGTGCTGCTCGCGGCCGCGGGCCCGGCCACCGCCACACCCGGGCCGCCCACCGCCGCCCGCGCCGGAGCGGCGCCGATCGTGGCCTGGAATCGCGAACTCATCACCCTTCTGGCCCTCGGCGCGCAGCCCGCCACCGTCCACCCCACCCGCGGCTTCGCGATCCTGCAGGCCGCCGAGTACGACGCGGTGGTCTCCGCCGCCCACACCGGTCGGCCCTACCTCTTCACGGTGCCGGCCCCCCGCGCCACCCGGCCCGACGCCGCCGCCGACCAGGCCGCGCACGATGTGCTCGCCGCCCTCTACCCCGCTCAGCGGCCCAGGGTGGACCGGCTGCTGCGCCGTCTGCTCGCCGCCGTTCCCGACGGCGCCGCCCAGCGCGCCGGCCGCCGGGTCGGCGCGGCCGTCGCCCACCGGATGCTCCGGCTGCGCGCCCACGACGGCTCCTCGGCCCTGGTGCCCCCGCCCCCACCCGGCACCGGGCCCGGCGCGTACCGCCCCACCCCACCCGACTACGCCGCGCCCAAGTACCCCGGGCTGGGCCGGGTGCGGCCCTTCGTCCTGCGCGGCGAGCGGCGGTTCCTGCCCGCGCCGCCCCCCGGCGTCCACGGCCGGGCGTACGCGGTGGCCCTGGACGAGGTCATGCGGCTGGGCCGGGACACCAGTACCGCGCGCACCCCGGCCCAGACGGCGGCGGCCCGGTTCTGGTCCGGCCCCGCCACCGAGACGGTGTGGAACCAGGCCGCGCAGCACCTCGTCCTGGCCGAGCACGCCGGACTGGCCAGGGCGGCGGCGGTCTTCGCCCGGCTGGACCTGGCCCTCGCCGACACCACGATCGTGCTGTTCCGCGCCAAGTACGGCTCCTACCGCTGGCGGCCCATCACCGCGATCCGGCTGGGCGGCACCCACTACAACCGGTTCGTCACCGGCGACCCACGATGGAACTCGCTGGTGCCCACCTCCGCCGACCCGTCCTATCCCAGCGGGCACGCCGCGCTCAGCGAGGCCGCCGCGACCGCGCTGACCGCCTTCTACGGCCCCCGCCACCCCGTCACCCTCACCTCGGGGACCACGCGGCGGACCTACCGCAGCCTGTGGGCCGCCGCCCGGGAGGCCGGGCTGAGCCGCATCTGGGCCGGCCAGCACCACCGGTACGACCTTCAGGCCGGCCGGCGGCTGGGCGCCCGGGTGGCGCGCCATGTCGCCGGGGTCCTCCGCGGCGGCTGAGACGGGGCCTGCGGCCGGCCGTCAGGCGCGGGTGAGCCAGGTGTGGCACAGCCACCAGGCGTTCAGGGCACCGAAGGTGGTGTGCGGATCGATCCCGGTGATCTCGGTGAACCGCTGGACGCGGTTGCGCACCGTGTTGGGGTGCACGAACAGCTGCTCGGCGGCCGGGGTGACGTCGCGGTCCGCCTCCAGCCAGGCGCGCACCGCCCGGGCCACCGGTTCGGCGTTCGCGCCCAGCGCGGTCCAGGCCGGACGGTGGTGGTCGAGCAGCACGGTGGCCAGGTCCACGCGGTCCATCACCGCGGCGAGCGCGGCGATGCCCGCCACATGGACCACGCCGGTCCGCCCGGTCGACTCCGCGGCGATCAGCGCGGTGACCGCGAGCTGCCGTGCGGTGGCCAGGTCCTCCGGGTCGGCCGGTCCGGCCAGACCGGCCGGTGTACCCGCCCCGGCCGGCCGGGACGGCGGTGCCTGACGCTGGACGCTGACCAGCAGTCCGTCGAGCACCGCGGACAGCACCCCGGGGGAGTCCGGCAGCGGGCGCCGCGCACCGCCGCCGTCGCCGCCCGGCCGGGTCACCATCACCCACAGTCCGCCGGAGACCGGCAGCCCGGCCTCGGCGGCGGCCAGCGCGGCCGACGACCCGCCGTCCAGCAGCCGCCGCAGGATCGCGGCGTTGCGGTCACCGGCGGGCAGGCCCTGGTGCGCCTCGGTCGCCCGGTGGGCGGCGATCAGGCGGGCGCGGACCGCCTCGGCCCAGTCGTCGTACAGCTCCCGCGCGTCCAGCAGCAGTCCGGTGCCGATCCCGTCGGCGGCCGCCGCCTCCCGGGCCCGCGACCAGATCGCCCGCTCCGCGATGTGGATGGCCCGCAGCACCGCCTCGATCGGCACGCCCTGCCGGGCCCGGGTGACGGCCAGCTCCTCGACGAACGACAGCTCGGTCGCCGTGGGACCGCGCCGGGCCGCCAGGGCACGGGTCGCCGCCGCCAGCAGCGCCCGGGTGTGCCCGGCGACATCGGCGGGGGTGAGCGCCGCGATCTCCCGCACGGTGGTGCGCACGGCGGCGACCGAGGAGGACAGCAGGTCCTCCTCGCCCACGACCCGCTCGATCAGGTCGACCACACGGGACCAGTCCTCATCCGGATGCATCCCGCGATCCTGCCGTGCGTTGTGGCGCCGCACAAGCCGCCTCCGGAAAGACGGAGCGCGCGACATAGGCCCGCCCCCGCGCAGCTCCTACGGTTGGCACCCACCACAACGACAGCCCGGAACACCGTCCGGGCGGCCGGCCGCTGCGGACGCGCGAAACGCGCGGGATCCCTAAGAAACGCAGAAACAGGAACGCACGGAAACGCGGAAATGAGGAACCGAATGAGCGACGTCGTGGTCGTCACCGGCGCCGCGGGCGGCATCGGCACCGCGCTGATGCGCCGCTTCACCGAGGCGGGCCACACCGTGGTGGGCCTGGACCTGTCCCGCGCCTGCCCGCCCCGCGACCCCCGCTTCCTCGGCTGCGACATCACCGACGAGGACCAGGCGCGGGCCGCCTTCGCGCGGATCATCGCCCGTCACGGGCGGATCGACGTGCTGGTCAACAACGCCGGGATCTCCGCGATCGGAGGTCTGCTCGACCACGATGTGGCGACCTACCGCCGGGTGATGGAGGTCAACTATTTCGGTGCCCTGATCTGCACCCGGGCGGCGCTGCCGGCGCTGACCGAGTCGCGCGGCCGGATCGTGGTGATGAGCTCCGTCGCCGGTTTCGCGCCGGTGCTCGGCCGCCCCGCCTATGTGGCCGCCAAGCACGCCGTCACCGGGCTGTTCACCGCGCTGCGGCCCGAACTCGCCCCGCTGGGCGTGTCGGTGACCATGGTGCACCCCACCTTCGTCACCGGCGGGATGACCGAGGCGCCCCGCGCCGACGGCGTCGAACGGGCCACCACCGGGCCGGAGATCACCCCCGACACGGTGGCCCGCGACATCGTGGCCGCGGTGGCCTCGGGCCGGGACCTGCTGCTGGTCGGGCGGACGGCCCGGCTCGCCTGGTGGGCCCACCGCCTCGCCCCGGGCGGCTATCTGCGCCTGATGGTCCGCCGCCTGCGGCGCGCCGCCACCTCCTGAAGCCGCTTTCCCCACCCATGCCTGCCGAGGAGAACCCAGCATGACGCCTGACCGCCGCGTCGCCGTGATCGGCGCCGGAGCGGCCGGCCTGGCCGCCACCAAGGCCCTGCGCGACGCCGGAGTGGACGTCGTCACCTACGAGAAGGGCGACCGCCCCGGCGGGCTGTGGGCGCGGGACAACGCCTCCGGCCTGTCCCCGGCGTACGCCTCCCTGCACCTGAACACCAGCAAGGGACGCACCCAGTTCGCCGACTTCCCGATGCCCGGGGAGTGGACGGACTACCCCTCCGCCGACCTGATGGCCGGCTACCTCGCCGACTACGCGTCGGCGTTCGGCCTCACCGAGCACATCCGCTTCCACACCACCGTCACCCGCGTCGAGCGCCGCGATGACGGCGGTGACGGCGAGGGCGGTGGCTGGTCGGTGACGACCGAGGACGGCGAGCGCGCGCGGTACGACGCGGTGGTGGTCGCCAACGGCCACAACTGGGACCCGCGCCCGCCCGACCCCGCCTACCCGGGCACCTTCACCGGCAGCCAGATGCACGCCCACGACTACCGCACCGCCGAAGTCTTCGCCGGCCGCCGGGTCCTGGTGGTCGGCATGGGCAACTCCGCCATGGACATCGCCGTGGACGCCTCCTACGTCGCACGCGGCCCGGTCCTGCTCTCCGCCCGCCGCGGTGTCCACATCGTGCCGAAGTACCTGTTCGGACGGCCGTCGGACGCGACCGGCGCGGTGCTGGCGGCCCTGCCGTGGCGGATCCGGCAGCGCATCGCGCAGACCATGCTGCGCCTGGCCGTCGGGCCACCGCAGCGCTACGGCCTGCCGGCCCCCAGCGGCGGGCTGTTCCAGAACCACCCCACCATCAGCGACACCATCCTGCACCGCCTCACCCACGGCGAGGTCGTGGCCCGGCCCGGGATCGACCGCCTCGACGGCGACCACGTCGTCTTCGCCGACGGCACCCGCGACCCGGTCGACGTGATCGTCTGGGCCACCGGCTACCGCGTCACCATCCCGTTCCTGTCCTCCCGCTGGATCGGCGACGACCCCGAGCAACTTCCCTTGTACAAGCGGGTGTTCCACCTGGACGACCCCTCCTTGGCCTTCGTCGGCCTGATGCAGTCCACCGGTGCGGCGCTGCCGGTGCTCGAGGCGCAGGCCAAGCTGGCCGCCGCCTACTACTCCGGCGCCTACGCCCTGCCGCCGGCGGCCGAGCAGCGGCGCGCGGTGGAGCGTGCGCTGCGGGCCGCCACCGACCGCTGGGGCGCCGACCGCCGCCCGATGATGCGCATCGACTTCGACGCCTACGTCGCCGACCTGCCGCGCGAGACCACCGCCGGGCGTGCCCGGCTGGCCCGCGGTGCCGCCCGGCCGTTCACCCCGGCCCGCCACGAACGGACTCACCCGTGAGCACACTCCGTCCCTCCCGCGACGCCCAGGACCTGCGGGTCCTGATCACCGGGGCCTCCGGCACCTTCGGCCGCGCCCTGTCCGCCGCGTTCACCAGGCTCGGCGCGCACGTCATCGGCCTGGACCTGGCGCCCCGGCCGGACGACCCGGTGCGGGTGCTGGCCTGCGACATCACCGACCCCGCGAGCGTGGAGTCGGCCGTGGCCGAGGCGATCGAGGCCCTCGGCGGTCTGGACGTGCTCGTCAACAACGCCGGGGTCGGCGGGCCCGCCCCCGCCGAACTGCCGCCCGGCGCCGAGGTACGCCGTCAGCTGGAGATCAACCTCCTCGGCACCTGGCAGACGACCGCCGCGTGCGTCGACGCCCTGGTGGCGTCCCGGGGACGCGTCGTCATGCTCGCCTCCCGCATGGCCGTCATGCAGCTGCCGCTGGCGGCGGCCTACGGGGCGTCCAAGCGGGCGATGGTGGCCTATGCCGACGCCCTGCGCCTGGAGATCGGCACCCATGTGGGCGTCACCTGCGTCTACCCGTCCGCGGTCCGCAGCCCCATCCACGACTCGACCGCCGCCGCGGGCCTGTCGCTGGAGGGGATGAGCAGTTACGAGCCGCTGGAGGGCGTGGTGGACGCGGTGCTGCGGGCGGCGCTGGGCCGCCGGGTGCGCCGTGATGTGCCGACGACCCGGCGCGGTGCCGTGGAGTTCTTCCTGGCCCGCCACCTGCCCCGGGTGACCGACCGGATCATCGCCCGCACCCTGGCCGGGCGGGTGCGGTCCGGTGCCTTCGCCGGCGCCGAACTGGCCGCGGGTGTCGTCGAGCGCCACTCGGCGGGGTCATGAGCACCGCGCCGGGCCCGGCCACCCCCGCGACGGTGGCCCCCGCACCCTCCTTCCGCCGCGCCGCGGCCGGCGACCTGGTCACCTACGCCACCGGCTCGCTGGGGATGGGCGTGTGGGTGACCGTCCCCGGACTGCTGCTGCTGTACTTCCTCACCAACACCCTGGGGGTCTCCTCGGCCCTGGCCGGAGTGACCCTGCTGCTGCCCCGGGCCGTCGACACACTGGTCCACCCGGTGCTCGGCTCGCTGTCCGACCGGCAGGCCCGCGGGGCGGGGCACCGGCGCGGCATGCTGCGGATCGGGCTGCTGCTCGCGGTGGCCATGGCGGCGATGTTCACCGTCCCCGCCGGGCTGTCAGGACCGCCCGCGGCGCTGTGGGTGGGCGGCTGGTTCACCGCGGGGAACGTGCTGTTCGCCACCTTCCAGGTCCCGTACCTGACCACCCCGTCCGACCTGCGCATCGACTACCACGAACGCACCCGGGTCTTCATGTTCCGGATGCTGTTCCTGACGCTGGGACTGCTCGCCGCGGGTGTCGCCGCGCCGGCCCTCACCGCGTCGGGCGGGCGCGCCGGGTACTCCCGGATGGCCGTGCTGCTCGCCGCCGCCATGGTGCTCACCGGTCTGGCCGCGGTGACCGGGGTGCGGCGGCTCACCGAGCGCTGCGGTTTCGCCGTGCCCGACCGGCGCACGCACTCCCCGCTCGGGGACATCCGGATCGCCTGGCGGGACCGGGACTTCCGGGCGCTGGCCCTGTCGTACCTGTTCACCGGCACCACCACCCACCTGTTCCTGGCCGGGGTGCCGTTCTACGCCGCCTACGTCTTCGGCCACAGCGCACTGACCGCCGCGTTCATGGGCGCCTTCCTGGCCCCCGCGGTCGTCGCCGGCCCGCTGTGGCTGCGGGTGTCACGGCGCATCGGCAAGCAGCGCGGCCTGCTGACCTGCCAGGGCGTCTTCGTCGCCGGCTCCCTGGCGCTGCTGGTGGGCAAGGCGGCCGGGGTGGCGGCCACGCTGCTGGTCGTCGTGGTCCTGGGCACCGCCTTCGCCGGTCTGCAGCTGTTCGCCTTCTCGATGCTCCCGGACGCCGTCGCCGCCGCCGGGCAGCGCGGCTCGGCCCTCGCCGGCGCCTACACCGGGGTGTGGACCGCCGTCGACGCGGCGGGCACCGCCGTCGGCCCGTACCTGTACTCCGCCGTCCTGGCCGTCGGCGGCTTCGTGTCCACCACCGAGGGGCACGCGGTGGCGCAGTCCCACACCGCGCTGACCGCGCTGCTGGTGGGCTTCACCACCGTGCCCGCCGTCCTCATGGCCGCCGCCGTCGTCTTCCAGCGGCGGTGCACCCTGGACGCGGCACGCCGGTGAGTCACGCGCACCTGCTGGCGCTGCTCGGCGTGGTGGCCGGTGCGGCGGCCCAGTCGGCCACCGGCATGGGGTTCTCGCTGGTCGCCGGGCCCGCCCTGGTGCTCCTCCACGGCCCCCGGCACGGGGTCGCGGTGACCGTGGCGCTCGCCGCGGTGGCCTCGGCGGTGCCGCTGCTGCGCGAGCGCCGCCACGCCCGGCCGGCGGACGTCGCCCGGCTGCTGGTGCCGACGCTGCTGTGCACCCCGCTCGCCGCCCTGGCGGTACGCGGGGTCGGCACCCGGTGGCTCGCGCTCGCCGCGGGCGCCGCGGTGGTCGCGGGGGTGATCCTCCTGGCCCGGGGCGTGCCCGCCGGCAGGCGGCCGGCCGGACCGGGCAGAGCTCTCGCGGCGGGCGCGGCCAGCGCCCTGCTCAACGTGGTGGGCGGCGTCGGCGGCCCGCCGATCGGCCTGTACGCGGCCGCCGCCGGGTGGGAACCGGCCCGGACCCGGGCCAACCTCCAGGGCTTCTTCCTCATCCAGAACATCGCGACCGCGCTCACGCTGGGCCCCGTGGTCCCCGGCACCGCCGAACTGGCCGCGCTGGGTGCCGGCACGGCCGCGGGAATGCTGCTGGCACCCCGGCTGCCGCCCGCGCTGGCGCGTACCGCCGTCCTCGGCGTCTCCCTGCTCGGCGGGCTCGCCCTGGCCGGCGGGGCGCTGTGAACCGCGCGCGATCCACCACCGAAGGGCGGGCGGCAGGGGCCGGGACGGTCCGGGGACGGTCCGCGGCGGTCAGTGCAGCTCGATGGCGAGGCGCGAGCGCAGCTCCTCCAGGGTGACGCCGTAGGTCTCCAGCACGTGGACGCCGTCGGGCCGCAGGTCGAAGGCGGCGACCTCGGTGTAGACCCGGCTGACGCAGCCGACGCCGGTGAGCGGGTAGGTGCACTGCGGGACGAGCTTGGGCGCACCGGACTTCGTGAAGAGCGTCATCATCACGTACACGTCCTTGGCGCCGATGGCGAGGTCCATCGCGCCGCCGACCGCGGGAATGTCGCCGGGCTTGCCGGTGTGCCAGTTGGCCAGGTCGCCGCGTTCGGAGACCTGGTAGGCGCCGAGCACGCAGACGTCGAGGTGGCCGCCGCGCATCATGGCGAAGGAGTCCGCGTGGTGGAAGTACGCCGCTCCCGGCAGTTCGGTGACCGGGACCTTGCCGGCGTTGGTGAGATCGGGGTCGATCTGGTCGCCCTCGGCCTTCGGCCCCATCCCGAGCATGCCGTTCTCGGTGTGGAGGACGACGCCGAGTTCCTCGGGCAGATGGTCGGCGATCCTGGTGGGCTGGCCGATGCCGAGGTTGACGAACGCGCCGGCCGGGATGTCCCGTGCGATCACGGCGGCCACCTCGTCCATGCTGAGCGGGTGGTCGGCGGTCATCGGCGCCTCGGCGGTGGTGTCGGTGGTCATCGCGCCCCCTGCACGGTGTAGTGGCGGGCCTGGACCGGGACGATGCGGTCGACGTAGATGGACGGCGTGACGACCGCTTCCGGGTCGAGCCCGCCGAGCGGGACGACCTCGTCGACCTGGACGATCGTCGTGGTGGCGGCGGTCGCCATCACCGGGCCGAAGTTGCGGGCCGTCTTGCGGTAGACCAGGTTGCCCATCGGGTCGGCCCGGTGCGCGGAGATGAGGGCGTAGTCGCCCTTGATCGGGTACTCCAGCAGGTAGTCGCGCCCGTCGATGGTGCGCACCTCCTTGCCCTCGGCGAGCGGGGTGCCGACCGCGGTCGGGCAGTAGAACGCGCCGATCCCGGCGCCGGCGGCCCGCATCCGCTCGGCGAGGTTGCCCTGGGGCACCACCTCGAGCTCGATCTTGCCCTCGCGGTAGAGCGCGTCGAAGACGTAGGAGTCCACCTGCCGGGGGAAGGAGCAGAGCACCTTGCGGACCCGGCCGGCGGCGAGCAGGGCCGCCAGTCCGACGTCGCCGTTGCCGGCGTTGTTGGAGACGATCGTGAGGTCCTTCGCGCCCTGCCGGACGAGGGCGTCGATCAGGTCGAACGGCATCCCGGCCAGGCCGAAGCCGCCGACCAGGATGGTGGAGCCGTCCTCGATCCCGGCCACGGCCTCGTCGGCCGATTCCAGCACAGTGGCCCGGCTCACCTCGACACCTCCGGGTTCTCCAGGACGACGGCCAGTCCCTGGCCGACGCCGATGCAGATCGCGGCCACGCCGTACCGCTCGCGGCGTTCCCGCAGGACGGCGGCCAGAGTCCCGAGGATCCGGCCGCCGGAGGCACCCAGCGGGTGCCCGATCGCGATGGCCCCGCCGCGCTGGTTGACCAGCCCGGGATCGCGCAGGCCGTCCTTGAGCCAGGCGTCGACGCAGGCCAGCGACTGGACCGCGAAGGCCTCGTTCAGCTCGACCGCACCGACCTGGCCCCAGGTGATCCCGGCCCGGGCGAGCGCCCGGTTGGCGGCCTCGACCGGGGCGTAGCCGAATTCCCGCGGGTCGAGCGCCATCGCGCCCCTGCCGGCGATCCGGGCGAGCGGGGCGAGGCCGATGCCCGCTGCCGCCGCCTCGCTGCCGAGGATCACCGCGGAGGCGCCGTCGGAGAGCGGGGAGGCGTTGCCCGCGGTGATGGTGCCGTCCCGCCGGAAGGACGGCTTGAGCCCGGCGAGCTTCTCGGCACTGGAGTCCGCGCGGATGCCCTCGTCCCTGCCCAGCCCGGCGACCGGGGTGACCAGCGCGTCGTAGAAGCCGTCCTCCCACGCCTGGTGCGCGAGGCGGTGGGAGCGGACGGCGAACTCGTCCTGGCGCTCGCGGGAGATGCCGAAGCGCTCCTGGAGCTGCTCGTTGCACTCGCCGAGGGAGATGGTCCACTCCTTCGGCATCCGCGGGTTGACCAGCCGCCAGCCCAGCGTCGTCGACACCGCGGTGACGTCGCCCGCCGGGAAGGCCCGGGACGGCTTGGGCAGCACCCACGGCGCCCGGGTCATCGACTCGACACCGCCCACCAGGACGACCTCGGCGTCGCCCGTCTCGATGGAGCGGGAGCCGGCCATCGCCGCGTCCAGGCTCGAACCGCACAGCCGGTTGACCGTCGTGCCCGGGACACTGGCAGGCAGGCCCGCCAGCAGCGCGGCCATCCGGCCGACATTGCGGTTCTCCTCGCCTGCGCCGTTGGCGTTGCCCCAGACGACCTCGTCGATCGAGGCGGGATCCAGCGACGGGGTCTGCGCGAGGACGCCGCTGATCGCGGCGGCGGCCAGATCGTCGGGCCGGACGTCGGCGAGCGCGCCGTTGAACTTCCCGAACGGGGTCCGCACGGCGCGGTAGAGGAATGCACTGCTCATGGCTCGACGCTAGACCGAAGCACCGATACTGTGAAGTATCAATATCCCTCTCGATTGAGACGCTGGAACTATGGATCTGCGCCAACTCCGCTACTTCGCCGCCGTCGCGGAAGAGCGCCACTTCGGGCGCGCGGCCGAGCGGCTCCACATGGCGCAGCCCCCGCTCTCCCAGGCGATCCGGCAGCTCGAGGGCGAGCTCGGTGTCGTACTGTTCCACCGCACCACCCGCCGGGTCGACCTCACCCATGCAGGCCACGCCTATCTGGAGCGGGTGCGCGCCATCCTCGCCGAGGTCGACGAGGCCGCCGACCACGCCCGCCGGGTCGCCGCCGGTGCGGTCGGCCACCTCACCCTCGGCTGCGTCGGCTCGGCGACGTACAGCCTGCTGCCGACGCTGTCGCGCCACCTCGCCACCGAGCTGCCGGGCATCGACTTCTCCTTCCGGGGCGAGATGCTCGCGCCGGACCAGGTGGAGGCGCTGCGCAGCGGTGCGATCGACGTGGCCCTGCTGCGCCCGCCCGCGGCCGACCCGTCCCTCACCGTCCACACCCTGCGGCGGGACCGTCTCGTGGTGGCACTCCCGGCCGACCATCCGCTCGCGGCGAAGACCCGGGTGCGCGCCGCCGACCTCGCCGGGGTGGACCTGATCGTGCACTGGGCGGACCGCCACTCGGTCATGCACGATGTCGTCTTCGGCGTCCTGCGCGACGCCGACGTCGAGCCGCGCATCCGCCACGAGGTCGGGGAGACCTCGACGCTCGTCACCCTCGTCGCCGGCGGCCTGGGCGCCGCGGTGGTGCCCGAGCCGGTGACCGCGCTCGCCCTCGACGGTGTCGTCTACCGGCCCCTGGTGCGCCCCGCGGCGGCGATCGAACTGGCCGTCGCCCACCGCGCCGATCGCAACGAACCCCACCTGACCCGCGCGGTCCAGGTCATCCGCCGGCTGACCTGAGCCGCCGTGCCCTTCCGCCCGGCTGGGCGGCGGTGTGAACGGGCCCCGCGCCGCCCTCCCTGGCATGATCGGAAAGCCGTTACACGTCAAGGGAGTTGGGTGGTCGAGGTGGACACCGTCGTCAGCCGTACGCAGGTGGTCGTGGTCGGAGCGGGACCGGCCGGGCTGGCGGTCGCCAACGTGCTGCGGCAGCGCGGTGTGGACTGCGTCGTGCTGGAGGAACGCAGCCGGGAGTTCATCGAGAACCGGCCGCGGGCGGGCTTCCTGGAGGAGTGGGCGGTGCGCCGCCTGGACGGATACGGGCTGGCCGGGCGGCTGCTGCGCACCGCGGAACGGCAGGGCGCGTTCGAGTTCCGCTTCGGCGGACGCCGGGAGGTCGTGCGGTACGCCGAGCGCACCGGCCGGCACCACTACGTCTACCCCCAGCAGGAGTTGGTGGCGGACCTGGTGGCCGCCTTCACGGACGCGGGCGGCGACGCGCGGTTCGGGGTGCGGGACGTCCGGCTGCGCGACCTGGAGTCGGATTCCCCCTCGGTGCTGTACACGGACCCGGCCACCGGCGCTGAGCACCGCGTCGAGTGCCGGGCCGTCGCCGGCTGCGACGGGGCGCGGGGAGTGACCCGCGGCTGCCTGCCCGCGGACCGCTCGGTGGTGGCCCGGCACGACTACGGGGTCGGCTGGCTGGCACTGCTCGCGCAGGCGCCGCCCTCGGCCGACGGCGTGGTGTTCGGCATCCATCCGCGGGGGTTCGCCGCGCACATGGCCCGCAGCCCCCAGGTCACCCGCTACTACCTCCAGGTCCCGGTCGGGGATTCGCCGGACAACTGGCCGCACGAGCGGGTGTGGGACGAGTTGCGCACCCGGCTGGCGGTGCCCGGCGGCGAACTCGTCGAGGGCCCGCTGATCGACAGGCAGGTGCTCGACATGCACAACTACGTCACCGAGCCGATGTCCTGGGGCCGCCTGTACCTGGCGGGGGAGTCGGCGCACCTGGTCGCCCCGATCGGGGCCAAGGGGATGAACCTGGCGCTGCGGGACGCCTTCCTGCTCGCCGAGGCGCTGACGGCGTGGCTGCGGGACGGCGACGCGGAGCCGCTGGCCGGGTACGGGCCGGC
>JBEHXI010000018.1:0-45206 GCA_048498775.1 Actinomycetota bacterium | reverse complement strand
CGATGAGGACCGGGGGGGGAGCGGGGGGCGGAGGCGGCAGCACCTCGCGCAGCGGGTCGACGCGCACCAGCGTCTCGTCGGCCCGCAGCGAGGCGCGGATCAGGTCGCCGAGCAGTTCGTCGGCGGTGAGGTAGTAGGAGAACCGCTTGGTGAACGACTCGCTGACCCGGGCCTCCTTGGCGCCGTCGCCCCAGTGCACCACGTTGTGCCGGGAGCCCAGTCCGGCGAAGCGCCCGGTGTGGTGCACGTCCACCTCGGAGACGTGCTGGGTCATCGCGCGGGCCAGCCGGAACGTCGCCGCGTCCCCGGAGCGCAGGAACGCGTACCAGAGCATGGCGTCGCTGCCGAGTTCGGCGTTGTCCCAGGCGAAGCCGCCGACGTCGTAGCGCCAGGTGTGCCGGTCCGGGTCGTAGGTGTGCATCACGTCGCCGTAGTGCCAGAACCCGTACCACTGCCGCTGGTCCACCTCCGTGCGGTAGAACGCGACATCCCGGGCCAGGGCGTCCTCCAGCGCCGCGCGGGCCGGGGTGGAGCGGTCGGGCAGGCTCCAGCGGCCGAAGACGCCCGCGCCGTGGTACCACTCCGGCCGCGCCACGATCTGCGGCCGGGCGGTGAGGGTGGCGGACAGCGCGGCGACGGTGTCCCGGGACGGGGTGGCGTCGAAGGCCCACAGCTCCATCTCGGTGGACCGCGCCATGCCCTCGGGTGTGCTGAAGCCCTTCTGCACGTCCTCGTAGGTGAGGTCCAGACCGTGGGCGACGGTGTCGTAGTGGCGCAGGTCCATGGCCCCGCCGAGCGGGGACCAGGACCACAGCGTGACGGTGGCGGTGTCCCCGGCCGCGGATCTGATGTCGATCGCCCGGGGGAAGCGCTGCCAGAAGTCCCGCATCCCGACGCCCAGTCCGCCGCTGATCCCGCCGACATAGCCGAATCCGGCGGCGCGTTCACCGTGCCCGGCGTGCTTGATCCAGCTGCCGGCCGCCGAGGTGCGCTTCCACACCGAGAAGTGGTCCGGGGAGCCCTGGAAGAGCGTGACGTCGTTCCACAGCGCGAGCTGCTGGTAGCCGTCGCGCACCTGCGGCGCCCACTGGGCCACCGGCGGGGTCGCGGTACCGGCGACCTGCGCGGCGCGCACCGCCGCCCCGGGATCGCGGCGCAGCCCGGTGAGGACCCGCACCGGTTCGCCCCACACCCCGCCGGAGGCGGTGCCGAAGCGGATGTGCCGGTTGTGCGGCTCGTCGGTCATCGGGACGGCGAACTCAAGCCCGAGGCCGCGGACGAAGTCGGTGGCCGCGTCGGCGTCCCAGGTGAAGTGGTGCGTCAGACGCAACGAGGCGTCGCCGGCGCCGAGTTGGATCCGCAACACCCAGGGCAGGACGGTGCGACGGCCGGCGCCGCGGTGTGTTCCCTCGTCGGGGCGGTGGCGGCCGGTGAGCCGGACCACCGCGCGCACCGGACCGGACTGCTCGATCTCGGCGGACTCCACCACACCGGTCCACTCGGTGCGCCGGGGGGCGTCCTCGTCCTCGGGCCGGTCCTGGAGGAGCAGCACCAAGCGGCCGTCGCGGGCGGTGGTGCGGCCGCCGCGGGTAATCGAGCGGACGGCCACCGGGCCGCGCCGCGCGACGCGGACGTCCACCAGGCCGTTGGACAGCCGCAGTTCGTCCCCGGCGCGGGTGACCGTCACGGGCCGCGGGGGCGCGGCGGGGGTGCCGGGGGCCAGGTGGAAGGAGTCGGCGCGGGCGGTGGAGTCCACCGCGTGGCCGGTCCACTTCAGCGAGCCGTCCGGCCAGTAGGCCAGCGGCCAGGACTGCACCGGCACGGCCGTGCCGTCGCCCACCCGCAGCGCGAAGGAGGTGCCGGCCGCGACCTGGCCCGCGGGCCAGGGCACGCCCCAGGTGGCGCCGGTGGTGGCCGCGGGCGCGCCGTCCAGCCAGTGCAGGTCGACGCCGCCGGCCGCGTCGAGTGGTGCCCGGTCGGGGGGTGTGGCGGCGGCCGCCCGGCCGGCCGGGCCGAGCGCCAGGGCCGCCGTGGCCATCGAGGCGCCGGCGAGGAAGTTCCGGCGGTTGAACGGGGCTGGCGTGGGCATCGGCGGCCTCCGGAAGACGTGGGTACCGCGCAGGGCAGGGCGGCGCGGGAGGAGCGGGGACCTCACGGGTGTGGTGCACGGCGGCCGCGGTGGGCGGGGGCGCCGGTGTGCGGGGACGCGCTGGGAGTGGGCCGGTGGTGCGGACGGTCCGGGCGGACGGCGGCGAGGTGCCCCGCGCGGCCGGCGTGCGCACCGCCGGCCCGTGGATGAAACGATCTAAAAACCAACGCCGCTCATGTGTCAAGGGATTGGACCGAGCCGGAGAAAGCGCTTACTTGACGGCGCCTCAACAGACGGTGACCTCCGGCGGGTTCGGCGGATCCGGCGGCGGGCGCGCCGCGATCCGGGGGCGAGCCGCCGCACCCGTGGTTCAGGCGGGTGCGAGGGGCACGAAGGTGACGGTGGGGCGGCGCTCCCGGGCCGCCGGGCCTCGGCGCGTCCCACCCAACCGGCCCCGCCCACCGCGCAGATAGCGCTTACCGGATCTCTTGACGGGGGGTCCGGTGACGCCTACGGTGCGCTGAACCGATTCAGGCAACACGTCGGCCGGAGAACCAGGCAGAGCCGGTGCGCACGGAAGGACGACACGATGCGAGGAAGACGGTCCCGCTGGGGCGTCTGGGGAGTGCTGGCCGCCGTCATGGTCACCCTCACGGGAGCGCTCAGCGCCTGCGGCTCCTCCGGCGGTGACAGCGGAGCGCAGACCATCCGGTTCGTCTGGTGGGGCAACCAGGACCGCGCGGACGCGACGAAGGCGGCCGTCGCCCTCTTCGAGAAGAAGTACCCGTCGATCCACGTCGAGACGGAGTTCAGCGGCTACGCGGCCTACGTGCAGAAGCTGACCACCCAGGTCGCCGGTGGCGCGGCGCCCGACCTGATGCAGCTGGACCGCCCCACCTTCGGCGAGTACCAGCACAAGCACGTGCTGGCCGACCTGACCGGCTTCACCTCGGGCGCGCTGCGCCTGGGGCAGATCCCCGCCAACCTCCTCTCCGGCGGCGCGGTGGACGGCCGCCAGTACGCCGTCCCGATGGGGCAGACCACCCAACTGCTGGTCTACGACGCCGCGCTGTTCGCCCGGGCCAAGGTGACCGTGCCCGCCGGCGGCTGGACCTGGCAGCAGTTCACCGCCGACATGGAGAAGGTCGGCGCCGCGACCGGCACCCCCGGCACCACCGACTTCGGCTGGGCCGTCGACTGGTTCGACTCCTGGCTGCACCAGCACGGCAAGCGGCTCTACACCGCGGACGGCCGGCTCGGCTTCACCGCCGGCGACCTGGCGCAGTTCTGGAACCTGACCGGCTCCCTCCGCGCCCACCGGGGTGTCAGCGCGCCCCAGGCGACCACGAAGATGGACGGCTCGACGCAGAACTCGGCGCTGATCGCCAAGCAGGCCGCCTCGGAGATCAACTACGACTCCAACCTCACCAGCTATCTGACGTCGTATCAGGGAACGCTGAAGACCGCTCCGCTGCCCAGCGACGGACCGGACTCCGGCATGGCCGCGCTGCCGCCGGTGTACTTCGGGGTGTCCCGCACCTCCGAGCACCAGGCCGCGGCCGTCAAGCTGCTGGACTTCCTGGCCAACGACCCGCAGGCCGGCACGGTGCTGGGAGCCACCCGCGGGGTGCCGGCGAACACCGCGATCCGCGCCCGGGTGTGCGCCGCCGCGACCAGCGCCCAGAAGGCGGTGTGCGACTACGAGAGCGCCGTCGCCCGCCGGCTCGGCCCGTCATCGCAGTGGCTGTGGCCGAGCGGCTCCTCCGCGATCAAGACCGACTTCCAGCAGGTCTACGACGACGTCATCTTCGGCAGGACCACGGTGGCCGCGGCGGCCGCCCGGGTGGTGCGGGACGCCCAGCAGTCGCTCGCCTCGTGACCGCCCGCCGGGTCCACGCCCGCTGACGCACCCGACGCCGCCGCCTCCTGACGAACGAAAGGCCCCGCACCGTGCACCACCTGGATTCCCGGACGCCGCCCGCCCGCCGGCCGTCCCCCTCCCCCGCGGCCGGACGGAGCGCGCCATGCGGGCCGCGGTGATCGGGCTCGGCTCCCGGGCCGAGGCGTGGGTGCGCGCCCTGGCGGAACGCGGCGCGCTGGCCGCGTTCTGCGACACCAGCGCGCACCGGATGGCGGTCCACAACCGCCGGCTGGCCGCCGCCGGACACCGCGAGGTCCCGGCGCGCGAACCGGCCGGCCTGGCGCGGCTGCTGGACGACGAGGACATCGACACCGTCGTGGTCTGCTCCCCCGACGCCACGCACGCCGACCACGTGGTCACCGCGCTGGCCGCGGACCGCACCGCGGTGGTGGAGAAGCCGCTGGCCACCACCGCGGCCGGACTGCGGCGCATCGTGCGCGCCGAGCGGGCCTCCCGCGGCGCGGTGCGGGTGGCGTTCAACTACCGCTACAACCCGGCCCACCGCGAGGTGCGGCGGCTGCTGGCCGAGGGCGTGGTGGGGCAGGTCGGCTCGGTGCACTTCGAGTGGTGCCTGGACACCCACCACGGCGCCGACTACTTCCGCCGCTGGCACCGCGCGAAGTCCGCCTCCGGAGGGCTGCTGGTGCACAAGTCCTCCCACCACTTCGACCTGGTCGGCTGGTGGCTGGGCGCGGATCCGGCCCGGGTCACCGCCGAGGGCCGGCTGTTCGCGTACGGCCCGAGCGGGGCGCTCGCCCGGCACGACGCGTTCGCGCTGGACCTGCGCGACGCGCCCCGGCTGGCCGAGCTGTACCCCGGCGCGCCCGACGGCTACCGGCGCGACCAGGACGTCTTCGCCCCCGGAGTGACCATCGAGGACGACCTGGCGGTGCTGGTGCGCTGGTCCACCGGCGCCACCATGACGTACCACCTGCACGCCTACTCGCCCTGGGAGGGCTACCGGCTGGCGGTCAACGGCAGCGCCGGCCGGCTGGAGCTGGAGGTCCTGGAGAGCGAGTGGGCCAGGCCCGGGCCGGAGCACGCGGCGGCCCGGCTGTCGGGGACGCCGGACGGGCAGCCGATGCGCTGGCGCGTCACGGTGCGCCCGCTGTGGGACGCCCCCTACGAGGTGCCGGTGCCGCGGGAGGACGGCGCCCACGGCGGCGGTGACGAGCGGCTCTTCGCCGACCTGCTGGACGGCACCGGCACCGGTGCCGACCCGCTGGGCAGCGCCGCGGGGCTGCGCGACGGGGTGCGGGCCGCAGTCACCGGGCTGGCGGCCGACGAGAGCCTGGCGACCGGCGCGGTCGTGGACGCCGGGCGGCTCCTGCGGGAGGTCCTCGCCCCGTCCGGCGCCTCCCCGGCCCAGAGCGCCGCGCCGCTCCCACCGGCCGGTCCGGCCACGGCGGTGAAGGAGGCATGACGATGGCGAACTCCGCGCCGGCCCGCCCCGGAACCGAGCGGCCCGCCCGCCCGGCACCGCCCCCGCCCCGGAACCGGCGCCGCCACCGCGGCGACCGCGCGGCGTATGTGTTCCTCAGCCCGTGGTTCGCGGGTGCCGCGCTGCTGACAGTCGGCCCGATGCTGGCGTCGCTGTATCTGTCGTTCACCGACTACGACCTGTTCGACCCGCCGAAGTGGGTCGGACTGGCCAACTACACGCGGATGTTCACCCAGGACGACCGCTACTGGCACGCCGTGACGGCCACCGCGGAGTACGTGGTGATCTCGGTGCCGCTGAAGCTGGCGCTGGCCCTGGCGGTGGCGATGCTGCTGAACAGGGAGCGCCGCGGCACCGGTTTCCACCGCTCGGCCTTCTACGCGCCGTCCCTGCTGGGCGCCAGCGTCAGCGTGGCACTGGTGTGGCGCGCGATGTACGGCGCGGGCGGCGTCGCCGGGCGGCTGCTGGCGGTCCTCGGCATCCACGTCGGCAGCATGGTCGACCAGCCGCGCTACGCGCTGCTGACGGTGATCGCCCTGGCGGTGTGGCAGTTCGGCGCCCCGATGGTCATCTTCCTGGCCGGCCTCAAACAGGTGCCCAGGGAGCTGTACGAGGCGGCCGCCCTGGACGGGGCGGGCCCGGTGCGCCGCTTCACGGCCGTGACGCTGCCGCTGCTGTCGCCGGTGCTGCTGTTCAACCTCGTCCTGGAGACCATCCACGCGTTCCAGTCGTTCACCAGCGCCTTCATCATCAGCAGCGGGCGCGGCGGCCCCAGCGACTCCACGCTGCTGTACACGCTGTACCTGTACCAGCGCGGCTTCAACGACTTCCGGATGGGCTACGCCTCGGCGATGGCCTGGGTGCTGCTGGTGGTCGTCGCGGCCATCACCGCGGCGCTGTTCCGCGGCGCGAGCCGGTGGGTCTTCTACGCGGGGGAGGGCAGGCGATGAGCGCGCAGGCGCAGGCCGCGCCGGCGGCCGTCCGGCGGGGCCGCCGCGGCACCGGGCGCACCGCCCGGTCCGTGCTGTGGCACGTGCTGGTGACGGCCGCGGTGCTGGTGCTGCTGTATCCGGTCATCTGGCTGGTGGCGACGTCGTTCAAACCCGCCTCGGAGGTGATCTCCAGCCTGGCGCTGCTGCCCAGGCACGCCACGGCGGGCAACTACGCGCAGGTCTTCGGCGGAGTGGCCGGCTACAGCGTCTGGCAGTACTTCGGCAACTCGCTGGTGGTCTCCGCGGGCGCCGTGCTCGGCAACGTGCTGTCCTGCTCGCTGACCGCCTACGCGTTCGGCAGGATGCACTTCCGCGGCCGCGGACCGCTGTTCGGCTTCATGATCTGCACGATCATGCTGCCGCAGCATGTGGTGCTGATCCCGCAGTACATCGTCTTCCAGAAGCTGGGCCTGGTGAACACCTTCTGGCCACTGGTACTGCCGAAGTTCCTGGCCACCGACGCGTTCTTCGTCTTCCTGATGGTGCAGTTCGTGCGCGGCCTGCCCCGCGAGCTGGACGAGTCGGCGACCGTCGACGGCTGCGGCCCGTTCCGGACCTTCCGGTACGTGATCGCGCCGCTGCTGCGCCCGGCGCTGATCACCACCGCCATCTTCACGTTCATCTGGACCTGGAACGACTTCTTCACCCAGCTGATCTACCTCAACAGCCCGTCGAAGTTCACCCTGCCGCTGGCGCTCCAGATCTTCGTCGACCAGACCAGCAGCTCCGCGTTCGGGCCGATGTTCGCGATGTCGGTGCTGGCGCTGGTGCCGATCGGGCTGTTCTTCCTGGCCTTCCAGCGGTTCCTGGTGGAGGGCGTGTCGACGTCGGGTCTGAAGGGCTGAGGATGCGCGAGCCGGAGGGTGTTCCGGGGTGGCCGCCGTTCGCCCGGCAGCTGGCGTTGTTCGCCGAGGTACTGCTGGTCGGGGTGCTGGTGTGCGTGGCGTCGCTGCCGGTGGTGACGGCGCTGGGCGCGGCCGGGGCGGGGTCGGTGCTGCTGCGCGAGCTGGTGGAGGACGAACGCGACCCCTCGGTGCGGCGGTTCGCCGCCCTGCTGGTCCTCGCGCTGCGGCAGCCGGTGGTGGTGCTGGCGCCGGCCGCGGCGGTCGCGGTGGTCGGCCTTGACATGCTGGCGCTGCTCGCCGGGCTGCCGGGCGGCCGGCTGCTGGGGCCACCGCTGGGCCTGGCGTTCGCCTGGCTGGCCGTCACCGGAGTGCGGGCCGCGGCCCGCTGGCGGCCCGGCGCGGCGTGGCGCCGGGTGCTGGCCGAGGCGGCGCGGGCGGTGCTGCGGGACTGGCGGGGCAGCCTGATGCTGACCGCCGCGCTGGTGGTGGTCGGCACGGTGGCCGTCCAGGTGCCGGCGTTCACCGTCGTGCTGCCCGGGCTGCTGGTGATGGCGGCGGTGGCGGTGGAGCGGCGGGGGGCGCGGTGAGCAGGACGGTGGTGCTCGCCGGGGCGAGCGGCTACGGGCGCGGCTATCTGCGGCAGCTGGCCATGCTGGAGGCGGCCGGCGCGGTGCGGCTGGCCGGGGTGTGCGAGGTACACCCGCTGGACGCGGAGGGCCGGGCCCTGATCGGCGACCGGCCGGTCGGCCCCGACCTGGACCGGCTGCTGGCCGGCACCGGCGCGGACATCGGCATCGTGGCCACCCCGATCCACACCCACCTGCCGCTCGCCCGGCGGGTGCTGGGCTCCGGCGCGCACCTGCTGCTGGAGAAACCGCCCGCCGCGACGCTGGCCGGCTGGCGCGAAGTGACGGCGCTGGCACGGGAGTCGGGCCTCGCCTGCCAGGTCGGCTTCCAGAGCCTCGGCTCGCGCGCCGTCACCCGCCTGGCCGCGCTGATCCGCGACGGGCGCCTCGGGCGGCTGCGCGGGATCGGCGCGTACGGCGCCTGGTCGCGCACCGACGCCTACTACCGGCGCGCGGCCTGGGCGGGCCGCCGGGAACTCGACGGCGAGCCGGTGGTGGACGGCGCCCTGACCAACCCCTACGCGCACGCCATCGCCACCGCGCTCGCCCTGGACGGCAGCACCGGGCCCGACGACGTCGGCGGGATCGAGCTGGAACTGCTGCGGGCCCGCCCCATCCAGGCCGACGACACCTCCTGCCTGCGGCTGCGCACCACCCGCGGCACGGTGATCACCGTGGCGGTGACGCTGTGCGCCGCTGCCGAGTCCGAGCCGGTGCTGGTGGTGCACGGCAGCCGGGGACGCGCCGAACTGCACTACACCCGCGACGTGCTGGTGGTGGACGGGGTCCGCGAGCGGTACGGCCGGGTCTCCCCCCTGGAGAACCTGCTGGCCCATCTGGACGATCCCGGGGTGCCGTTGCAGTGCGCCGTGGACTCCTGCGGGGCCTTCATGCGGGTGCTGGAGGCGGTGCGCACCGCGCCCGACCCGGTGCCGGTCGCACCGTGCCTGCTGCGCCGCAGCGGAACGGGGGACGGCGCCCGGGTGGTGGTGGCCGGCGTGGAGGAGGCGGTGCGCGCCGCCGCGGAACGGCTGGCGACCTTCACCGAGCTGGGACTGGACTGGGCGGCACGGCCGAAGGCCGCGGGATGACGGCGCTGACCGTGGCGGGCCGGGAGGTCGGCCGGTACGGCTGGGACCGCGCCGGCCTGCCCGGCACCGTGCCGCGTCCCGCGCTGCACCCGCTGCGCACCCTGCGCGGCACCCCGGTCACCGGGGCCCATCCGCCCGACCACCCCTGGCACTTCGGCCTGGGGATCGCCCTGCCGGACGTCGCCGGGGTGAACCTGTGGGGCGGCCCGTCCTACGTCCGTGGTCGCGGCTATGCCGACGCGGAGCGGGGCGTGGTGCGCGAGCGTGCGCCCGCCCGGACGGGCCCCGGGACGGTGGCGCACGGCCTTCGGTGGTGTGACGCGTCGGGCACCGCGCTGCTGTCCGAGTCCCGGCGGCTGCGCTGCGGCGGCGGGGCGGACGGGTGCTGGTGGCTGGAGTGGTCCAGCGTGCTCACCCCCGCCGGTACGGCTCCGGTGCCGCTGGGCAGCCCGGGCAGCGCCGGGCGGACGGGCGCGGGCTACGGCGGCTTCTTCTGGCGTCTGCCGGAGGTCTCTCCCGGCCGGGCGCGGGTCTTCACCGCCGAGCACCGCGGCGAGGACCGGCTCAACGGGGCGCCCGCGCGGTGGCTCGCCCTCGCCGTGGACGACGGCGCGGCCTCCTGGACGGCGGTGCTGTCCGGCGTGGACGACCGCACCCGCCGCGATCCGTGGTTCGTGCGCGCCGGCGAGTACCTGGGCGTCGGCTCGTCCCTGGCCTGGGACCGTCCGCTGTGGCTGCGGCCGGGGCGGTCGCTGCCCATCACCGTCCGGGTGGTGCTGGCGGACGGGCTTCACGACCGGGACGCGGTGCCCGATCTGCTCGCCCGCGCGGGAAGTTGACGGTGTGTCAGGTCTCTGCGCCGCCAGGCCACCGCCGCGGGCACCGCCACGGTGCAGACCGCCAGGAACCCCAGGGCGGCGAGGAACAGGGGCGAGGCGGGCGAGGCGGCCCGCGCGCCGGCCAGGGCGTAGGCGGCCGTACCCGGCGCGCTGCCCACCGCGGTGGCCAGCAGGAACACCGTCCAGCCCATCGGTGAGACGGCCGCGCCGTACGACACCGCGAGGAACGGCACGCCCGGGAACAGCCGCAGGGCGAGCATGCCGCGGAAGCCGCGCTCGCCCAGGTGCCGGTCGGCCGCCGTGAGCAGCCGGCCGCGCAGCAGGAGCCGCAGCGCGTCACGGCCGAGCGACCGGCCAAGACCGAAGGAGACCGCCGCGGCCAGCAGCGTCCCGCCGAGCGCCGCCACGGTCCCGGCCCAGGCGCCCAGCAGCGCGCCGGCGGCCAGGTTCAGCACCGGACGCGGCACGAACGCGGCCGCGCACAGCCCGTACACCAGCACGAAGGCGGCCTGGGCGGGCAGCGTCCCGGACGGCAGCCGCCGCTGCGGCTGCCACACCAGGACGCACAGCGCCGCCACCGCGAGCAGGACGACGAGAAGCGCGAGGCGCGGCCACGGCGAGCGCGGAACCGGCCGGGTGCGGGGCACGGGGGCGGGCATTCCCGCAGGATAGGGGCTGTCCGGGCGGCGCGCGGCGGTGGGTCAGCCGCGGGCGAGGACGCCGTCGAGCTTCTCGTAGCCCTCGACGACGCCGTGCTCCATCCCGCCGGCGAGCATCGCGTCGCGCTCGGTCCTGGTGGGGAAGAGCGACCGGCACACCGTCCGGGTGCGGCCGCCGCCGATGTCCTCGAACGTCACCGTGTCCAGGCTGACGCCGTCCGGCACGCCGTCGTAGGTGAAGGTCTGCACCAGCCGTTCGCCGGGGCGCACCTCGTGGAAGGAGCCGTGGAAGCCCGCGACCCGCTCCCCCGCCCGCCACGCCGAGTAGCGGTAGCTGCCTCCGGTCCGGGCGTCCCAGACGTCGATCCGGGTGGTGATGTCCCGGGGCCCCAGCCACCGGGCGACCAGTTCGGGGTCGGTCCAGGCCCGGCACACCCGGTCGGGAGGCGCGTCGAACTCCCGGATGATGCGGATGGTCGGCAGGTCCGGATCGACCTCGATCCGGGTCTCGTGGGTACCGGTCGCCGTCATGATGCCGCTCCTCGTCGCTCGTCGGCCGCGGTGTCCCCGGGGCCGGTGCGGGTGCCGGTCTGGGTGTCGTTGTCGTTGTCGTCCATGGCCGCCAGGACGGCGTCCAGGCGGCGGAACCGCTCCTCGGCCTGCCGGCGGTACCTCTCGATCCAGCGGGTCGCCAGGTCGAGCACCTCCGCCTCCAGGTGGCAGGGCCGGCGCTGGGCGTCGCGGGTGCGGCTGACCAGCCCGGCCTCCTCAAGCACCTTCAGATGCTTGGAGACGGCCTGCACGGACACGTCGTAGGACTCGGCGAGCCGTCCGACCGTCGCGTCACCATGCGAGAGCCGGGTCACGATGTCGCGCCGCGTCGGGTCCGCGAGCGCGGTGAAGATCCGGGAGAGCTGGGCGTCGTCCACCATCCACCTCATCGACAACCGATTGGTTGACAAGCACGCTACTCCCCGCGCCGCCCCTTCTCAACCAGTTGGTTGAGAACGGCGTGGAGCAGGGAGGCCCGCCTTCCGCAGGCCGTTCCGCGCACTCTCCGCCCTTCGAGTGACCGCTCCGGCGTGTCGGGATGGACCGCTTCCGCCCCGGCAAGCCTGCACATGCGGCGAATGCCCCGTTCCGGGGAGGTTCGACCGGAAGCGGGAGGGGATGAGGGCGGGCATGGTCGAGGCGTCCCAGGAGACCGGAGCGCTCACGGCGCCCGCCGGCCCGGCCGACGGCGCGCGATGGCCGGCCGAGCTGCGCATGCGGATCGCCATCGTGCTGACCGGGGCGGTCACCCCGCTGCTCGACGCGGCCATCATGCATGTGGCACTGCGCTCGCTGGCGCTCGGGCTCGGCGTGCCGCTGAGCACCGCCCAATGGACGGTGACGGCCTATCTGCTGGCGTTCGCTGCGGCCGTGCCGACCAGCACCTGGGCGGTGCAGCGGTTCGGCGCCGAGCGCGCCTACCTCGCCGCCCTCGGCACCTTCACCGCCGCCTCGGCCCTGTGCGGCATGGCCGGTTCGGCCTGGGAGCTGGTCCTCGCCCGCGTGCTGCAGGGCGCCGGCGGCGGCCTGATCGGCTCGGTCGGCCGGACGATGCTGGTGACCGCGGCCGGGCCCCGGCGGCTGCCGCGGGTCATGGCGGTGTACGAGGTGCCGGTGATGCTGGTGATCGTCGCGGGTCCGCTGATCGGCGGCGAGCTGCTGCGGTACGCGGGCTGGCGCGCCATCTTCCTGGTCAACGTGCCGATCGGGGTGGCCGGAATGGCCTTCGCGCGGCGGCTGCTGTCACCGCGGCCGACCGGGCCGAGGCGGGCGCTCGACGTGGTGGGGCTGCTGCTGATCTCCCCCGGGCTGGCCGGGGTGACGTACGGGGTCTCCGAGGCGGGCCAGGCCGGCTCGTTCACCTCGCCCGCGGTGGCGGTCCCGCTCGGCTGCGGGCTCGCGCTGATCGCCGCCTTCGCGCTCTGGTCGCTGCGGGACCGCAGGCCGCTGATGGACCTGCGGCTCTACCGCAACGCGGTGTTCCGGGCGGCCGCCCAGGCGACCCTGGCCACCGGCGCGGCGGTCCTGGGCGGTTCGCTGCTGCTGCCGCTGTACCTGCAGACCGTGCGGGGCGAGGACGTCTGGCGGACCGGGCTGCTCATCGCACCGCAGGGGCTCGGGGTGGCCGTCGCCACCGGGCTGTCCGGGCGGATCTTCGAGCGGATCGGCAGCGGAACCGTCCTGGCCGGCAGCGGCATCCTCACCACGGCCACCGTGCCGTTCGCGTTCCTGACCCCGACGACGCCCTACGGATGGCTGGTGGCCGCCGCGGTGGCCCGCGGCATCGGGATCGGGCTCACGCTCACCCCGGCGATGACGGCGGCGTTCCAGCGGCTCGCCCCGGTGCAGATCAGTGAGGCCAGCGCCCAGTTCCAGGCGTTGCAGCACATCGGCGGCTCCCTGGGGACCGCCACCCTGATCCTCGTCCTGACCCGGGTCTCGCCAGTGCTGCGCCACGACCCGGGCTCCGGTGCCCACGCCTTCGACCTGGCGTACCGGGCGCTCATCGGGATCAGCGGGGCGAGCCTGGCGGCGGCGGTGGCGCTGGTCGCCGCCCGGCGCCGGTACGGGGAGACGGTGCCGGCGGCGGACTGACGCCGGGCGCGGGGGTAGGCGCGGCGGCGCGGGGGTGGCCGCGGCGGCGCGGCCTGCGGCGGGGAAACGGTTCGTCTACCGTGGATCCAGGACCCCCCGCCGCACACCGCACCCCATCACTCGAAGGGAAGCCTCCGCGTGGCTGGAGACGCCGAGAAGCCCTCCGCTCCGCAGCGCGGCGCGCCGGACGTGGTGCGGGAACTCGGGCTGCGGAACGTCTTCGTCGCGGGACCGTTCCGGAATCTCGTCGATCCGGCGACCGGGCTTGTCCCGCCCCGCCAGCAGGAACGTTTCGAAGCGCTCATCGAGTATTTCGAGTCCGGCGGCTGCACCGTTTTCAACGCGCACAAACGAGAGAAATGGGGGGCGGCCTTCCTGGCGGCCGGGGAATTCACCCGGCTCGACTTCGCCGAGGTCTCCCGGTCCGACGTGCTGGTGGCGATCCCCGGCCCGCCGGCCTCCCCCGGCACCCACATCGAACTGGGCTGGGCCTCGGCTCTGGGCAAGCCCATCGTGCTGCTCCTGGAACACGACGCGGACTACGCGCCGATGCTGCACGGCCTGGCCGGCCTGTCGCCGACCGCGATCGTCGAGACCACCGGCGGGGACCTGCCGGAAGCCGCGCTGGAGGAGGCGCTGCGGGCGGTGTGCGCCGGGGGCGCGGCGGCCCACCGGGAGTGAGGGTCCCCTCCAGGCGCGGGACCCGGGTGCCCCGCCCCCGGAGGTCCTGAGCTGCGTGAATACACCGGCGGCATAGACCGCGCATGGATTAACCATATGATCTCTTTGGTCATGACATCTTCTCACCCTTTCGAGTGGATTTACTGTTCATATGGGACGGTAACCTAGCCCGTGACAGGAGCGGCTTTCGCCGTTGGCCAGGTGCTTTCCCGGACGCTTTCCACCGGTTCCCCGACCGTGCGTTCCCGGGCAATTCCCTGATGACCGGCGGGCGTCTCGCCGCCCTGCCGTCCGGGGGGACACCAGGGGAGGGTAAGGGGAGGGAAAATGCCGACGGAAAGCGCACGGGCTGTTCCGTTCGTCGACGCCGTACCGTTCTTCGACCAGGCGGCCACCTTCGACCGGCTGTGGGAGAGCATCCTGGCGCATGTCGAGGACGTCCTCGACGACGGGAAGTACTCGCACGGCAGAAAGGTCGCCGAGTTCGAGGCGGCGCTCGCGGCCTGGACCGGCGCCCGGCACGCGGTGGCGGTCAACAGCGGGACGGACGCGCTCGTCCTGTTGTTGCGGGCCTGCGGCCTGCGGCCCGGGGACGAGGTGGTGGTGCCCGCGTTCAGCTTCGTGGCGACCGCATCCTCCGTGGTGCTCGCCGGCGGCCGGCCGGTCTTCGCGGACATCGAGCCGGACGGGTACGGGATCGATCCGAAGTCGGTCGCCGCGGTGGCCGGCCCCCGCACCCGGATGGTGATGCCCGTCCACCTCTTCTGCCGGATGGCGGACATGCGCGGAGTGCTGGAGGTGGCCGCCGAGCACCGGCTGACCGTCGTCGAGGACAGCGCGGAGGCGATCGGGATGCGCTGGGACGGCACCCACGCCGGACTGCTCGGCGCCGGCGGCGTGCTGTCCTTCTTCCCCGCCAAGACGCTCGGCGCGATCGGCGACGCCGGGGCGATCCTCACCGACGACCCGGAGGTGGCCGAGACCGCCGCCGCGCTGCGGCACCACGGCCGCCGCGGCCGCACCCTCGCCAACTTCCCCGCCATCTCCCACCCCACCGAACTGCCCGGCGTCAACAGCAAGATGGACGACCTGCAGGCGGCCGTGCTGCTGGCCAAGCTGGCCGCGCTGGACGGCGACATCGCGCGCCGCGCCGAACTGGCCGCCGCCTACGACGAGCGGCTGCGCGGCGTGCCCGGCGTGCTGCGGCTGCCCCGGCCCGCGCCCCGCGCCGTCCCGGCCGACCCGGTCTGGTACGTCTACCTGATCGAGGTGGAGCGCCGCGACGAACTGGCCGCCCATCTCGCCGCCCTGGGCGTGCGGACCGAGACGTACTATCCGGTGCCGCTCCACCTGCAGCCCGCGTTCGCCCCACTCGGCCACGCGCCCGGGGACTTCCCGCACGCCGAGGCCGCCTGCGCCCACACCCTGGCGCTGCCGCTCTACCCGGACCTGCCCCTGACGTCCGTGGACCGGGTGTGCGACGCGATCCGCGGCTTCTTCACGGGGAGCCGGGCATGACGATCCCCTTCTTCCCTCCGGACCTCTTCGAGGCCGACCGGGCCACGCTGATCGCCACCGTCCGGGAGATCGGCACGGCCCCGGCGCAGACCTTCATCCTCGGCGAGTACACCGCCCGCCTGGAGCGGGCGCTCCGCGACGAACTGGGCGCCGGCGACGTCATCGCCTGCTCCAGCGGCACCTCCGCGCTCACCCTGATCCTGCACGCGATGGGCACCGGCCCGGGCGACGAGGTCGTCGTCCCCGCCTACGGATGCGCACCGCTGGCGAACACCGTCGTCACCCTCGGCGCCACCCCGGTCTTCGCCGACATCGACCCGTGGACCATGGTGGCCGACCCCGCCCAGGTCGAGCGCCGGATCACCGCGCGGACCAGGGCCATCGTCCCCGCGCACCTCTTCTCGGTGATGGCCGACATGCCCGCGATGCGCCGGATCGCCAAGGACCACGGGGTGCGTCTGGTGGAGGACTCCGCGGTCGCCCAGGGCGCGGTGCTGGACGGGCGGCCCGCCGGACGGTGGGGCGAGGCCGGGCTGTTCTCGTTCGTGCAGGTCAAGACGTTCGGCACGGCGGGCGAGGGCGGTGTGGTCGTCACCGACGACCCGGAACTCGCCGCCCAGGTGCGGTCGCTGCGCAACCACGGCCAGGCCGGGCGCCGGTTCGTGCACCACCGCGTCGGCTACAACAGCCGTTTCGACGAGGTGCAGGCCGCCTTCCAACTGCGGCGGCTGCCCGGGCTCCCGGCCCGCCTGGAGCGCCGGGCACGGATCGCCGCGTACTACACCGAGCGCTTCACCCCGCTGCGGGAGCGGGGCGTGCTGCCGCCCCCGCCGGGCCGTGACGGCCGCTGCTTCTACGTCTACTCGCTGCTGGCCCGGCACCGTGACGCGCTGCGCGCCCATCTCGCCGAGCGGGGCATCGACAGCCATGTGTACTACCCGTCCCCGCTGCCGCACCAGGCGGCGTTCCGCCGCTACGCGCCCTGGGGGGACGACTGGCCGCACGCCCGGGCGGCAGCCGCCCGCCAGCTGGCCATCCCGGTCCACCCGCATCTGACGGATGCTCAGGTCGAGTCGGTCGCCGACGCGGTGTGCGCGTTCACCGCCACGAAGGGAGCACGCCATGACGGCTGACGTCGGCGGGAGCGTCCCGCCCCGCATCCCGGCCGCCGGTGCCTCGCCGGGCGCCGCGGCCGCCCGGGCCCGGGCCTATCTGCGGCTGGCCAAGCTGGACATCGTCGACTACTACCTGGCCCTGCCGGTGGCCTGGACGCTGCTGCCCGCGGCGTCCCGGCTCGGCGCGCGCACCCTGCTCACGCTCGGGATCTTCCTCCTCGGCGAGGTGCTCGTGATCGTCTCGGCGGTCGCGTTCGACGACGTGACCGGGTACCGCGACGGGAGCGACGCGGTGAACTACGGCTCCGACGCGCGGCGCCGGCGGCTGGCCCGCAAACCCCTGCTGGCGGGTGCCCTGTCGGCGGCGGAGGCGGTGCGCTTCGCCTGGCTGACCGCCGCCGCGGGCACGGTGCTGTGGGTGCTGGCCGCCCTGCTCGCGCCGCACCGCCCGCCGTGGGCGCTGATCGCGGCGGCGGTGTGCCTCCTGGCGTCGGTCCAGTACTCCTGGGGGCTGCGGATCAGCTACCACGGCTGGCAGGAGGTCTTCCTCCTCGGCTTCGGCGCCGGGATGGTGCTGGTCCCCTACGGCCTGGTGACCGGGCGTATCACCGCGGCCGCCGTGCTCCAGGCGCTGCTGTTCGGCTACGGGCCGATGCTCTTCGGCCTGTACTCCAACACCCATGACGCGGTGGGGGACGCCGGGGTGCGGCGGCGCACCGCCGCGGCCGTGCTGACGCCACGGGGCAACGCGGTGTTCGTCGCCGCCGTGACCGCGGCCGGCGCGGTGCCGGTCGCGGCCGGGCCGCCGGTGGGCGCGGCACCCTGGTGGTCGGTGCCGGCGCTGCTGCCGGCGCTCGCGGTCCGCGTCGCGGCGCTCGCCGTCTTCCTGCGGCGCGGCGAGGTGCTGCGCGCCCGGACGCTGGGCATCCGCGCGCACCGCCTGACGGCGGCCGCGCTGGTCGCCGGGAACCTGCTGGCACCGCTGGTGACCGGGAGCGGCCGATGAGCACCGACCTGGATGTCGCGATCGTCGGCGCGGGCGTGTCCGGCCTGGCCACCGCCCGCGGGCTCCGCGCGGCGGGCCGGGAGGTCCAGGTCTTCGAGGCCGCGGACCGGGTCGGCGGGCGGATGCGGACGCTCCGTCAGGACGGCTATGTCATCGACGAGGGCGCCGAGGCCGTCGCCACCCGGGGCTTCCCGGAGACCTGGCGGCTCATCAGGGAGCTGGGCCTGCGGGATGCGGACGTGCCGCGGGTGCCCGGCACCATCGCCACCTGGTGCGGCGGCCGGCCCCGCCCCGGCGTCGGCCGCGCCCGCGGACTCGTCACCGGCCTGGGACTCGGGCCCCGGGGCCGCGCGCAACTGCTGCGGTTCACCCTGTCCGGTATCCGGCAGCGGCGGGCGTTCGACCCCGAGCACCCGGAGAGCACCCCCCTGGGCGAGGAGAGCGTGGCCCGGCTCGCCGAACGCTACGGAAGCGAGCTGGCCGAGGGGTTGCTCCAGCCGCTGATCACCGGCTTCACCGGCTGGTACCCGGACCGCTCCGCCGCCGGCCCCTTCCTCGCCCACCTGTTCGCGACCCGCACCACCGCGAACTGGCGCACCTACCGCGACGGCATGGACACCCTGGCCCGCCGGCTGGCCGACGGCCTTCCGCTGACCACCGGCGCCGCCGTGCGGGAGGTCATCGTCGCCCGGCACGGCGCGGAGGCCCGTCTGACCTTCGCCTCCGGCGCGCGGCTCACCGCCCGGCAGGTGGTGCTGGCCGTCCCCGCGCCGATCGCCCGCGCGCTCCACCCGGGCGCCCCGGCCGACGAACTCCCGTATCTGCGGGCCTCGTCCTACTCGGTGCGGCTGCGGGTCAGCTTCGCGCTGCGCGGGCCGCTCGGGATCGCCGGCGCGCCCGGCGTCTACGCCCTGATCCTGTCGGCCGCGCACGAACCGGTGGTCGGCGCCGTCACCGTCGACCACCTCAAGAACCGTCACCGGGTGCCGCCCGGCGCGGGACTGGTGTCCGTCCTCACCGGCCCGGACGCCAGCCGGGCGTTGATCGGCTCCCCCGACGAGGAGGTGGTCCGGCAGGTGGCGGACCAGGCGGAGGCCTATGTGCCGGGGCTGCGCGACGCGACGCTCTTCGCCCGGGTCCACCGCTTCCCCCACGGGGTGCCGGAGGCCACCGCCGAGGCGCTGCGGCTGCGGGGCGGCTTCCTGCGCCGCCCGCCGCGCCGCGTCGACTACGCGGGCGACTGGCTGATGCAACGCCCCAGCAGCGAGGGCGCGTTGCGCTCCGCGTCACTGGTGCGGGCCAGGCTGCTCCGCGACGCCGGGCAGACGGCCCCGGGGGTGGTCCATGGCTGAGCGCACCGGGTACGTCTTCGACACCGCGTTCCCGGACGAGACGGAACGCCTGGCGCTCGGTGAGGAGTTGTGGGATCCGGGCACGATCGAGCGGCTGACGGCCACCGGCGTCGGCGCGGGATGGCGGTGCCTGGAGGCGGGTGCCGGGCGGGGTTCGATCGCCCGGTGGCTGGCGGAACGCGTCGGGCCGGACGGCCGGGTGGTGGCGGTGGACCTGCGCACCGACCGCCTGGGCTGGCTGGCCGGGCACGGCGTGACGGTCCGGGAGTGCGATGTGGCCTCCGGGGAGCTGCCGGAGGGCGCGTTCGACCTGGTCCACGCGCGCCTGGTGCTCCAGCACGTCACCGACCGCCCGGCGGCCGTCGGACGGCTCGCCCGGGCGCTGCGGCCCGGCGGGTTCCTCGTCCTGGAGGACACCGACACCGCCCCGCTGTTCAGCCATCCCACCCGCCCGGACTTCCTGGGTGACGTCAGGCGGGCCGCGTACGAGGTGATGTGCGCCTCCGGCTACCACCCCCGCTGCGGCCTGCTCGACGAGGAGCTGGCCCGCGCCGTCGGACTGGCCGGGGTGCGGAGCGAGGGACGCTGCGTCGTCGTACGCGGCGGCAGCGGGGCGGCCCGCTGGTACGCCCTGTGGATCAGCCATCTGCGGCCCGGGATCCTCGCCCGGACCGACCTGACGGCACGTCACATCGACGCGGCACTGGCCGAACTGGCCGATCCGGGGAACGTCTGGCTGAGCCAGGTGATGGTGACCGTCACCGGGCGCCGTCCCCTCCCCGGCGAGCGCGCGGCACAGGGAGGCGACCGGTGAAACCCGACGACCTCGGCACCCTCTTCGACACCCTGGCCGACCGCGGCAGCCCGACCGTCGTCCATCTCAGCCGGCCCTTCGACATCGCCCCGCACGCCGGCACCCGCCATGACATCGAGCGGCTGGCGCGGCTGGTGCGGGACACCGCGGGACGGCTGGCCGCCGCCGGTGCCCGGCCCGGCGAGACGGTGGCGGTGGTGAAGGACAACCACTGGGACTACGCCCTGCTGGCCTGCGCCGCCGCCCGGATCGGCGCCGTGCCCGCGCTGCTCTCCGGCGACCTGCCGCCGGACGCCCTGCGCACCCTCCTGACCCGGCTGGCGCCGGCCCTGCTGGTCGCGGGCGCCGGGCAGGTGGAGGCGGCCCGGCGGCAGGGCATCGACCTGACGCGCTGCGCGGCCCGCACCGTGACGCTCGCCGGGACGGTTCCCGGGGTGCCCGCGCTGGCCGGGATCGACGGGGCCGGGCCCCCGGGGCCGCCCCGCCGGAGGGGCGCGGACGAGCCCCTGGTGGTCACCCACACCTCCGGCACCACCGGCCTGCCCAAGCTGGTCCGGCACTCGACGGCCACGCTCATCCACCGCCTGGCGCACTTCGAGGCGGGCCGGATGCCGGTGGTGACCAGCCGCCGCGCCGACACCGTCGCCGGCGCCGACCCGTTCAGCCACGGCCGGGCCATCCCCTGGACGGTGAGCGTCCTGCATCTGGCGCCGCGGCGGCTGCTGATCGCCGCCGACCCCGAACCGGACACCGCACGGCGCCTGTTCACCGCCCATCCGCCCACCACCGTGGAGGCGGCGCCCGCCACCTTCGTCCACTGGCGGGGCCTTGCGGAGGAGAGCGCGGCGGATCCCGCGGGCGGCGTCTTCCGCGACGTGCGGCTGTACATCAGTACCTTCGACGCCCTCCACCCGCCCACCGTGCGGACGTTCCTGCGGGCCTCCCGCCGCAGGTGCCCGGTGTGGGTGCAGGCGTGGGGGCAGACCGAGACCGGCCCGCTGACGTTCCGCCCGCTGACCCGGCGCGCGGTCGCCGCCGTCGGCGCCCGTCATCCGACGACACGTCACCTGGGCTGGCCGGTGCCCGGCCGCACCCGGCTGCGCGTCGTCGATCCGGAGACCCTGCGTCCCGTGCCGCGCGGGCAGGTCGGGCTGGTCCTGGCCCGCACCGCGGCGCGGTGCACCGGCTATGTCGGCGAGCCGGAGCGGTGGGCCGCAAAGGCCCGGGGAGCGTGGTGGAACACCGGTGATCTCGGCATGCTCACCCCGACCGGCGGCCTGGTGCTCGTGGACCGGGAGGTCGACGCCGTCCCGGGACTGAGCTGTGTGGAGACCGAGGACGTTCTCGAGGACCGGCTGCCCGCCGTCGTGGAGGCGACCGTGCTGGCGGTGCGCGGGCGGCCACCGCTGCCGGTGCTGGTCACCGAGGACGGCAGGCTCGACGCCCGGGCGTGGCGGCGGGCCACGGCGGACCTGCCCGGCCTCGGCGAGCCGGTGGTGCTCCCCTGGCAGGACATCCCCCGGACGGGAACAGGCAAGGTGTGCCGGAGTCTGCTGCGGCAGCGGCTGTTCCCCGGCGAACGGCCGGAGGGGCACGGCACGGGGCGGTGGACGTGACACCGCCCCGCACGGTGCCCTCGCTCACCCGAGCGGGGCGGGGGCAAGCCCGGTGGCCACCGCGATGCGGTTCCACGCGTTGATCGTCACGATCGTCATCAGCAGCGCGGCGAGCGCCGGCTCGTCGAAGTGGAGCGCGGCCTGGCGCCAGACCGCGTCCGGCACGCCCTGCTCCCCGAGCCGGGTGACGGCGTCGGTCAGCGCCAGGGCCGCCCGCTCGGCCTCGGAGAAGTACGGCGCCGCCCGCCAGACGGCCACGCCGAACAGCTTCTCGCCGGCCAGGCCCAGCTCCCTGGCGCCGCGGCTGTGCAACTCCGTGCAGTACGCACAGCCGTTGAGCTGACTGGCGCGCAGCCGGACCAGCTCCCGCAGCGCGGCGGGCAGCGGCCCGGCCTGCAGGCACGCCTCCAGGCCGAGCATCGCCCGGTAGGCGTCCGGGGCCACCTCGGCGATGGCGAGCCGGGGTTGAGGGGTCATCGGCTTCTCCCGGTCATCGGCACTTCTCCCTGGGGATGTCGGCACCGCCCTCACCGGGCGTCCGCGTCCGGCCGGAGCGGGGCCTGCTCGAAGCGGATCTCCGTCTCCGGGCGCAGGGCCCGCTCCTGGCCGGTGACCGGCCGGGCGGTGCTGATCAGGATGTTGTAGTGGTTGGGCAGATGGCAGGCGTCGAATCCGAGGACGGTGCCGACGGCCTGCCCGTCCGCCCACACCGCGTCGCCCCGGTCGAGGACCCCGCCGCACTCGAACTCCGCGAACCCCAGGAAGCCGACCCGGTCGATCCGGGTCCCCGGGGCCGTGCCGGTGTGGTCGGTGGTCACCAGCTCGTGCACGTCCCCGCTGCGGACGCAGCGGCTCGCGAACGGCTCCAGCCGCATGCCGCGGTCGTCGCGGCGGTGCGTCAGCACCTTCACCAGCCGGGCCCGCACCGGGCGCTTGGGCCCGTCCTCACCGGGGTTCACCGGGCCTTCTCCGTCCGCTCCGCGGCGTAGCCGGCGGCGACGAGCTCCAGGGCCGCAAGGCCGTCGGGACGGACCGGGCCGGATGGCGCGCGGCCGCTCAGCACCCCCTCGAAGTCCCGCAGCACACCGGCGTACTCGTGCCACAGCGACGCCTTGAAGCCCGGCCGTCCGGCGAGCATGTCCGCGCCGTCCACGGTCCCGTCGGCGAGCCGCACCTCGATGTCCTTGCGCTCACCCGGGTAGGACCAGTCGAGCTCCACCCGCGCCTCGGCGCCGCCGGCCCCGCGCAGCACGACGTGGGCCTGCCGGTCCACGCCGCCGGAGTCCCGGGTGACGGCGCACTCCTCCAGGCGCACCTCGCCCAGGAGGAGACGGACCAGGTCGAAGGCGTTCGGCCCGTTGTCGGCCAGGCAGCCACCGCCGCAGCGCTCCGGGTCGAGGTACCAGCGGTCGTATCCCGCGTGCTCCTCGATGCGTTCGAGGTACCGCACCGTCATCGACACCACCGGCGGGCCCCCGGCGATCCGGTCGAGCAGGGCCACCACCTCGCTGTTGTAGCGCCGGTGGAACGCGGTGAACAGGCAGGCCCCGGCGCGGCCGGCGAGCCGCACCAGGTCCCGCGCGTCGGCCAGGGTGGTCGCCAGCGGCTTCTCCACGCACACCGCGATCCCGGCCGCGAGGGCGTCCCGGCAGACCAGGTGGTGCTGGTCGTTGGGGACGCCCACGATGACCGCGTCGACGTGGGCGGCGGCCAGCAGTTCACGGTGGTCGCGGTGGCGGGTGACCGTCGTGCGGGGCCGTGCGGCGGCCAGCCGGGAGGGGTTCGCGTCGCACAGCGCGGTGACCGTCAGGCCGGGCACCTGGTCGAAGGCCGCGAGGTAGAAGCGGGATATCACGCCCAGTCCGACGACGCCGACCCGGAAGCCGGTCATCCGCCCACCGCCAGCGGCCGGGGGAACGCCACGCCATGGTCCCGGGAGACCCGCAGCAGCTCCCGGTGCACGGCGAGGGACAGCGGCACCCCGTTCCGCAGCCGTTCCGCGGTCCGCCGCGCCTCCGGAACACCCGGATACGTCACCGGCCGGCCGTCCAGCAGCGGCGGGCAGCCCAGCAGCGCCCCGAACACCTCCCGGCAGTCCGCGAGGAAGCCGTCCTCGGAGCGCAGGCGGCCGGGCGCGATCGCCAGCATCAGGTACCCGATGTCGTCGTCCCCGGCGGGCGTTCCGTCCCGCGCCGCGCCGGGGCCGGTGCCCGCGCCGGAGACCAGCGCCGACAGCACCTCGACCAGCAGCGCGAGACCGAACCCCTTGTACGCGCCGGTCTCCGGCCGGCCGCCCAGCCAGCACAGCCGCGACCACCCGTCGTCGAAGGAGGCCGGGTCGGTCACCGGGGCACCGGACTCGTCCTCCAGCCAGCCCGGCGGCACCCGCTGCCCCTCCCGGGCCGCGGCCCGCACCTTTCCGGTGGGCACCACCGTGGTGCTCATGTCCAGGACGAACGGCGGCCCGCCGCCCGCGGGCGCCGCCAGGCTCAGCGGGTTGGTGCCCAGCATCGGCGTCCGGCCGCCGACCGGCGGAACCAGGCGCTGCCGGCCGCAGTTGGCCGTCACCAGGCCCACCATGCGCTGCCGGGCGGCCCGCAGGGCGTGGTGCCCGGCGCAGCCGAAGTGGGTGGCCCCGCGCACCGACACCAGGCCGACGCCGTGCTCCCGGGCCCGGGCCACCGCGAGGTCCATGGCCGTGCCGGCCGCCCACAGCCCCAGCGCGCGCCGCGCGTCGAGCAGGACGGCGGCGCCGCGGTCCTCGGCCACCACCGGCCGGGCCCGCGGATCGCACCGCCCGCCCGCCAGCAGCGGCAGATACAGCCGGGGCAGGTTGGCGACGCCGTGCGAGGCGAAACCGGCCAGGTCACCGTGGCACAGCGTCTCCGCCGCGGCGGCGGCCGGCTCCGGCGGCACGTCGTGGGCGGCCAGCACACCGCGGACGAAGCCCAGCAGGCCCTGGTAGGGGACGCGGACGGTGCCGGGCGCCGGTGCCGGCGCGCCCCCCGGGCGGCCCGTGGTGGTGTCGGTGGCGGTGGCGCGCCGGGTCGTCGAGGTCATCCGGGGTGTCCCCTCCGCGGCCCCGGAAGGAGCCGCTTGGCGTGGTCGTGGTGGTCTGCGGTGCCGCCGGTCACGGTGGCGGTGTGGGCCGCCAGCAGGCGGGCGATCCCGGCCGCGTACGCCTCCAGGTCCGCCAGGTCCGCGAACTCCCCGTCGGCGTGGGCGTGGTTGGCGTCAAGACGGCCCGGCCCGTAGACGGCGGTGTAGGTGCCGGGCAGGCCGTGCATCCAGATCGCGTCGCAGGTGAAGGCCGGTGCGGCGGCGGGCCAGCCGGGGATGCCGGCCCGTTCGAACAGCTCGGCGCCCCAGTCCGGCTGGCCGCCGAGCGCGGGCAGGCCGCGTTTGAGCCAGCGCACCGTGGTGATGGACGCGGCGTCGGCCGCGGTGCGGGCGAAGTCCCGCAGCCCGGCGAAGCGCCGCCGGAACTCCTCGACGCCGTCGCGCACCGCCCGCTCCAGCACCCGTTCCGCCTCTCGGGCGGCGGCCGGATGCTCGTAGGAGAGGTTCAGCAGCAGGGCACCGGAGCCGTAGACACGGTTGTGGTGTTCGCCGGTGTGCAGCCCCGCCAGGCACATCCCGGTGCCCGCCGCCAGCCGGGGCGGCACCGTCCGCGCCAGGTGCTGTGCGAGGTGGCCGAGCAGCGCGGTGGCGTTGTGCCCGGCGGCGGGCGCGTCGTCGATCGCGTCCTGGCCGCGCACCCGCACGCAGGCCGTCATGGAGGCGGTGGCGCGGGGCAGGAAGCGCAGCCCGGTGGGCTCGCAGAACACGTTGAGGCGCCCGACCGCGCCGCGCTCCACCAGCGGCCTGGTGCCGAACGTCCCCATGGCGCCGCCCTCCTCGCCCGCGACCGCCTGGATCAGGACGGCCACCCGCTCGCCCAGGGCCGGTGCGAGCCGCCGGGCGGCCCGGACACCCGCGAGCAGGGCCACCGCCGGCCCCTTGGCGTCGATCGCGCCGCGGCCGTGGAACCGCCGGCCGTCGAAGCGGGCGGGCCACCAGCCGGCCACGGTGTCGAGGTGGACGTTGCACATCACGGTGGCCTCGCGCGGCAGGGCGGGCCCCAGCCGCAGCAGCAGGCTGGGCTGGCAGGCCAGGAAGCGCGGGGAGCGCGCCGCCTCCCGGACGGCCACCGGGACGTCGTCACGGGCCACCGTGTCCGCTCCGGCGGCGGCGTGCCGCACCACCGCCATGCCGAGGTCCGCGGCGGCCCGGGCGTAGGCCCGGCCGGCGTCCCACAGCCGCGGCTCGGGCGCGCCGGGCCCGGTCTCCAGCGGGCCGGCGGTGGGCAGGTCCAGCAGGCGCAGCAGCAGCCGTCGTTCGGCGGGGGTGAGGGCGACCCGTTCCAGGTCGGATCCGGAGCTCATCGCACCGCCCGGGCGGCCGGGCCGGGCAGCACCTGGTCGCGTACCAGGCGCTCCAGTTCCCGCCCGTAGGCGACGAACGCGGCCACCGCGCCGTCCGCCGTGGTGTCGTGGCCCTCGTGCGGGCGCAGGGCGGTGTGGGGTTCGATGGACAGCGCCCCGGTGTAGCCGCCGTCCAGCAGCGCGCGCAGGCAGTCGGCGACCCGCGCGCCGCCGTGGCCGGGCAGGGTGTACCGGGTGTGGGTGGAGCCGCCGACCGCGTCCTTGATGTGCACGTGCCGGACGTGCGGGAGGAGCGCGTCGAGCATCTCGCGGCTGTCGTAGCCGTAGGGCACGCCGTTGCCGGTGTCGAAGAGCAGGCCGAGGGCCGGACTGCCGACGGCCGCGAGGAGTTCGAGCGCGCGGTCGGCCCGCGCGCCCGCCCAGCCGCTGCAGTTCTCGTGCAGCAGCACCAGGCCGTGCGCCTCGGCGTGGCCGGCCAGGACGCGCAGCCGGTACAGCACCTGCCGGCGCCATTCCGCCTCGTCCAGACCGGCGTTGGGGTACGACATGATCCGGACGAACCGGGTGCCCAGCTCCCGGCAGCGGCGCGCGAGGACGCGCAGTTCGGCGAGGTCCTGCTCGAAGGGGGTGGTGATGGGCCGGGACCAGTCGCCGATCCGGGAGTCCAGGCAGACGGCGCGCAGCCCGGCGCCGGCCAGCCGGGCGGCGAGGCGGGCGAAGGCCTCGTCGGTGAGGTCGGCGACGGCGGTGCCGCCGACGGTGCGCAGCTCGATGGCGGACCATCCCAGGGCCTGGAGCGCGGCGAGCTGGTCGTCCGGTGCGCCGCCCGCCTCGTCCCCGATGCCGGCGTAGACGACGCCGGGTGCGGCCTCGCCGTTCGCGGCGGGCAGGGGCGCGGGCGGGGCCGTGCCGGTGCGGGCGGTCGCGGCGGCGGCGTGCCGTTTGGCGTCGTGGAGGAGGACGCAGGCCCGCACATGCTGTTCCAGGTCGCCTTCGCCGGCCGCCGCGTACCGGCGGTAGGCGTGGGCCAGGAAGGTGCCCAGGGCGTCGTCGCGCAGCAGTTCCAGGGACGGCCGGCCGCCGTCGCCCGGTTCGTCCCGCCGGGTGACGCGGAGTTGGGCGATGTCGTCGTCCTGGCTGACCGGGTAGTCGGCGACGACGCGTCCCCCGGTCAGTTCCAGGACGGCGCGGCGCACCCGCGCCGGGGAGGTCAGGTCGGAGGTGATGGTGGTGCGCACTCCGCTGTGATGACGGAGCGTCAGGTGTGCGGAGCCCATGGCGGGCCGGTGTTCGCCGCCGAAGCGCAGGTCGGTGGTGGCGGCTCCGGTCACCTCGGCGTCCCCGGCCAGGCGCAGGGCGAGTCCGAGGGCGTGCGGGATCTCCACGTCGAAGGCGCTGTCGTGGCCGCGGCCGGCCAGGGAGCGGCGGAAGCGCGGCTTGTGCTGGGTGATGGTGACGGCCCGCAGCCGTCCCAGCGTGCCGCCGTCCCGCAGGGCGACGAGCCGGTCGGTGAGCGTGCTGTGCAGCCAGGGGGCGACGACGGACAGCCGGAGCCGGTGGCGGCGGGCGAGACGCAGCACCGCCTCGAGGTCGTCCGGGGTCCGGGCGAGCGGCTTCTCCACGATGATCCGGGAGAAGCCCAGCGCGGCGACCTCCTCCAGCAGCGCCGGGCGTACGGCGGGCGGTGTGCAGAGGTGGACCACGGTGCGGTCGGGCACCAGCAGGCCGCGGGCCTTGTGCAGCGAGTCGACGACGGTGAGGTCGGGCGGGTGGCCGTACGGGTCGGGGCCGCACGGGTCGACCGCGACGACCGGGTGCGGGGGCGCCGGGTGGAATCCGGCCCGGCCTTCCGCGCGCAGCCGCGCCAGGACCGGTATGTGCAGTCCGAGGCCGGCACGGCCCAGACCGATGATCAAGGTGGTGAGCAAACCGCTGGTGCTCCTTAGGGAATCCCGCGGCCCGGCCGCTGTTTCCGGCCGGGCCGCGAGGCCGGGTCCTCAGGCGGAGAAGCTGCCGCCGAGCCCCTGGACGTGACTGCCGTATCCCGGCTGGATCGTCAGGTACGGCCCCAGGCAGCCCGGCGCGGCGTAGTGCCTGATCGGACGGTCGGTGAGGTTGTCCAGCACATGGGCCGCCGGCGGCAGGGTCCGGCACCCGTCCGGGTCGGTGTAGACGGTCAGCGGCTGGAGCTCGGTGGCGAACACGACCACCTGGCCGACGGCGGCCTGGGCCGGAGCGATGGCCGTGGTCAGTGCGGCGCAGACGAGCAGCAGCACCGTCGCGGCACGGCGCATGATGGCCTCCTCGGGTGGCAGGCCCGCCGTCGGACCTGCCGTGCGGTAGGGGTCGTCGACGGTTACCTGAAGCTGAGGGTGACCTCGTAGAGCCCGGGCTCCTTGGCGGTGATGCGTGCGTCGCCCTGGGCACCGTCGTACGAACCGGTGCCGCCCTGGATGATGCCGTCGAAGGAGTAGGGGTAGGCCGTCTGAAGGATGGGGATCGGCGCGACGCTGGTGATGTCGATCTCACCGTCCGACAGGCTGATGACGCTGTTGCACTGGACGGTCACCGCCTGGAAGGTGATCTGGTCCTCGTCGCAGTGGTCGTCCGCGGTGCCGATCTGGTTGCCGCCGGAGTCGGTGACGGTGCCGTTGCCGACGAAGCTGGCGCCGAACGTCGGGTTGCCCGGGATGGTGGTGTGGATGTAGTCCACGGTGAAGGTCAGGGAGTCCTTCGGCACCGGCGTGCTCGCCTGGGCCGGGGCGCCGGCCGCCATCGCCATCGCGGCGGCGATCGACACCGTGGCCAGCCCCGCCGCCAGACGCTTCTTGGACGCGAATCGCTGCATGCACTCCTCCTGGTGATGCGGACAGGTCTTACGCGTGGCTCGAATCAGCCGGCAGCGACGGGAAACCGCTGAGGGGCGAGAGCACCTGGGAAATCGCCAGGACGCGCGCGACGGCTCCCACTTCCACCCCGTATCCACCCCGATACCCCCCGGAGACCGAGCTCCTCTCACGAAATCGATGATGGCAGGGCGCGGGAAAGGCGAGCAATACCCGGCCAAAGCGTTAGCCCATTCGAGGCAATTAGTAGTATTGGCCTACTTCACTGTCCATCACCCGCCGGCGACCCCATCACCCCAGGTCACCGGGGAGCGCCCGCCCTCCAGCACGCCCCGGAATCCTTCCCCGCGAGCCTTCGCGACAGCCACTCCCCCTCTTACCGAAGGATCGTTTCAGCTGCCACTCTTCCCCTCCGCACCCGACACCCCGGACGCCGAACGGAAAACAGGGCACCGCATTCCCTTTCATTTTCCTGCGGCATACCCAGAGGCATATTCAGAGACATATCCAGAGGCACATCAGGAAAGGCACGGGCCGCTCCCACCGCTCCCGCGCCGGCGGCGCACCGCGGCCGGGGACGCCGTCACCACGGGAAAAACCGTTCGCCATCGGCCGCCCCCGTACCGGAGCATGGGCGCCATGTTCCGGTACGCCTTCCCCAGCAGCGCCGCCATCGCCGGCGCGCCGAAGGCTGCCGTCGATTCCGCACCGGCCGCCCGTGCCGTGTGCGCCGCCCCCGCGGCAGCGCCGTTCGGCGGCGCCCGAGCCTGACCCTTCCCGGACAACTCCGCGAACCCCGCAGGGGGAGGGTCGGCAGGCCCGAGGGGTTCGCCGGTCCCGCCGCGCCACCGCGGCCCGCGGGACCGCGTCGACGTCACAGCCGGGAGCATCCCGGAACATCGGGGAAGGAACCATGCCCAAGCAGTCCTACGTGCGCACCAAGCCGCACCTCAACATCGGCACCATGGGCCATGTCGACCACGGCAAGACCACGCTGACCGCCGCGATCACCAAGGTCCTCAGCGACCGCGGCACCGGCGCCTACGTGCCGTTCGACCGCATCGACCGGGCTCCGGAGGAGGCCGCCCGCGGCATCACCATCACCATCGCGCACGTGGAGTACGAGACGGACACCCGTCACTACGCCCATGTCGACATGCCCGGCCACGCCGACTACGTCAAGAACATGATCACCGGTGCCACGCAGCTGGACGGCGCGCTGCTGGTGGTCTCCGCGCTGGACGGCGTCATGCCGCAGACCGCCGAGCATGTGCTGCTGGCCCGTCAGGTCGGGGTGGAGCACATCGTGGTGGCGCTGAACAAGGCCGACGCCGGCGACCCGGAGCTGACCGACCTGGTCGAGCTGGAGGTGCGCGAACTGCTGTCCGCGCACGGCTATCCGGGCGCGACGCTGCCGGTCGTGCGGGTCTCCGGGCTGCGCGCGCTCCAGGGCGACGCGCGGTGGACGGCGGCGATCGGGGCGCTGCTCGACGCGGTGGACACCCATGTGCCGGTGCCGGCGCGCTACACCGACGCGCCGTTCCTGCTCCCGGTGGAGAACGTGCTCACCATCACCGGGCGCGGCACGGTGGTCACCGGTGCCGTCGAGCGCGGCAGGGTGCGCACCGGGGACCGCGTCGAGGTGCTGGGCGCGGGTGTCGAGACGGTGGTGACCGGGCTTGAGACCTTCGGCAGGCCGATGGAGTACGCCGAGGCCGGGGACAACGTCGCGCTGCTGCTGCGCGGGGTGCAGCGCGACACGGTCCGGCGCGGGCAGGTGGTCGCCGCGCCCGGCAGTCTGGTGCCGCACCGCCGCTTCGACGCCCGGGTGTACCTGGTGCCCGCCGCGCAGGGCGGCCGGCGCACCCCGATCGCCACCGGCTACCGGCCGCAGTTCTACCTGCGGACGGCGGACGTGGTCGGTGACGTGGACCTCGGGGAGCGCGCGGTGGCGCGTCCCGGCGAGACCGTCGCGATGACGGTGGAGCTGGGCCGGCCGGTGCCGCTGGAGGCGGGCCTGGGCTTCGCGGTCCGCGAGGGCGGCCGCACGGTCGGCGCCGGGACGGTGACCGCCGTCCACGGGTGATCCCCGGGACGGGGGCCGCCCGCCCTCCGACGCGCCGGAAGGCCACCGGAGGGCGGGCGGACGAGCCGCGCGGGCCGCGCGGAGGGGGCGCGGCCCCGGCCGTCCCGGCCCGGGAGGTTCAGACGCCCGGAGCCGGGTGGCCCGCCGCGCTCCCGACGGTCGACGAGACGCCGGGGGCCGGGTGCCCCGCGACGCTCCCGACGGTCGGCCGGGCCCGGTTCGTGGCGAACTCGTCCGCCGCGGTCGCCAGCGACTCGGCCATGCTGCGCAGGTAGGTGATGAGCCGGTCGGCCTCCTCGGGTTCCACGCCGCCGGCGGAGGCCTGGGCGACCGCCTGGGTCGCCTGCTCCCAACTGCGCTGGAGGATGGCCTCGGCCTGGGCTCTGGCGCTCTGCACCAGGCTCTTGGCCTGCTGGCGGGCGACGGAGACGGTCTGCTCGGCCACCTGCTGGGCCCGGGCGTGCTGCAGCACGGCGTCCACCCCGGGAACGCCGGTCGGCGATCCGTCGGAGAGGTTGTTGGCGCGGATCCAGTCGCGGTGGCGCTGCATCTCCGCCCGCAGGCGGGCGTTCTCCTCCGCCAGCGAGCTGAGGGCCGCCGCCGCGCGGCTGATCGCCACGTGCACCTCGTCCTCGACGTAGCCGCGCCGCCGCAGTGGTGCACGGGTGAAGGTCATCGAGCGCAGGGCCTCAGGGGTCACCATCCGGCCGGCTGGGTCCCCGGAGCCCTCATGATGTCTGCCTGTCCTGTTCACTTGCTCTCCGATCACCGAGCATCTTCGTAATGCAGTAGGTCATGGGGGATGCCGGCTGCCGACAGATCGCGCACGGTCGCGGAGACCATGCTCGGCGATCCGCAGACGTAGAAGGACCGTCCCGCCCAGTGGCCCGAGCGCAGGACCGGGCCGGCCAGGCTGCGGTTCTCGTACGTCCCGGCGTCCGCGCCGAACACGGGCCACACCCGCAGCCAGGGGTGGGCGTGCTCCATGCCGCGCAGGACGGGCATGTCGTACAGCCCGTGCTCCTCGCGGGCGCCGAAGAACAGGTCCACCCGGCGCTGGGCGCCGGACAGCACGAGTTCCTCGACCAGGGCGCGCATCGGGGCCACGCCGGTCCCACCGCCGATCATCACCAGTTCGCGGCCGCCGGACGCCTTGAGGGTGAGCCGTTCACCGACCGGGGCGCCCAGGCGCAGCACGTCGCCCTGGTGCAGCCCGTAGACCAGGCTGGGGCTGACGACACCGCCGTCCACCGAGCGGATGTGCAGCTCGATGGTCTGGTCGGCGCGCACGGCGTTGGCGGGGGTGAAGGCGCGCCAGGTGCTGGGCAGCATCGGCGTCTCGATCATGACGGACTGTCCGGCGCGGTAGGACATCGGGTGGTCCAGGCGGAGGGTGACGACCGCGATGTCGAAGCCGCGGCGCTCGTGCCGGATCACCTCCGCGTTCCACCAGGAGGGATTGACGAGCCGGTCGGTATCGGCCGCCTCGATCATGGTGCGGGCGACCAGGGTGTACGCGTCGGTCCAGCCCTGCTGGAGTTCCGCGGTCCAGGCGTCGCCCGCGAAGTAGGCGAGGGTGGCCAGCAACGCCTGCCCCACGGCCTCGTAGTGCTGGGCGACGACGTCGAACTTGCGGTGGTCCCGGCCGAGTTGCTGGAGGTAGGGGACGAGCACATCCGGATTATCAGCTTCCGCAACGATCCTGCCGAGCGCGGCGACCAGCCGGTCGCGCTGGGCGCCCATGGAGATCGGGAACAGCTGCCGGACCTCCGGCGCGATGAGGAAAAGGTAGGAGTAGAAGTACCGCGGTACCTCGTCGCCCGACTTGCCGACCAGGGCGAAGGACTCTCTGAGCGCCTGAGAATCGGTCACATCCACCCTCCGGCAACCGACGCCCGCGGCGCGGTTCTTCGGAGGACTGCGCCCATCGTCATGGGGAACTCCCTCTGTGATCTTTCAGTTCGGTTCCGTGTCCGCGGCCGCCGACTCGTGATCGCACGCGTTGCCGCAGTTCAGCCGGGGGTCACCGGCACCCGCGGTCACAAGGCGAGGATGCCTACGATCTGTTTGTATGACAGATCTAGACACCCTCGTGACCGCACTGTACGGGAAGTGTGATGGTTCTCGGGACTACTTGACGTGGTTGGCGGGAAGGTCACAAGGTCCACACACGGGCGCGTTACCGTGGCCGGCCGCGCGCCGACAGGACCTCCGAGGCGCGCCCGCTACCGGCCGTCGTCCTCCTCCGGCGGCGGGGGCTGCTGGTCGAACTCCACGCTGACGTCCTCGAAACTCTTGTACGTCTCGGTGGTCGCGTACGACGTGTACGCGCGCCGGTCACCCCAGCTCAGCCGCACCGCGTCGGTGAAGGGCGTGAGCAGGGCGCGGGGCCACAGCCGGTGCGCGCGCACCGCGCTCACCTCCGCCGCCACCACGAACACCAGCGCCGCCAGGTAGATCCAGGCCAGCAGCCCGAGCACGATGCCGAACATGCCGTACGTCGCGCTGGCACCGCGCAGCACATGGCCGACGTAATACGCCCCGCCCCACTGCAACACCTGCCAGACACAGGCCGCGCCGAGCGACGCGCCCCACAACCGCCGCGCCGGGATGGCCCGGTGCGTCAGCATCCGGTACGTCAGGAGCAGCAGCCCGGTGTTGAGCGCGACCGCCGCCAGCCCGACGGCGAACCGCGTCTCCACCCCCAGCCGGGTGCCGAAGACATGGCTCGCCGAGGCCGCGGCGGACAGCGCGGTGGCCGCGCCGAGCCCCACCGCCGCCATCGCCAGGAAGAGCAGGCCCTTCAGCCGGGAGCGCAGCGGATCGTGCCGCCGGTACCGCGGCACGGCCCAGATCCGGTTCAGGGTGAGCTGCGCCGCCTGCGCCACGCCCAGCGCGCCGTACAGACCCGCCACGATGCCCACCGCCAGCGCGAAGCCGTTGCCGCGCAGCGAGTGGACGTTGGCGCCGAGCTGGTCGCCGATCACCGGGAACCTGCTCAGCGCCGAGTGCAGCACCGCCTCCTGGAGCCGCGGGCTGTCCTGCAGCAGCGCGCCCAGCACCGTGACCAGCAGGAGCAGCAGCGGAAACAGGGAGAGGAAGCCGAAGTAGGTCAGCAGCGCGGCCAGATAGCCGCCCTGGTCGTCGAAGAACTTGTAGGCCACCGCGAGCGGCAGGCCCACCGCGTCGTGCCGCCGCTGGAAGGCGTCGAACCGCTCCACCGCTCCCATCCTGCCTCCCGGGCCGTTCCGCTGCCGGTTCGGCGGCCGCCTCCCCTGACCAGCGGAATCCCACCATTAACGCATGCACCGGATAAAATGGACGAGTACCGGGGCAGCGCGATTCCGAGGCGATCGGGAAGGGCACGTCGATGGCCGGGCAGATCACCTACCGCAGGATCTACGACGAGACGTCGCCGAAGGACGGCAGGCGGGTCCTGGTGGACCGGGTCTGGCCGCGCGGCCTGCGCAAGGAGGAGGCGCACCTCGACGCCTGGCTGCGCGACGTCGCCCCCTCCACCGAGCTGCGCCGCTGGTACGGCCATGAGCCCGCCCGGTTCGCCGAGTTCCGCCGCCGCTACCTCGCCGAACTGGGCGATCCCGGGCACGCGGAGGCGGCCGGCCGGCTGCGCGACCTCGCCGCGCACGGCCGGCTGACGCTGCTCACCGCGACCCGCGACGTGGACCACAGCCAGGCCGCCGTGCTCGCCGAGTGGTTGTCCGGCGACGGGGGCCGCTGACGGGCACCGGCTCCCCACCGGGGTGCGTCCGGGCGCCGTACTTCGGCCAACTTGGGGCATTGCCGGGCTGCGGGCGCCGCCCCCTGTGTCACGATCGGGCCTCCAGCACCGTGGGTCCGGCGGCGGCCGGGCGCACCGCCGTGGGGAGGCCCGTTGGAGAACGCGTCCGCGCACCGCGAGGGTTCCGGGCTGTCCCGGCGCACGTTCCTCCAGGCGGGCACCGTCGCCGCCACCGGCACCGCCGCACTGGCCGCGGGCGCGCCCCGGACGGCCGCGGCCGGGGCACCACCAGCCGCCGCGCTGTCGTTCACCGAGGCGACCAACGGCGCGGCGACCCTCTCCCCCGCAGGTGACCGGCTCGTCGCCGAGGTGCAGAACGTCCTGTGGGGCGTGCCGCGCGCGGGCGGCGCCGCGGTGGCGCTGAGCACGCCGGGCCTGGAGCCGACCCGCCCGGTCTTCTCGCCGGACGGCACCCGGCTGGCGGTCTGCGCCTACCAGGGCGGGCAGTTCCACATCTGGACCCTCGCCCCGGACGGCTCGCGGGCGCGGCAGCTGACCGACGGGCCGTGGGACGACCGCGGCCCGGCCTGGTCGCCGGACGGCACCCGGATCGCGTTCGCCTCCGAGCGCGGCGGCGACCCGGTCGCGGGCAGCCCGTACCGGGTGTGGGTGGTCGAGGCGGCCACCGGGCGGCTCACCCGGCTGACCGGCCTGCCCGGCCAGGACGGGCCGCTCCAGGACGGCCCCTGGGAGGACTTCGACCCCACCTGGTCACCGGACGGGCGGCGGGTGCTGTTCGTCCGCGGCCGCCCCGTCACCGGCGGGACGACGGGCACGGTGCTGGACGCCCGGACGATCGCCTCGGTGCCGGCCGACGGCTCCGGCCCGGTGACCGTCGAGCACACCGAGCCGGGCCCCGGGCAGGTGATGGTGCCCGCGCTCTCCCCGCGGGGCACCCTGGCGTATCTGCGCACCACCCCGGCACCGGCCGCCTCCTGCACCCTGGTCGTGGACGGGCGGCCGGTCGCCGTCGCGGGGGACGTCGCGCCGGTGCCGCCGCGCTGGATCTCGGACGGCGAGCTGCTGCTGACCGTCGACGGCCGGTTCCGCGTGGTGCGTCCCGGCCGGGACGGGGGCGAGGACATCCCGTTCACCGCCACCCTGCCGGTGCCGCGCCCGGCCTACCGCACCAAGCGCTACGACCTCGACGGCGGCGGGGTGCGCCCGGTGCGCGGCGTCCACCTGCCCGCCCTGGCCCCCGACGGGCGGCGGATCGCGTTCGCGGCGCTCAACTCCCTGTGGCTGTACACGATCGGCGACGCCCGGCCGCGCCGCCTGCTGCGCTGCGAGGCGACCCGATACGTCCTCGGGCCGGTATGGTCGCGGGACGGCCGGGCGCTGCTGTACGCCGACGACCGGGACGGCCTGCACACCATCCGCCGCCACGACCTGGCCTCCGGCGCCGAGACGGTGCTGGCGTCCGGCGGGCGCGTCCACCCGGCCCTCAGCCCCGACGGCACCCGGCTGGCCTGCCTGGACATGGCGGGCAACCTGGTGGTGCGCGAACTCGCCGGCGGCGCGGAACGGGTGCTGGCCGCACCGATGGGCGGCGGCGGGCTGCCCGGCCGCCCCAGCTGGTCGCCGGACGGCCGCCACCTCGCCCTGTGCGACCGCAACCGGCTCAACCAGCGCTTCCGCGAGGGCTACAACCTCATCCGGGTGATCGACACCGCCGACGGCACCTCGCGGCTGCACGCCCCGGCGCCGCACACCTCGGTCGCGGACCGCTACGACTCCGGTCCCGTCTGGTCGCCGGACGGCCGCTGGATGGCGCTGGTGCTGGAGTCGGCGCTGTGGCTGCTGCCGGTGCGCCCGGACGGCACGCCGGACGGCGCGCCCCGGCAGCTGACCGACGAGCCCGCCGACCATCCGTCGTGGTCCGGCGACTCCGGCTCGCTGCTGTACCTGTCCGCCGGGCGGCTGCGCCTGATCGACGTGCGCACCTGCGCGGCCCGCACGGTACGCGTTCCGCTCGACTGGCGGCGGCCCACGCCGGCGGACGCGGTGGTGCACGCGGGCCGCCTGTGGGACGGCACCGGGGAACGGGTCCGCGAGGACGTGGACGTGGTGGTGCGCGGCGGCCGGATCACGGCGGTCGAGCCGCACCGCCCCGGGCGGGCGGCGGCCCGGCGGGTGGACGCCTCGGCGCGGACGGTGCTGCCCGGCCTGTGGGACTCCCACACCCACCCGTGGCAGTCCACCTACGGCGGCCGCCAGACCGCGCTGCAACTCGCGTACGGCATCACCACCGCCGTCTCGCTCGGCGGGTTCTCCTACGAGCAGGCCCGGATCCGGGAGGCGGTGGCCGCCGGGGAGCTGGCCGGCCCCCGGCTGTTCACCACCGGTGAGCTGCTGGACGGCTCCCGGGTGGCGTACAGCATGGGCCGGGCGCACCGCACCCGGGCCGGGCTGCGCCGCTCCCTGGCCCGCGGCGCCGCGCTGGACTGGGACTTCGTCAAGACGTATGTGCGCGCCCCGGCGTGGATGATGGCGGAGGCCGCGCGGTTCGCCCACGAACGGCTGGGGGTGCGCTCCGGCGGCCACCTGTGCACCCCGGGCATCGAGGTCGCGCAGGACCTGACGACCCATCTGCAGGCCACCCAGCGGCTGGAGTTCGGGCACGCCGTGACGGCGACGGGACACGCCTACGAGGACGTCACCGAGCTGTACACGGCCGCCGGCTTCCACATGATCGCCACCCCGTTCACCGCGGTGCCGCTGGCCGGCGCGGATCCGTCACTGGCGGCCGACCCCCGGGTGACCGCGCTGATGCCGCCCTGGGACATCGCCGCCGTCCGCGAGTACACCCAGAACCCGCCGACCGCCGGCCAGCTGGCGGCGCTCGACACCGAGACGGCGGTCTACCGGCGCCTGCTGGCCGATGGCGCGCTCATCGCCATGGGCACCGACTCCCCGCTGGTGCCGGTGGGGCTCCACCTGCACCTGGCGCTGCGGGCACTGCACCGGGCGGGCCTGTCACCGGCGCAGGTGCTGCGCACCGCGACGGCCATCCCGGCCCGGGTCTTCGGCGTCGAGGCGGACCTGGGCACCGTGCTGCCGGGGCGGCTGGCGGATCTGACGCTGGTGGACGGCGACCCGTTCACCGACTTCGCGTCGCTGGTCCGGACGGCGGCGGTGCTGCGCGGTGGGGTGCTGTACCGGCAGTCCGACCTGGTGGACGCCTTCCGGGCCGCGGCGGCTCCCGCGGCCGCGGCGGCGCCCCGGGAGCACTGGCTGGCGGCCGGGCGGCAGCTGCGCCGGGACGGCTGCTGCGACACCGGGGTCTGACGGGCTCGGGACGCGCCGTTCCGGGGCGGCGGCGCACCCGCCGGCGGACCGGGTGCCGGACCCGGCCACGGCGGCGTCCGCCCGCCACGAGTGGTCCGATGCCCGGCGCCCAACGTTGTCCCCGCGTTGGGCCGCAGGTCATCCACGCTGCCAACCATCCAGGAAGGCGCATCGGCCGGGCGCCGCCGAGACCGACGGACCTATCCGAAGGGGACCCCCATGTCCCGTACCGCCCCCGGCGACGGCACCCCCGCCCCCTCCACTCCTTCGCATCCCGCCCCGCCCGCTGATTCCGGCGCCCCGGTGCGCCGCCGCACCCTGCTGTTCGCCTCCGGCGGCCTGGCCACCGCGGCGGCCGGGGGCGGGCTCGGGGGCGTCCTGCTCGCCCCGTCGGGCCGCGGCGCGACGGCCCGGCCCGCGGCCGCGCGGCCCGCCCCGTTCCGGCCGGTCGAGCCCCGGGTGGTGACCGCCCCCTACACCGCGGGCACCACCCTGGCCGGTGTGGCCACCCCGCACGGAAGCGGCGACTACCAGCGTTTCTCCGACGGTCCGGGCTGGCAGCAGGTGGTGCGGCCCGAGCTGGGCACCCCGCACCGCGGCCGGGAGGGCCGCCGCACCGTGCTGGCCTGCTTCGTCCAGCTCACCGACCTGCACCTGACCGACGTGCAGTCCCCGCTGCGCCTGGAGTTCCTGCGCAGCGCGGCCGTCAACACCTGGCGGCCGCACGAGGCGCTGACCGTGGCCGGCATGGTCTCCCTCGTCGAGCGGATCAACGCCCTGCCCGGCGGCCCGGTGACCGGCGCGGCACTGTCGTTCACCATGTCCACCGGCGACAACTGCGACAACAACTCCCGCCTGGAGCTGGACTGGTTCCTGACCGGGATGAACGGCGGCCGCATCACGCCGGACTCGGGGGACCCCCGCGCCTACGAGGGCGTCCAGAACAGCGGCCTGGACCTGTTCTGGCAGCCGGAGTCCCCGCGCGGCGACGCCGACAAACGGCACGGCTTCCCGCACCTGCCCGGCTACCTCGCCGCGGCCACCCGGCCGGTGACCAGCCCCGGACTGCGGATGCCGTGGTACTCGACGGCCGGCAACCACGACGGCCTGGCCGGCGGCCTGTACGCGCTCACCGACCCGTACTTCACCGCCGTCGCCACCGGCACCGCCAAGCTCCAGAGCGTGCCCGCCGCCGAGTCCGCCCGCATCCTGCGCGCCGACGCCTCGGGCGGGGACGTCCACGGCGACCTGCTGCGGCACCTGTTCGGCAGCTACGGCCGGCAGGCGCGCACCGTCACCGCCGATCCGCGGCGCGCGCCGTTCTCCCGCCGGGACTACATCAGCGCCCACCTCGACGCCCGCCACACCGGCCCCGGTCCGGCCGGGCACGGCTTCACCGCGGCCAACCTGGCCGAGGACCGCCTCTACTACAGCTTCCCGGTCGCGGACGGTGTCCTCGGCGTCAGCCTGGACACCACCGACCGCGGCGGCGACTCGCCGGGCTCGATCGGCACCGCCCAGCTCACCTGGCTGGACCGGGCGCTGGCCGCCCACCACGACCAGCGGGTGCTCGTCTTCAGCCACCACACCAGCGGCACCATGACCAACACCCGGCCCGATCCGGCGCGTCCGCACGAGAAGCGGCACACCGGCGAGGAGGTCCTGGCGGTGCTCGGCCGCCACCGCAACGTCATCGCGTGGATCAACGGCCACTGCCACGCCAACAGGATCGTGCCGCGGGACGGCTTCTGGGAGATCACCACCGCCTCCCATGTGGACCACCCGCAGCTGGCCCGGGTCTTCGAGCTGACCGACAACCACGACGGCACGCTCTCGCTGTTCACCACCCTCGTCGAGTCGTCGGCGCCGCACCGCACCTCCTACGACGACCTCTCCCCCGCCGGACTCGCCGCCCTGTACCGGGAGATGGCCTACAACCGCCCCGGCGGCAGCCGGACGATGGCCGGGACGCCCACCGACCGCAACACCGAACTGCTGCTGCGCACCTGACCGGCCGCCGCCGGCCGATCTCGGCGGTGATGCGGCGCGCCCGACCGGGCGGGCGGCGGCGCGCGGACCGGTGCGGCGTCCGGCGGCCGGTACCGCTGGTTATGCTGCGGTGGATCGCTGGTACCGGCGTGAGGAGACGCACATGGCGGGGACCGAAGTGCGCGGCGGCGAGGACTACTTGGCCGGCCGTCCCGACCTGACGGAGCTTCAGACCGACCGGCCGCACCCGGCGCGCATCTACGACTACTGGCTGGGCGGCAAGGACAACTACCTGCCCGACCAGGAGGCCGCCGAGCACGCCATCGCCGTCTCGCCGGACATCCCGGCGGCCGCCCGGGAGAACCGCGCGTTCCTGCGGCGCGCGGTGCGGCTGGCCGCCGAGGCCGGCATCCGGCAGTTCGTCGACGTCGGCGCGGGGCTGCCCTCGCGCGGCAACGTCCACGAGGTGGCCCGCGCGGTCGTCCCGGACGCCCGGGTCGTCTACGTCGACAACGACCCGATCGTCCTCACCCACGGCCGCGCCCTGCTCGCCGACAACCGCACCGCCACGGTGATCGACGGCGACGTGCGCCGCCTCGGCGACGTCTTCGACCACCCCGAGCTGCGCGCGCTGATCGACTTCTCCGAGCCGGTGGCCGTCCTGCTGCTCGCGGTGCTGCACTTCGTGACCGACGAGGAGGCCGCCGCGGCGGTCCGGACCGTCCTCGAGCGCGCCGCCCCCGGCAGCCGCCTGCTGCTGTCCCACAGCACCGCGGAGGGCAACCCGGAGCGGGCCGACGAGGTCGCGCTGACCTGGCAGAACACCCGCAGCGGCATCACGCTGCGCGGGCGTGCGCAGGTCGAGGAACTCTTCGCGGGCTGGGACCTGATGGAGCCGGGTGTGGAGTTCGTCCCGCTGTGGCGGCCGGACGGGCCGACGGAGGGCACCACCCGGTGGATGTACGCGGGGGTCGGCCGCAAGCCCTGAGCCCCGCCTGCCCCGAGCCGGCCGCCCTGAGCCGCAAGCCCTGAGCCGCAAGCCCGAGCTCGTCCCGGCTCGGCCCCGGCCCCGCCCCGGCCTGCCCGGTCACAGTCGGGTCCCGGATCCCGCTCGCCCGCCGTCCGGGGAGGTCCGGGCGCCTCCGGGCGTGTTAACTTGCTTCACGTAAGCTAAGTAAATACGCCGTTCGGTGGAGAGGCAGTCGCTGGTGTTGACGGGAGACGCGGCAGAGCGCATACAACAGCGGCCGGGGCGATCGGCCCGGGTCCCGGTGGACCACCCCCGCTACAAGTGGGTGGCCCTGTCCAACACGACACTGGGCATGCTGATCGCGACGATCAACAGCTCGATCGTGCTGATCTCGCTGCCCGCGATCTTCAACGGCATCCGGCTCAACCCGCTGGAGCCGGGCAACGTCAGCTACCTGCTGTGGATGCTGATGGGCTACATGCTGGTCACCGCGGTGCTGGTGGTCACGCTCGGCCGGCTCGGCGACATCCTGGGCCGCGTCAAGATCTACAACGCCGGCTTCCTGATCTTCACCGTCACCTCGGTGATCCTCTCCCTCGACCCGATGAGCGGCGGCGGAGGCGCCCTGTGGCTCATCGGCTGGCGAGTCGTCCAGGCCGTCGGCGGCTCGATGCTGATGGCCAACTCCGCGGCCATCATCACCGACGCCTTCCCCGCCCGGCAGCGCGGCATGGGCCTGGGCGTCAACATGGTCGCCGCCATCGCCGGATCCTTCATCGGCCTGGTCCTCGGCGGTGTGCTCGCCGAGTGGAACTGGCGGACCATCTTCTGGGTCAACGTGCCCATCGGTCTGATCGGCACGGTGTGGGCCTACCGCTCGCTGCACGAGACCGGGGCGCGCAGGCCCGCCCGCATGGACTGGTGGGGCAACATCACCTTCGCCGTCGGCCTGGTCGCCCTGCTCGCCGCGATCACCTACGGCATCCAGCCGTACGGCGGCCACACCATGGGCTGGACCAACCCGTGGGTGCTCGCGGGCCTGATCGGCGGCGTGGTCGTCCTGGTCCTGTTCTGCGTGATCGAGATGAAGGTCGCCGAGCCGATGTTCCCGCTGCGGCTGTTCCGCAACGCGACCTTCACCGGCGGCAACCTCGCCACCCTGCTGGGCTCGATCGCCCGCGGCGGCCTCCAGTTCATGCTGATCATCTGGCTCCAGGGCATCTGGCTGCCGCTGCACGGCTACGACTACACCGACACCCCGCTGTGGGCCGGCATCTACCTGGTGCCGCTCACCATCGGCTTCCTGGCCGCGGGGCCGGTCGCCGGCCACCTGTCGGACCGGTTCGGCGCCCGGCTGTTCGCGGCGGCGGGCCTGGTGGTGATGGCGGCCTCGTTCGCCGGCCTGCTGCTGATCCCCACCGACTTCGCCTACCCCGTCTTCGCCCTCCTGGTCTTCCTCAACGGCCTGGGCGGCGGCCTGTACGCGGCCCCCAACACCTCGATCATCATGTCGAGTGCCCCGGCCGAGGCCCGCGGCGCGGCCTCCGGGATGCGCGCCACCTTCCAGAACGCGGGCATGGTGCTGTCCATCGGCGTCTTCTTCTCGCTGATGGTCGCCGGCCTGTCCGGCTCCCTGCCGCACGCCCTCAGCTCCGGCCTGGTCGCGCAGGGCGTCCCCGCGCACGACGCGCAGGCGATCGCCGCCACTCCCCCGGTCGGGATGCTGTTCGCCGCGTTCCTCGGCTACAACCCGATCCAGCAGCTGCTCGGCCCGCACGTCCTGGGCCGGCTGTCCGCCGCCAAGGCCGCCGACCTGACCGGACGGCAGTTCTTCCCGCACCTGATCTCCGGTCCGTTCCACAGCGGCCTGGTGGTCGTCTTCTGGCTGGCGATCGCGATGTCCCTGGTCGCGGCGGCGGCGTCGCTCATCCGCAGCCGCACCGCCGAGGCGCCCGCGGCGCTGACCGCCACCCTGCCGGCGACCACGGCGCCGTCCGGTACCCCCGCCGCCGAGGCCGCGCCCGCGCCCGCCGCGGCCCCCGCCGGCTCCGGGATCCACGGCACCGTCCGCGGCGGCGACGGCACCGCGATCACCCGCGCCACCCTCACCCTGATCAGCATGAAGGGCCGCCAGCTGGGCCGCGCCCTGGCCCACGAGGACGGCTCCTACGCGCTGAGCGTGCCGGGCCCGGGCTCGTATGTGCTGATCGCCGCCGCCGACGGCCACCAGCCGCAGGCCGCCGGCGTGGTCGTCGGCCGGGAGCCGATGGCGTACGACGTGACGCTCACCGGGACCGCCCGGCTGTCCGGCATCGTGCGCGGCGGCCGGGACGGCTCCCCGGTCGCCGGGGCCACGGTCGTGGTGACCGACGTGCGCGGCGAGGTCCTGGCCTCCGCCACGACCGGCGCGGACGGCACCTTCGCCTTCCACGAGCTGGTCGCCGGCCAGCTGGTGCTCGCGGTCAGCGCCACCGGGCACCGGCCGGCCGCCGTGCCCGTGGAGGCCGGCGGGCCGGACGTCGCCCGCTGCGAGGTGGAGCTGCGGCCCAGCGCCGGGATCGCCGGTGTCGTGACGGCGGCGAGCACCGGGCAGCCGCTGGCGGACGCCCGGGTGACGCTGACGGACGCCGAGGGGAACCTCGTCGCGACGACCATCACCGGCGCGGACGGCGCCTACGCCTTCGCCGACCTCGCCGAGGGCGACTACACCATGGTGGCCGGCGGTTATCCGCCGGTCGCCACCGCGGTGCGGCTCGACGGCTCGCAGGAGGACGGCTTCGTCTTCCGGCTGGGCCACCCGGACGCGTGACGCCGCCGCCCGCCTGACGGCTCGCGGCACCGCCGGAGGAAGGCTCCCGGTACGCCCGGAGAGGGGACCGGGAGCACCCGCCGTTTGCCGCGCGGGCCGGCAGGCAACTCGCATGGGACGGGCCCCGTGGCGGACGGCGGGGCCCGCGAGGCGACCCACGCGACGGTGAGGAGCGAGCCGATGGCCGTACTGCGTTCCCGCCGGGCCCGGCCGGCCGCGGCCCCGGCGCCGGTTCCGGCCCTGGTGACCGCGCTGGTTCCGGCGCTGGTCCTGGCGCTGGTTCCGGCGCTGGTCCTGGCCGGCTGCTCCAGCGACATCGGCACACCGTCGGGCAGCGCCAGCCCGCCCCCGTCCCGTCCGGTCGGCACCGGCTGCTCCGGGGTGCTGCCGAGGAGCGGCCCCGGCTCCGTCGCGGACCTGGCCAAGTACCCGCTGGCGACCGCGTTGTCCCGCAACCCGGCGCTGACCACGATGTCGCGCGTCGTCGGCGAGGCCGACCTGTCCTCCGGCCTGGACACCGCGAAGGACGTGACCCTCTTCGCCCCGGTCAACGCCGCCTTCGCCCGCATCCCCAGGAACGCGTTCGACCAGTTCCTCAAGGACAAGGACAGCGCGAGCAAGATCGTCCAGTTCCATGTCGTCACCCAGCGGGTCCGGCCCGGGGACCTGGCCGACGGCTCGTTCACCACCCTGGAGAAGGGCCAGTTGACGACCTCCCGCAGCGGGCGGTCCTACACCGTCACCACGTCCGCGAACCAGACCGCCACGGTGGTGTGCGGGAACGTGCAGACCGCGAACGCCACGATCTACCTGATCGACCAGGTCCTGACGCCGTCCCCGTGACGGCCTCCGCCGGCCAGGTCCGGTCCCCTCCGGTCCGGTCCCCTCCGCTCCGCTGGGAGGAATGGCCGAAGAACGCCGCTGATCACGGGAACCGCGGCGCTTTCCTCCGTATCCGGTTCTGATCGCCGATTCGTGTTGCTAGCGTGCGGTACGACAGGAGCGGACGCCCGTCGAGATGTCTCCGGGCTCCGCTCACGGGGGATTTCTCACAAGGGGGATGTACACGCATGTCCGTATCCCATGGCATGCCTTCACACGGCCTGGCCAACGCGACCTCGACCAGCGGAACCTTCGGGCGGATGTTCCCGCAGCTCGCGCCGCGCCGGGCCACCGGCCTGGACCGGGCACTGGAGTTCGGCGCTCCGGGCGGGCTGATGGACGGCGGCCAGACGAGCCATGAGCAGCTCAGCGCCGAATTCCCGGCCGGCTTCACCTACTTCGGGCAGTTCATCGACCACGACCTCACGCTGGACGTGCTCTCGCAGCTCGGCGAGCGCGACCGGCCCGCGAGCCTGACCGACTTCCGCTCGCCCCGGATGGATCTGGACAACCTGTACGGTGCCGGGCCGGTGGTCAGCGGGCACCTGTACGACGGTTCGCGGGAGGGCCGGCTGGCGCACTCCGCGGACGGGGTGGACCTCGCCCGGACCCCGGCCGGCACGGCGCTGATCGGGGACCCGCGCAACGACGAAAACCTGATCCTCAGTCAGTTCCACCTCGCGATGATCAAGTTCCACAACCGGGTGGTGGACAAGCTGGAGGCGGGCGAGATCACCGACGCCTTCGGGCAGCCGCTCCCGCAGCGGCCCGCCGACGAGCCGCCCACCCAGCAGCCGGGCGTGCCGCTCGACCAGCTGCTGGACGTGGAGAACTACTTCGACACGCTGTTCGCCGCGGCCCG
>JBEHXI010000017.1:0-45615 GCA_048498775.1 Actinomycetota bacterium | reverse complement strand
GCTGAAAAACAAAAGCCGGGGCTGGACGTCCGAGGTGTCCGCGCCGCCGCGCGCCGGCAGAAGGCCTTCGAGGTCAGTGGCCGCCGGAGGAGAGCCCGAAGGCCGACAGGTCGATCGAGTCGCCCAGCACCCGGTCGCCCGCGGCGTTGGGGTGGTAGCAGTCGTGCTGCCAGGCCGGCCGTATCACCGTGGGATTGGCCGGATCCCGCAGTACCGCGTCGAAGTCGAGCACCGAGTCGAAGGTCCGCGAGGTGCGGATCCACTGGTTGACGGCGAGTCTGGTCTGCTCCTTGGCGCTGCCGGGGGCGTTGCACATCGGCAGGATGGTCGCGCCGACGATCCGGCGCCCGGCGGCGTGCACCCGTGCGGCGATGGTCCGCATCGCGCCGATGACCTGCGACGCAGGCGCCGGTGACGCGCTCGCTCCGCCACCGATGTCGTTGGTGCCCTCCAGCAGCAGCACATAGCGCACTCCGGGCAGCGACAGGACGTCCCGGCCGAGCCGGAGCGGGGCGGGCGCGCCGCAGCACTGGCCGGTGGGGTCGTACGGGTTCGGCTGGACGCTGACGGTGTTGCCGCTGATGCCCGCGTTCGCCACCGACAGTCGCCGGCCGGGCGGCAGCGCGTCGATGCGCCCGGCGAGCACATCGGTCCAGCGGGGGCCGCCGCCGTCGGCGTGGTAGCCGTCGGTGATCGAGTCGCCGAGCGCGACGATGGTTCCGCGGGCCGCACTGACCGCGCTGACCGCGTCCACCCACCACAGGGTGCCCGGCCGGAACGTGCCGAAGGCGGCCCCCGACGCGTCGGCTCCGGCGTCACCCGCCGCGGTGGACAGGAAGGAGCCCGGGGTGGCGCTCTTCGGTGGCGGGAAGGTGTGGTCGTCGATCGGCGCGCCCGGCGCGTACACGCTCACCGAGACATGGTCCCCCGGCCGTACGGACAGCGGCAGCGGGTCGGTCCACACCTCCGCGCCGGGCCGGACGGTGACGTTCACCCGATGGTGGAACGTGGCCCGGTGGTCCGAACCCGGCTTCAGCGCGGGCGAGTTCGTCGACGGCTGGAGTCCGACCCACACCGACCGGACCGCCAGCGCCGTGTCACCGTAGGGGTTTCCCAGCCTGACCCGCAGCCCGGTCCCACCCGTGGTGACCGTCAGGACGTCGCGCACGGTGGCGTCGGGGGCGGTGCCGTGTAAGCCCTCGAGGGCGGATTCGGTCAGCGTGACCGAGTGCGGCCCCGGCCCGTTCACCGGGGAGGCGGCGGCCGTGCCCGTCAGGCTCGGCAGCACCACCAACCCGGCGGCGGCGAGGACTGCGGCGAAGATCCGGTGCATGCGCACAGGCGTGCTCCCTTCAGTCCGCAGCATGAGACCAGACCGGTACAGCCCTGCCTAGTGCGAGATATCGCCGTCCTTCGGACCGCCCCAAGCTCCTGACGGCGCGTCAGGCGACGGCCGCGGCCACCAGCGCCGCGGCCCTGGCCACCAGCGCGTCGTCGGCCGGGGCATGGGCGTCGCGCTTGGTGGACAGCACCGCCAGCACGATCGGCACCCGCTTCCTGGTCCAGGCGACGCCGACGTCGTTGGTGGTTCCGTAGCCGCCGGTGCCGGTCTTGTCCGCGATCGCCCAGCCCCGGGGCAGCCCGGCGTGGAAGCGGGCGGCGCTGGTGGTGTCGGCGAGCAGCCAGTCGGTCAGCCGGCGGCGGTCCCGCGGGGCGAGCGCGTCGCCGAGCGTGAGCCTGCCGTAGGTCCGCGCGATGGCGGCCGGGCTGGTGGTGTCGGTCCGGCGCCACGGCTCCGCGGAGTTCAACGCGGGCTCCCAGCGGTCCAGCCGGGTCGTCGGGTCCCCGATCGAACGGCAGAAGCGGGTGACGGCCGCCGGGCCGCCGAGCGCGCGGAGCATCAGGTTCGCCGCGGCGTTGTCGCTGTGGTCGATGGCCGCGGCGCACAGCTCGCCGACCGTCATGCCGTGCGCGAGGTGGTCCGGGGTGCCGGTGATCGGGGCGTAACCCGAGGCCTGGACGTCGGCCCGGGTGTAGTGGACGCGCCTGGCGAGGAACTCGCCGTTCCGGTCGAGGTCGCGCAGGACGGCGGCCGCGGCGATCGTCTTGAACACCGAGCAGACCGGGAAGCGTTCGGCCGCGCGGTACGCCACTCCGCGGCCGGTGAGCGTGTTGTGCGCGAACACCCCGAGCCGGGCGGAATGGGCGCGCTCCAGGTCGCGCAGCGCCCGGTCGATGGCGGTGCCGCGCGGTGGCGCCGCCCAGGCCCGGCCGCTCGCCGGCACGGTGGTGGACACCGCCGCCACGGCAGCGCAGGTGAGTAACGCGCGGCGGCTCGGGCGTCCCCCGCGGGTCTGTGACGTCACGCTCTCTCCTCATGTCCGGCCGGGTGCGATCCAGGAGTTCCATGGATCCTGCTGTCCGGCTCCGGCCACCTTGCCCCCTTTCCTCCCGCCCGGGCAAGACCATCCCGGCGGCCCGGGCGGCACCGGCCGGGTCCTATGCTGGCGCCCCGGCCGGGCACGCGCCGCGTTCCACCAGGGGGGCCGGACACCTCACCTCACTCCGCGGGGGATCCTCATATGAGCGCGCTGCGCGATCTGATGGCAGGCCTGGGATACCTGGGCAAGGGCCAGCGCTGGGTGGCGCGGAACGGCCGGTGGTGGGGGTTCGGTCTGCTGCCCGCGCTGATCACGCTGGTGCTGTACGCGGCGGCGCTGACCGCGCTCGTCCACTGGGCCGGTGATGTGGTCGCCTGGGCGACGCCGTTCGCGGACCACTGGGAGCCGGCGTGGCGTTCGGCCCTGCGCGGCCTGTTCGCGGTGCTGCTCTTCGGCGGTGGCCTGCTGCTGGCGGTGCTCACCTTCACGGCCGTCGCGCTGCTGGTGGGGGAGCCGTTCTACGAGGCGCTGGCCGAGCGGGTGGAGGCGACCGAGGGCGGGGGTCCGCGGCGGCCCCGGCTGCCGCTGTGGCGGGAGGTCGCGATCGCGATCGGGGAGAGCGCGCAGGTGCTGGTGCGGGCGGCGGGGCTCGGCCTGGTCCTCTTCGTGCTGGGCTTCCTGCCGCTGGTGGGGCAGACGGTGGTGCCCGCGGTCGGCTTCTGCGTCTCGGGCTTCTTCCTCGTCCTGGAGCTCACCGCGGTGGCCTTCCAGCGCCGCGGGGTGCCGATGCGGGAGCGCGTGGCGCTGCTGCGCGGCCGCCTGCCGCTCGCGCTGGGGTTCGGCGTGCCCCTGGTGCTGTTGTTCCTGGTGCCGCTGGTGGCGGTCTTCCTGATGCCGGGCGCTGTCGCGGGCGCCACCCTGCTGGTGCGCGACCTGTGGCCCGCCGCGGCGCCGGACGACGCCGTTCCCGGCGGCGACGTGCCGTCGGCGGGCCTTCCGCAGCCGGACCCGGGCGCCTGACGGGCCGTCATGAGCGCTCACCGGTCGTCCCGGATCCACCGGGTCAGGAGCGCGCCGACGGCGACCAGGGCGATCGAGAGCCACAGCGCCAGGTGGTAGCCGATGACGAAGTGACCCGGGGACGCGATGAGCGACCCGAAGACGGCGACCCCCAGCACACTGCCGGTCTGACGCATCGTGTTGAGGGCGCCGGAGGCGACGCCCGAGCGGGAGCGATCGACGCTCGACAGCAGGGCGCTGGTCATCGGCGGCACCAGCAGCCCGAGTCCGCCGCCGAGCAGCATCTGCTGCCCCGCCATCGCCGCCGGCGGTGTGCCGGCGCCGCTCCCGAGCAGGCCCGCGCAGCCCGCGGCCATCGCCAGCAGCCCCACCCGGATGACCCGCCGCCGGCCGAGGGCCGCGCCGACGCGCCCGGTGGTGAGGTTGGCGGCCAGGATGGCGACGGTCATCGGCAGGAAGGCCAGGCCGGCCCGGAGGGCGGAGAAGCCGTCCATCCGCTGGAGGAGCAGGCTGAAGACGAAGATCAGGCCGTAGAAGCCCACGTTGACGACGAGGCCGAGCAGGGCCGGCCCGACGAACGCGCCGCGGCGGAACAGCGAGAGCGGCAGCATCGGTGCCGGACTCCTGCGTTCGGCCACCGCGAAGACGGCACCGGCGACCAGCGCCACGGCGAAGGCGGCGAGGACCCACCGCCGGGTGTAGCCGATCGTCCCGCCCTCGATGAGAGCGCCGGCCAGCGCTCCCATGGCGACGACGGCGGCGGCCTGCCCCGGTGCGTCGAGGCCGCGGTGTGGCGACCGCGGCGTCTCCGCGGCGTGGCGGCGGGTGAGGAGGAGCCCGGCAAGGCCGAGGGGCAGGTTGATGAAGAAGATGCTCCGCCAGCCGAAGCCGGCGATGAGCAGTCCGCCGACGACCGGGCCCGCGGACAGCGCCACGCTCGCGCCCGCCGCCCACAGCCCGACGGCGCGGTTGCGCCCCGCCTCGTCCGGGAAGGCGTGGTTGAGCAGGGCGAGCGAGCAGGCGCCGAGGAGCGCGGCCCCGGCGCCCTGGACGGCCCGGGCGGCGATCAGCACCGGCATGTCCGGTGCCAGGCCGCAGGCCATCGACGCCGCGACGAACACGACGAAGCCGACGCTGTACACCCGCCGGGCGCCGAACCGGTCGCCGAGCGCCCCGCCGGAGAGGATCAGGGCGGCGAACATCAACGTGTAGGCGCTGACGACCCATTGCAGGTCCGAGGTGCCGCCGCCGAGCCGGTCCCCGATCTGCCGGACGCCGACGTTGACCACCGTGACGTCGAGCTGGATCACCCCGAAGCCCAGGCTGGTGGCGACGAGCGTCGCCGTCCGGCCGGTCGCCGGCCGCGGACGGCGCCCGCCGGTCGTCTGCCGGGCGGCCACGGCTGCGGAAACGGTTCCGGCCGCCTGCCGGTTCCGCACCCTCATGGCCGTGCTCCGGGGGAGGGCCGGGGTCCGCAGGCGGGCCCGGACGTCGTCCGGGTGAGGTGGCTGGTTGCGGTCATGCGGCCACGCTAGGGCGGTGACGCTTCGGTGCCGGACGAAGCGTGCGGCGCATCGGGCCCACGAGACCGCGGGGGCGCCCGCCTTGAGGCCCGCCGGGCGGTCAGCGGCCGGTCAGTGGCCGGTCGCGGGGCTGTCGGTCATGCCCAGCCGCAGGTGCTCGACGTGGTAGAGCGCCTGGTCGAGGAGTTCGGCGACGTGGTTGTCGTAGAGGGCGTAGACCACCGAACGGCCTTTGCGCGTCCCGGTGACCAGGCCGAGGTTGCGCAGCAGTCGGAGCTGGTGGGAGCAGGCGGACTGCTCCATGCCCACCTCGGTGGCGAGTTCGGTCGCGGGCAGCGGGCCTTCGCGCAGCCGGGCGAGGATGAGCAGCCGGGAGGGGGTGGCGAGGGCCTGGAGCGTGGTGGCCACCTTGGCGGCGCCCGCCGCGTCCAGACGGGTGCGCGGGACGGTGCTGCCGGCGGGGGTGACGACTCCATGGCCCATGGACCCCATGGTACCGGCCCGCCCCCCTACGCATGAAGAAGTGTTCATGCGTTCCTGTATGGTGGGACACGCTGTCGTGTCCGTCTGCCGCCGTGCGCGAAGGATCCCTCCGCGATGTCCTCCACCCTGACCCGCCCGGCCCCGGCCGCCGGAACCGTCCGTGACGTGCCGCCCCGGCGCCGTACCCGGATCCTCGCCCTGCCCGAGGCGCGCTGGGCGGCGGCCGCCCTGGCGCTGTTCCTGGCCGCGCTGCCGCTGTACCTGCTGGACGCGCCCGGGTGGGCGTGGGGCCCGCTGTTCGCGCTGGTCTACGCCGCCGGCGGCTGGGAACCGGGATGGGCGGGCCTTCAGGCGCTGCGGGACCGCACCCTGGACGTGGACCTGCTGATGGTCCTCGCCGCGCTCGGCGCCGCGGCGATCGGCCAGGTGCTGGACGGCGCCCTGCTCATCGTCATCTTCGCGACCTCCGGCGCCCTGGAGGCGATCGCCACCGCCCGCACCGCGGACTCGGTGCGCGGCCTGCTCGACCTCGCGCCCGCCACCGCCACCCGGATCGGCGACGGCGGCGGCGAGGAGACCGTGCCGACCGCGCGGCTGCGGGTGGGCGACACCATCCTGGTGCGGCCCGGCGAGCGGATCGGCGCGGACGGCCGGGTGCTCGACGGCGCCGGCGAGGTCGACCAGGCCACCATCACCGGCGAGCCGCTGCCGGTGACCAAGCAGGCCGGTGACGAGGTGTTCGCCGGCACCCTCAACGGCACCGGCGCGCTGCGGGTCAAGGTCGAGCGGGACCCGCGGGACTCGGTGATCGCCCGGATCGTCGCCATGGTGGAGGAGGCCTCCGAGACCAAGGCGCCGACCCAGTTGTTCATCGAGAAGGTCGAACAGCGGTACTCCGTCGGCATGGTGACCGCCACGGTGGCGCTGTTCGCCGTGCCGCTGCTCCTCGGCGCCGCCGTGCAGCCGACGCTGCTGCGCGCCATGACGTTCATGATCGTCGCATCGCCGTGCGCGGTGGTGCTGGCCACCATGCCGCCGCTGCTGTCCGCGATCGCCAACGCCGGACGGCACGGGGTGCTGGTCAAGTCCGCGGTGGTGATGGAACGCCTCGGGCAGGTCGACCAGGTGGCGCTCGACAAGACCGGCACCCTGACCGAGGGCACCCCGTACGTCGCGGACATCCGGGTGCTGCCCGATTCCGGACTGACCGAGGACGGCCTGCTGGCCCTGGCGGCCGCCGCCGAGCACCCCAGCGAGCACCCGCTGGCCCGCGCCGTGGTGGCCGCCGCCCGCGCCCGCGGCCTGGACCTCCCGGCGGCCCGGGACTTCGCCTCGGCGCCCGGCACCGGTGTGACGGCGGTGGCCGGCGGCCGGCGGGTCGCGGTCGGCAGCCCGGCCCGGCTGCCGGCCGGCCGCGTGGGACACCCGGCCGCCGACGTCGCGGCGCGGCTGGAGGCCGAGGGCCGCACGGCGGTGCTGGTCGAGGTGGACGGCGCCCCGGCCGGGGTGCTGGGCATCGCGGACCGGTTGCGCGCGGAGGCCGCCGCCACGGTCACCGCGCTGTCCGGGCTCACCGGCGCCGGCCCGGTCCTGGTCACCGGTGACAATCCGCGCGCCGCCGCCCGGGTCGCCGCCGAGGTGGGCATCACCGACGTGCGCGCCGGGCTGCTGCCGCAGGACAAGGTCGGCGCCGTACGGGAGTTGGCGGAGGCGGGCCGCAGGGTGCTGGTGGTCGGGGACGGCGTCAACGACGCTCCCGCCCTGGCCGCCGCCCACACCGGCGTCGCGATGGGCCGGGCCGGATCCGACCTCGCCGTGGAGAGCGCCGACGCCGTCGTGGTCCGCGACGAACTCACCGCCATCCCCGCGGTCGTCGCGCTGTCGCGCCGGGCCCGGGCCCTGGTCGTGCAGAACCTGGTCATCGCCTCGGTGTTCATCACCGGCCTGGTGGTCTGGGACCTGGCCGGAACCCTTCCCCTGCCGCTCGGCGTGGCCGGTCACGAGGGGTCCACCGTCATCGTCGGGCTCAACGGCCTGCGGCTGCTGGCCGACGGCGCCTGGCGCCGGGCCCGCGCCGGCGGGCTCTCGTGAGCCGCCGCGACCGCGCGGCCGGGCGGGCCGCCGCGGGACCGGCCCGCTGCACCGTCACCGTGTGCCGCGGCTGCTGCTGCGGCACCCCGAAGATCCCCCGCCTCGACCACGCCGCCCAACTCGCCGAACTCCGCGCCTCGTTGGCCGAGGTGGCCGCGGTGCGGCCCAGCACCTGCCTGGACGCCTGCGAACACGCCAACGTCATCGTGGTCCAGCCGTCCGCCGAGGGACGCCGGGCGGGCGGACGGCCGGTCTGGCTCGGCCTGGTCAACGACGCGGCGGCCGCCCGCGACATCACCGCCTGGGTCGAGGCGGGCGGCCCGGGCCTCGCCGATCCGCCCGCCATCCTGGAGCTGTACACCTTCACCCCGTCGCGCCGGGTGCGGCAGCGACTCGACGGCTGACCGAACGCGCCCAGGACTGCCTTCAGGGGGCCCGCGGCGGCAGCGGGAGCGGCAGTCCCGGCAGGCCGTCGATGCTGGTGGCGATGTGCTCCTTCTTCTCGAAGTAGCGGCTCAGGGACTCGTCGTCCTCGCGCTCGAAGCGCTTGACGTGCAGATCGCGATCGGCCTCGTACGCCATGAACGGCACCCCGTATCCGCAGGTGTCCCGGATGAGGCGGGCGGTGACCACGATGACGGCGCGCAGCCCGTGCCCGGCCGGGTCGACGCCGGTGAAGTGGGTGAGCAGCTCCGGGAAGCGCGGGTCGTCGCGGAAGACGGGTTCGCCGTGGCCGTGGACGCGCACGATGTTCGGCGGGCCCTGGAAGGCGCACCACATCAGGGTGATCCGGCCGTTCTCGCGCAGGTGGGCGACGGTCTCGGCGTTGCTGCCGGCGAAGTCCAGGTAGGCCACCGTCCGTTCGTCGAGCACGGCGAACGAGCCGGCGATGCCCTTGGGGGAGAGGTTCACCGTGCCGTCTCCGGACAGTGGCGCGGTGGCGGTGAAGAAGAGGGGCTGGGCCTCGATGAAGGCGCGGAGTCTGCCGTCGATGCGTTCGTACGTCTTTCCCATGCGTTGATTCTCGGCCCGACGGGGGCCGGCGCAACGGGAATTCGGGCCCCGGGCCGCCCCGCGGATCAGCCGCCGGCCAGGGCCACCAGGAAGCGGGTCTCGGCGTCGTCCCGGCGCGCGCGGATCCGGGGGACCGCGTTCAGCACGGCCAGGGCCCGGCACCAGCCCAGCACGCGGTCCGCGGACAGGCCGGGCACCGCCGCGGCCAACTCCCCGGCCCTCTCCTCCAGGGCGCGCAGGTCCGCGGCCTTCTCCAGTACCCAGTCCACCGCGTCGAAGTCGGGGTCGCCCCACGCGGGCCGCGGGTCGATGGCCACCATGCGGGCACCCGGACCGGACAGCACGTTGGCCGGATGGAGGTCACCGTGCACGAGTCCCACGGGGCCGCCGGTGGCGAGTTCGGCGGCGGCCGCCCGGGCGCGGTCCAGCACCGCCGGGGTGAACACGCCGCCCAAGTCAGCCGATTGCAGCCTGCGGCCCGTCAGGTCGTAGAGGAAGTCCACCCGGTGGGACAGCGGCCGCAGCACCGAGTGCTCCCCCGGCACGGGAGAGACGGCCCGCAGGTCCCGCAGCAGCGCCGCGACCTCGGGCAACCGCCAGGCACGCTGCCGCACCGGCACTCCGGGCTCCACGTCCTCCAGCAGCAGGGCCCCGGCCGCCGGGTCGTCGGCCAGCACGGTGACGACCGACGGCGTCCGGGCCCAGGCCCGCAGGGCCTCGGCTTCCTCACGGGCGATCGAGGGCTCCGGGGTGAGCTTGAGCCATACCGGGGTGCCGGTGTCACGGCTCAGACAGCGGAACACCCGCGAGGTCCCGCCCCCGCCCGCCCGCACCGGTTCCAGGTTCCAGCGGGCGGCCAGCTCGCCGACCAGAGCCGGCAACGCGTCACACCAGGCGAGCACCTCGGCTCCGAACCGGACCACCAGCCGCTCGCGGATCTCCGGCGCGACACCGGCCAGTTCGCTCAGCACCACACGTCCCCCGGTTGATCGATGCCGTCCTCGCGCATCCTAGGACCGGTGGGCGCCCGGCCGGCCCTCCAGGGCCGGGGCGATCCGCTCCAGCACCGCCGGCCAGCCGGAGCCCATGCCGTCGAACGCCCGGCGGCCCAGCGGGGATTCCATGTCGAAACCGGTGTGCTCGAGGAAGAGGCGGGTCCCGGTGCCCTCCGGTTCGAGGCGCCAGGTGACGGTGGTGTCCAGCGTGCCGGGGGCGAAGCTGTAGCGGAGCAGACGTTCCGGCTCGACCGTGAGCACCTCGCAGGGCTGGTGGCCCCAGGGGCCCATGTCGAGGGTGAAGCGGTGGCCGACGACGGGACGCACATCGCCGGCCGCCCACCAGCGGGCGTGCAGTTCCGGGTCGGTGAGCGCCTTCCAGACGGCGGCCGGCGGGTGGGGCAGGAACTGGTCGCAGTGGATGGCGGCAGGGCCGCCGGTGGGCGGTGTCGGGGGTGTCATGGGGTGTCGTTCTCCTCGTCCAGGAGGTCGCGCAGCGACCGCAGCCGTGCGCGCCAGTAGTGCTCGAAGGGGTGCAGCCAGTCGCCGACCTCGGTCAGGGGCTCCGCGGTGAGGTGGTAGACGCGGTGGCGGCCTTGGCGCTCCTCGCGGGCGAGGCCTGCCTGGCGCAGGATCTGAAGGTGCTCGGAGACCGCGGGGCGGCTCAGATCGAACAGGCCGGCGAGTTCTCCCGCGGCGCGTGGGCCGTCGCGAAGGCATTCCAGCAGCCGGCGGCGGACCGGGTTGGCCAGCGCCGCGAACACGTCGGTGGACATGGCGGCGAGGTTATGTCGGGAATCCCCGACGCGTCAATCCGTCGGGGATTCCCGACGCGACGTTTCCCCTGTGAGGGTCCCGGCGTGGTGATCCCGGCGTGACGGGCGCGGTGCCGCGGCGGTGGTGGTGTGGTCGGTCCTGGAGTGGTTCCACTCCTGGTGTGCCCGTCCCGGGCGTCGTTCAGCGGTTGACCTTCACCCGCAGCTCGTCGAGGCCGACCTCGTCGCCCGTGTCGTTGAGCAGTTGGACATGGACCGGGGAGCCGGTGCGGTCGTCGACGATCCGCAGGGGACCGCCGTCGTCCTGCAGGTAGGTGTCGCCCCACTGCATCAGGGCCACCACGGTGGGGAGCAGGCCCCGGCCCATGTCGGTCAGCACGTACTCGTGGCGGGTGCGCCGGCCCGGCTCGCGGTACGGGCGCTTGGCGAAGACGCCCACCTCCACCAGTTCCCTGAGGCGGGTGGCCGTGACCGCCTCGGTGATGCCGACGCGGCGCGCGAAGTCGTCGAACCGGGTCGTGCCGTAGAAGGCCTCGCGGATCAGCAGCATGGCCGAGCGGGTTCCGACGACCTCCATGGCCTTGCCGATCGAGCAGCGCGTCGCCTGCCACCTGTTCCGGTCCGACAGCACCCCGTCCAGCTTCATCGACATGTCGGCAGCCTATCACTGGCTTGTCAATTCCATAGTCAGCCTCTAGGGTCCTGGCTATGCAACTCACTAGTCAGCCGGTGCGTGCGGCCACGGGCCCGCGACCGGCGGTGGTCCTCGCCCTGCTCGCGGGCGCTCCGTTCCTGGCGGGCCTGGACCTGTTCGTCGTCAACGTCGCGTTCACCGCCATCGGGGCCGGCTTCCCGGGGCATTCGGCGGCCGATCTGAGCTGGGTGCTCAACGGGTACGCGATCGTCTACGCGGCACTGCTCGTCCCGGTGGGGCGGTGGGCGGACCGGGTGGGCCCCAAGCGGGTGTTCCTGGCCGGACTGGCCGCCTTCACCGGCGCGAGCGCGGTGTGCGCGGCGGCGCCGAACCTGTGGATCCTGGTCGCCTTCCGGGCCGTGCAGGCCGCCGGGGCCGCGGCCGTCACACCGACCAGCCTGGGGCTGCTCCTCCACGCCGTCCCGGCGGACCGCCGCGCGGTCTCGGTGCGGCTGTGGGCCGCGACGAGCGCGGTCGCCTCCACGCTCGGCCCGATCGTGGGCGGCGTGCTGGTGGAGTGGTCATGGCGGTGGATCTTCCTGATCAACGTCCCGCTGGGGCTCGCCCTGGTCGCCGGCGCGGCCCGCGGCGTCCCCGGCTACCGGGCCGAGCAGCCCGACACCCGGCTGGACCTCACCGGGACCGTGCTGCTGACCGCCGGCATCAGCGCCGCCGCGCTCGGCCTGGTCGAGGGCAACGACTGGGGCTGGACCGGCACCGGCACCACGACGAGCCTCGCCGTGGCCGCCGCGGCCCTCGCGGCCTTCGCGCTCCACACCGCCCGGCACCCCTCCCCGCTGATCGCCCCGGCACTGCTGAGGGTGCGCACGTTCGCCTGGTCCAACGCCGCCGCGCTCGTCTTCAACGCCAGTTTCGCCGCCGGGCTGCTGGCGGCGATCCTGTGGCTCCAGCACGTGTGGGGGTACTCGGCGCTGCGGACCGGACTGGCGATCGCGCCAGGGCCGTTGATGGTCCCGCTGTGCGCGATCGGCGGCCGGCGGTTGGCCGGAAGGATCCCGGCCGGGGTGCTGGCCTGCGCCGGAAGCGTGCTGTGGGCGCTCGGCGCCGTCGTGCTGCTGCTGTCCGCGGGCGCCCGGCCCGACTACGTACGCGACCTGCTGCCCGGCTGGATCGTCTGCGGGATCGGCGTCGGGCTCACACTGCCGACCATCCTCTCCTCGGCCACCTCCGGGCTGCCGCCCGCGCGCTCCGCCACCGGCAGCGCGATCGTCACGATGACACGGCAGATCGGCACGGTCCTGGGCGTCAGCATGCTCATCGCCCTTCTCGGATCACCCACCGGATACCCCGCCGTCCACGCGGCGTTCCGGGGAGCCTGGGCGGCCGTGGCCGCCACCGGCCTGATCTCCGCGGCCGTGTCCCCGGGACTGTCCCCGCGGCCCGCCGCCCGCTGAACGATCCGCCGCCGAGGCGGCACGTTCCCCCGCATGCCACTTCTTCCGTGAGGAGTTCAGCCCATGGTTCGCGCAACGCCGAACGACGCGGTCATCGTCGAGGCCGTCCGCACCCCGATCGGCAGGGGCAAGCCGGGCGGCGCGCTCGCCGGCGTCCACCCCGTGGACCTGCTCGCCCACACCCTCCAGGCCCTCGTCACCCGCGGCGGCATCGACCCGGAACTGGTCGACGACGTGATCGGCGGCTGTGTCGACCAGGTCGGCGAGCAGGCCATGAACACCACGCGCAACGCCTGGCTGGCGGCCGGGTTCCCCGAAACCGTCCCCGCCACCACCGTGGACCGGCAGTGCGGCTCCTCCCAGCAGGCCGTCCACTTCGCGGCCCAGGGCGTGCTGTCCGGGGCCTACGACGTGGCCGTGGCCTGCGGCGTGGAGTCCATGAGCCGGGTGCCGCTGATGTCCAACGTGCCGCCCGGCACCGACCCGTTCGGCGCGGGCCTCGCCGCCCGCTACCCCGACGGGCTCGTCCCGCAGGGCATCAGCGCCGAACTCATCGCCGCCACCTGGTCCCTCAGCCGGGAGCGGATGGACGAGTTCGCCGCCGCGTCACACCACAAGGCGGCCCAGGCCCACGCCGACGGCCTGTTCGCCGCCGAACTCGTCCCCGTCGAGACCGGCGAGGGCACCGTCGCCACCGACCAGTCCGTCCGCCCCGGAACCACCCCGCGGATCCTCGCCGGACTTCGCCCGTCGTTCGCCGACCCGTCCTACGCCGCCCGCTTCCCCGAGATCCGCTGGTCGGTGACGGCCGGCAACAGCAGCCCCGTCAACGACGGAGCGTCCGCCGTGCTGATCACCAGCAGCGAGACCGCCGCCCGGCTCGGCCTGCGGCCGCTGGCCCGGCTGCACAGCTTCGCCGTCACCGGTTCCGACCCGCTGCTGATGCTCACCGGCATCATCCCGGCCACCGAACGCGTGCTGCGCCGGGCCGGGCTCGGCCTGCGCGACATCGACCTGTTCGAGGTGAACGAGGCGTTCGCCAGTGTGGTCCTCGCCTGGCTGGCCGAGACCGGCGCGGACCCCGCCCGGGTCAACGTCCACGGCGGCGCGATCGCGCTGGGCCACCCGCTCGGCGCGAGCGGTACCCGGCTGATGACCACCCTCGTGCACGCGATGCGCCGGCGCGGCGCCCGCTACGCCCTGCAGACCATGTGCGAGGGCGGCGGCCTCGCCAACGCCACCATCCTCGAAGCCCTGTGAAGCCTGTGAAGCCCTGTGAAGCTCTGTAGAGCCCTGTGACGCCGAGAGGCGCGCGGCGCATTCGTGCGCGGGACGGCGCGCCCGGGCGGTTCCGTGCAGTGGGGCGGTGCCGCGGCCGCGGGCGCGCACCATGAACGCTCCCGCCCCACGCGAAGGAGGCTCCCGTGCACCGGCCCGACACCCCGCCCACGGACACCCGACCGGCCGGCCTGGCGGAATCCGCCGCCCGGCTCCAGCCCGGACTGTCCACGCTGCGCAGGGAACTGCACCAGGAACCCGAGCTGGGACTCGACCTGCCCGCCACCCGCGCCCGGATCCTCGCCGCCCTGGACGGCCTTCCGCTGGAGATCACCCTCGGCACCGGGCTCAGCTCGGTCACCGCCGTGCTGCGCGGCGGCCGCCCGGGACCGAACGTCCTGCTGCGCGCCGACATGGACGCGCTGCCCGTGCAGGAGACCAGCGGCCTGGAGTACGCCTCACAGGTCCCCGGCGTCATGCACGCCTGCGGCCACGACCTGCACGTGGCCGCGCTGGTCGGCGCGGCCCGCCTGCTCGCCGAACGCCGGGCCGAACTGCCCGGGAACGTCGTCCTGATGTTCCAGCCGGGCGAGGAGGGTGCGGGCGGGGCGCAGCGGATGATCGACGACGGCGTGCTCGACGCGGCCGGGGAGCGGGTGGTCGCGGCCTACGCCCTGCACGTCGGCGCGTCCGTGCTGCCGAACGGCTGGGTGGCCACCCGCGGCGGCCCGGTGATGGCGGCCTACGACAGCCTGCACGTCACCCTGCGGGGGCGCGGCGGCCACGGGTCGAGCCCGCACCTCGCGCTCGACCCGGTGCCGGCCGCCTGCGAGGCGGTGCTGGCGCTCCAGTCGATGGTCACGCGACGGTTCGACGTCTTCGATCCCGTCGTGCTGACGGTGGGCAGCCTGCACGCCGGCAGCGCCGAGAACGTCATACCCGAGCAGGCGGACTTCGCGGCCACCATCCGCTCGTTCTCACCGCAGGCCAGGGACCTGGTGCGCGATGAGGCGCTGCGCGTGGTGCGCGGTGTCGCCGCCGCGCACGGGCTGGAGGTGGACGCGCGGTTCGAGCCGGGCTACCCGGTCACGGTCAACGACCCGCAGGAGGCCGCGTTCGCCGTCCGGACGGTGCGCGAACTGCTCGGGGACGGGCGGTTCGTGGAACTGCCGAACCCCATCACGGGCTCGGAGGACTTCGGCATGATCGGCGAGCTGGTGCCGTCCGCCTATCTGATGCTGGGCGCCTGCCCGCCCGGCCGGGACCCGGCCACCTCCCCGTACAACCACTCACCGCAGGCCGTCTTCGACGACGGGGTGCTCGGCGACGCCGCGGCGCTGCTGGCCGCCCTGGCGATCGGCCGGCTCGAGCGCGGCTGAGGCCCGCCCCGGTCACGGCGCGGCGGGTGAGGGCCAGGGCACCCGCGGGTCGATCGGCACATAGCCCGCCACCCGGCCCTCGCCGTCCAGCAGCCGGCCGACGAGTTTGACGGTGCGCAGGGTCAACCGGCGTCCCAGCACCCGGGTTTCCGGGAACCGGCGGCCCAACTCGGCCTCCAGCAGCCGCACCCCGCTGAGCCGGTGGGTCACCAGGTAGGCGGCGAGGTTGGCCTCCCCGACGGTCAGCGCGCACATCCGGGTGTGCGGGCGCTCGCTCAGCCAGCGAGCCGCCGCCGGGAGCCGGTCGGCCGGCAGGTCCAGCCACAGCAGGGTGCCGACCGGGTGGCCCACCAGCCGCGGGGAGGCGTCGCAGCGCAGCACCAGCCGCCCCGAGTCGCGCAGTTCGGTCAGCCGCCGGCGCACGGTCGTCGCCGGCAGGCCGGTCCGCTGCGCCAGCTCCGCGTAGGACATGCGGCCGTCGGCGCCCAGCGCCTTGGACAGCTCCAGGTCGTCCAGCGGGCCGCGGCCCGGCGGCCGGCCGGCGCCGCCCGCCGGCAGCCCGGCGGCGATGGCCGCGCGCTGAGCCGCGTCCAGGGCGCCGTCGCTCCAGTGGCTGCCCTCGCGGACGGTCCGTTCGACCAGCGCGGTACGGGTGCGCAGCACGCCGGGCACCGCGCTCACCCGTTCCATGACGTAGCGGCTCACCTGCGCCGGATCCAGTCCGGCGACCGTCACCAGCAGGTCGGCCCGGCCGCTGACCACGTCGATGCTCGCCGCCTGCGGATCGCGGGCCAGGGTCGCGGCGGCCGCCGCCACGTCACCGGAGCGGCACTCCACCTCGACGAGCGCGGTCAGCCCGTACCCGAGCCGGTCCGCGGACGGGTAACAGGCCACCCAGGCATCGCCGTTGGCGGACAGCCGCGCCCAGCGCCGGGACAGGGTGGCCGGATCGACGCCCAGTGGCCCGGCCAGCTTCGACCAGGGCGCGCGGGGATCGACCCGCAGCGCGTCGACCAGGGCCAGGTCCAGTTCGTCGATCATGGCCGATCCTTGCACGCGGGGTGGAGACGGATGCCGATCCGTGCGCCGGGGGCCGGCCGGCTCCCAGGTTAGCCATCCTTGCGGCCACCCGGTCCACCCCCGCGTCCCCTCCACCCCGGATGTGCCATGCCTGGTCCCGTCGTCGTCCTGCTGGTCCTGGTCGAGTTCGCCAGCGGCATGCTCCAGGGCGCCTTCCCCATCCTGCTGCCGCCGCTCGCCGGCGTCCTGCACGCCGGAGCCGGCGACCAGGCGCTGGTCACCGGCCTGGAGTTCCTGGTCTCCGGGGTGGCGGTGCCGCTGACCTCCCGGCTCGGGGACCTGCACGGGCACCGGCGGCTGCTGCGCGCGACCGCGGCCCTGTGCCTGCTCGGGAACGCGGTGACCGCCCTGGCGCCCTCCCTGGGGCTGTTGCTGGCCGGGCGGGCGCTGTGCGGCTTCCTCAGCTGCTGGCTGCCGCTGGAGTTCGCCATCCTGCGCGACCGGATCGGCGCGGATCGCGGCGGCCGCGCGGTCGGGCTGCTGGTGGGGTCGCTCACCCTGGGCAGCGTGGCCGGTGCCGTCGTCGCGGGCACCCTGGCCCGCGACCCGGCGATGCTGCGGCCCACCCTGTGGGGAATGGCGGCCCTGCCCGCGCTCGCCCTGCTGGTGGCCGGCCGCTGGATCCCCGAGTCGCAGGCCCGGGCCGCGGGCCGGATGGACTGGGCCGGCGCGTCCCTGCTCTCCCTCGGACTGCTGCTGCTGTTCACCGGGTTCAGCGGCACCGGCCGGATCGGCGGGCCGGGCACCGCCGGCCTGCTCGCCGCCGGTGCCGTGCTCGTGGCGCTCTTCGTCCGGCAGGAACGGCGCACCGGCGCCCCGATGATCGACATCCGGCTGCTGGCCGGCCGGGCCACCGCTCCGGTGTTCGCGCTGAGCTTCCTGCTCGGCTGCGTCCTGTACGGCTCCCAGGCGCCGAACCTCGCCTTCGAGGCGTCGTCGCCCGCCGCGAACGGCTACGGACTCGGCGCCGACCCGCAACTGCTCGGCCTGCTCACCCTCCCCTCGGTACTGGCCGCCATGGCCGGGGCGGTCACCGCCGACCGGCTCGGCCGCCGGTTCGGCCCGCGTGCGACCCTGACCGGCGCGTTCGCGCTCGCCGCGGCCGGATACACCTCGATCGCGCTGGCCCACGGGTCGGTGCTCGCCTTCGCCGTCCCCGGCGCGGTGACCGGGTTCGGCGCGGGCGTCGGGCTGAGCCTGCTGCCCAACCTCCTGATGCACCGGCTCCCGCCCCACCAGACCGGCATCGGCACCGGCGTCTACAACACCCTCAAGACGCTGGCCGGCGCGGCCACCGGCGCACTCGGCGCGGCCCTCCTGGACACCCTGCTGCTGCGGCCGCACGTCGCCTCCGAGACGGCCTACCTCACGGTCTGGGCCTGCTGCGCCCTGCTCGCCGCGGCGGGCACCGCGGTGGCCGCCACCCTGCGCGGCGACGGCCCGGGCCGCGCACCGGACGTGCTCGTCCCGGGCGGCGAACAGGACGGCGGAGAACGGGTGCCTGCCTGACGGCGCGGGGTGCCGCGGCACCGCGTTTCGCCTCGGAGCGGGCGGGGGAGAGGCGGACCATGGACGTCCTGGGGGTCGACGCCTGCGGCAAGCAGGGCTGGGTGGGCATCAGGCTCACGGACGGCGCCTACGCGGGCAGCCTGGTGGACGTCGAGCTCCGCGGGTTGATCGGGCGTGCCGCCGGGGCGGAGGCCATCGCGGTGGACATGCCGCTGGGCCTGGTCGAGAGGGGCTGGCGCGCGGCCGATCTCGCGGCCAGGGCCCTGCTCGGGGCGCGGCGCAGCAGCGTGTTCCTGGTGGCGCCGCGAGCGGCGTGGGAGGAGGCGGACGGGGACTACGCGACGGCCGCCGACCGGTGCCGGGTGCTCACCGGCAGCGGGCTGAGCCGTCAGGCGTGGGCCCTGGAGCCGAAGCTGCGCGAGGCGCGGGCCTGCTGGCTCGCGGACGAGCGCATCCACGAGGTGCACCCCGAGGTGTCCTTCCGCGCGCTGGCCGGCGGAGCGCCGCCGCCCTACCCCAAGAAGACCTGGCGAGGCCAGCACCTGCGCCGCGCCCTGCTGGCCGGGGCCGGGATCGTGCTCCCGGACGCACTGGGCGAGGCCGACGGGGTCCCCGCGGACGACGTCCTCGACGCCGCGGTCTCGGCCTGGTCCGCGCACCGGATCGCGCTCGGCACCGCGGAGCGGATCCCCGCGGAGCCCCATCTCGACGCGGAGGGGCGCCGCGTCGAGATCCGGTACTGACCGGGGCGCCACGGGCACTCTTTCGGGCGATGGCGCTCGGGTGAGTTTCGAAGTAGTTTCAAAGTCATGGGTACCGAGAACGCGGCCGTGAACTTCTCCGAACTGGTGAACAAGAACAAGCAGACGCTTGCCCGGCTCCAGGAATCGCCGAGACTGCTCCTGCACCGCAGAGACGGTGAGGACCTGGTCCTCACCACCGCGGCGCGGGCCGAGCAGGACCAGACGGTGGTGTCGGCCGCCACCCGGATGCTGGCCGCGATGGCGCGCCGGGAGCCCGGGAGCACGGAGTTGCTCCTCGACATACTGCCGGACGCCTTCCCCTGGGTCCGGTTCCTGCCGGAGTCCGATCTCCACGCTTTCGCCGTCGAACTGGTCGACACCATGCGTGCCGCCGACTCGCTCGGCAACAGCGCGTCCGTCGCCCGGTTGCTCATCGCCTGGCAGCACACGGCCGAGGTCTACTCCGACCCCGAACTGCTGGCCGCGCTCACCAGGGACCACGGCGAGGACTACGGCCCGGTACCCGATCCGCGGGGCACCGCATGACGGCGGGGCGCGGCGACCGCGTCGCGCCACCGGCACCGGACGGCCACCGGGAAGTCCGCTTCGCCGACGCGGCATCGGCCAAGGGCGGGGAGTGCCTTGCCCAACAGGCCCGCGAGAACACCTACCGCGCCTGGATGACCATGCGCACCAACCCCAGGCCGCCCACCGAGACGCCCCGGCACCACCGGCTCAAGGGCGGTCTGGCGCACGGCACTCACCGCGGACGGACGTGCGAGCAGTGGCAGATCGAGGTGACCGGCGCCGGCCGCGTCTGGTACCTGCTGGACACCGCCGCGGACACCCGTTGGATCACCTTCGCCGGCACCGGGCACCCGCGGGCAACGGACCGGCGCTGAGCCGGCAGGGGAAGGCCGCCGGCGTCTCACCAGGTGCGCCCCGCCCGGAGCAGGTGGTCGCGGACCCGGGTGACCTGCGGGCTCGCGGGGATGCCGGGGCGCTGGACGAGATAGCCGGTGTTGATCGGCGGGTCGTCCGGCTCGTGGAGCAGGACGAGGGCGCCCGAGGCGAGCTCGTCGAGGCAGAGGTAGCGCGGCAGCACGGTGAAGCCGGCGCCCGCCACCACCGCCGCCAGGACGCCGCGCAGATCGGGGACGGTCACCGCGGCCGGGCAGGTCAGGCGCCTGCCGAAGACATGGCGCCAGTAGCGGCGGGCGATGGGCAGGTCCTCGGCGTACGTGACGAGCGGTACCCCGTGCAGCGCGGCCGGGCCCTCGGCGGCAAGCCGGTCCCGCAGCCGGACGGCCCAGGAGGGAGCCGCGACGAGGACGAACTCCTCGTCCACCAGGGGTACCGCGGCAAGGGTCCGCCCCCGGGGGCGGACGGTGGCGATGACCAGGTCGTGACGTCCGGCCCGCAACTCCTCCAGCAGCGGGTCGGTCAGGCCCATCGCCACGCGGAGCCGCACCCCCTCGGCGACCAGCGGCGCGAGGCTGGGCAGCACGCGGGCGCACAGCAGTTCGGCGGGGCCCGCGAGATGGACGGGTTCCGCGCCGTCGCCCTCGGCGCCGCCGGGACCGGCGACAGCCGCCAGCGCGTCGAGCGGCGGGGCGACGCGGGACGCGAGCTCGTCCGCCACGGGGGTGGGCGCCACACCCCGCGGCAGCCGTTCGAACAGCTCGCGTCCCCGCCGCCGTTCCAGGGCGCGGATCTGCGTGGTCACCGTCGGCTGGGAGAGCCCGAGCACCTGCGCGGCCGCGGTGAAGGAACCGGACCGGTACACCGCCAGGAAGGTGCGCAGCAGATTCAGATCCGGCTGGTGCGCCGTCCCGCCCGGCCACGGCGCCGCGGATCCGCCATCGGAATCCGTATGCCTCACACCGCGGACCCTATCCGCTCCCCATGGCCCGGGTGTGCCGCCGGGCCGGGCCGCTACGCCCGGAACGCCTCGGGGCGCTCGGGGGACGCCGCGGCCAGGGCCCGGGTGACCTCCTCGACGCCGCCGCGCAGGCCGTAGACGGGGGTGTCGGGCTGCTGGCGCCAGGAGTCGTCCAGGCCGCCGGCGTCCACCGTGTCGAAGCCCAGCTCGTCGATCAGATCGCGCACGATCTTCTTGGCGGCCTCGTCGTCGCCGGCCACCGGCAGCGCGATGCGTTCCGGGTCGCCCTGGGGGCGCGGCCGGTCGAGGATGTCCTGGGCGTAGGTGCCGTTGAACGCCTTGACCACCGGGTGGCCGAGGTGCCGCTCGGTCCAGCGGCTCTCGGGGAGCCCGTCCTCGATGGCGGCGATCCGCCCGTCCCGCTCCCGGGGGTAGTAGTTGCCGGTGTCGATCACCACGACGCCGTCCGCGGCCTCGTCGAACAGGCCGGATGGCAGATCCGGGACGTTCTTGAGCGGAATGGTGACGACCACGACCCGGGCGCCGCGCGCCGCCTCCTCGACCCGTACCGGGGTGGCGCCGGTCTCCGCCGCGAACGCCGTCAGGGTGTGCGGCCCGCGCGAGTTGGCCACGGACACCTCGTGCCCGAGCGCGGTGAGCCGCCGTGTGAGGTTGCCGCCGATGTTGCCCGCGCCGATGATGCCGATCTTCATGGGGTTCCTCCTGAATCCGCTGCGACCGGTGCGTCGCACCCGTCTGCAACCCCGGTGCCGTCGGCGCTCATTCCCCCGGGCGGAGCGGATGCCGGCGGCCGCGGAACGGCGCGCCCCCGCCGTCTGCGTATTCCCGCGCTGCCATAGGAAATCCAATGGCTGGCATGGGATCACCCATTGGATGGCCGGTCAGCGCTGGGCCTACCGTCGACAACGCCGCACCGAGATCCGCACCCGGCGCGCCGGGCCGCGCGGGGACATCCCGGTGCGCGACCGGAAACCACCGTCCGGACCCGTCGGGTCCGCATCCCCGGGAGAGAGGCACCATGTCGACCATCCTTTTCGTGATGACCGGCGTCGACCACTGGACGCTGGCCGACGGCACCCGGCACGCCACCGGCTTCTGGGCCGAGGAGGCCGCCGCGCCCTACGAGGCGTTCAAGGCCGCGGGCCACGAGGTCGTCGTCGCCACCCCCGGCGGCGTCGTGCCGGCCGTCGACAAGGCGAGCCTGGCGGCCGAGGTCAACGGCGGGCAGGAGAACGCCGACCGGATCGAGCGGATCCTCGCCTCCTTCACCGAGCTGAGGACGCCGATCCGCCTGGAGGACGTGAACCTCGACGACTACGCCGCGGTGTTCTACCCCGGCGGCCACGGCCCGATGGAGGACCTCGCCGTCAACGCCGACTCCGGCCGCCTGCTGACGCGCGCCCTGGAGAAGGGCACGCCGCTCGGCATCGTCTGCCACGCGCCGGCCGCGCTGCTGGCGGCCACCGGGCCGGACGGCTCGAACGCGTTCGCCGGCTACCGGCTGACCGGGTTCACCAACGCCGAGGAGACGCAGGCGGGATTCGCCGACAAGGCCGCCTGGCTGCTCCAGGACCGTCTCACCGCGGCGGGCGCGGACTTCCAGGAGGGCGAGCCGTGGGCCCCGCACGTCGTCGTCGACCGCACCCTGGTGACCGGCCAGAACCCGGCGTCCTCCGCGCCGCTCGCCGCCGAACTGCTGAAGAAGCTGGCCTGACGACCCACTCTGTCAGGAGCTCTCAGGAGCCGGCCGGCGGCGTCCAGCGCTGTCCGGCCGACCCCGTGCAGGCGGCGATCACCAGCCGGGTGCTGCCGGACGCGCCCGGGGCGGGATCCGTCAGGCACCGGCCCGAGGCCGGATTGACCAGTTCGCCCGAGGAACCGGGCCGCCACTGCTGGGCCGCGGTGCCGTTGCAGGTGTGCAGTTGCAGCGGGGTGCCGTCGGTTGTGGCACCACCGGTGACGTCGAGGCAGTCGCCGAAGACCTGGAGGGTGTGGTCCGGGACGACCTTCCAGGTCTGGGCCGCGGTGCCGTTGCAGTCGTGGACCTGGACGGGGTTGCCGTCGGCCGTACCGGCCCCGGCGTCGTCGAGGCACCGCCCGGTCGCCGTCTCGGTGACGGCCCCGGCGGGCTGGGCGACGCCGGTGCCGGGGGTGCCGTCGTAGGAGGGCGGGGCGTCTGCGGCGGCGGAGGCCCAGCCGGTGTCCGGCGAGCTGCCGAGGGTGAAGTCCAGCACGGCTCCCGAGGCGACGTCGGCGGCGGGCAGATAGGCGAGCTCGGAGGGGCTGCCGTTCACGGTGAGCGCCTGGACGTAGGGCGAGCCGTCCGCGGCGGCCGGGGCGTTCACCGTCAGCGTCCGCCCGCCGCCCGACGAGACCACCGCGTACGGGAAGAGCGGACTGGCCAGGGCGAGGTCCGCGGTGCCCGGGGTCTCCGGGTACATGCCGAGCGCCGCCCACACATACCAGGAACTCGTCTCGCCGAGGTCGTCGTTGCCGGGCAGCCCGGCCGGGGTGTCGGACCACAGCTGGTCCTCGACGGCGCGGACCGTACCCTGCGTCCGGTACGGCCGGCCGATCCAGTCGTACTCCCAGGGCAGTTCGAAGCTCGGCTCGTTGCCCAGGTTGGCCTGGGTGCCGACGAGGGAGGCGAGGCCCTGGTAGCCGCTGAGCACACGGTCCAGGTAGCTCCCCAGCGCCGCGTCACCGCCCTCCAGGGTCGCCAGCCTGGCGATGTCGAACGGGACCATCGGCGTGTAGGTGAAGGCGTCGCCCTCGGCGAAGTCGTTGGTGGACGTGCCGGTGATCAGCGTGGGGGCGAATCCGTCCATCCAGCGGCCGTTGGAGTGGCGCGGCTGGATGTAGCCGCTGGAGGTGTTGAAGATGTTCTCCCAGTCCTGGGCGCGGTCCCGGAACCTCGCCTGGTCGGCGGTGTCGCCGAGCGCGCCGGCGAACGCGGAGAGCGCGAAGTCGGCGGTGTCGTACTCCAGTTGGGTGGAGGTGGTGGCGTACTCGTGGCAGCAGCCGTAGGCGCTGTTGGTCGGCAGGTAGCCGAAGGTGTCCAGGTAGGTGACGCCCGGGGTGACGTCGGTGTCGGTGGTCTGCTCCCGGACCATCGCGGCGAGGGCCGTGGAGGTGTCGAATCCGGTGGCGCCGAAGGCGCGGTAGTCGGCCAGCACCGGCACGCCGGGATCACCGACCATGATGTGCGTTTCGCCGTCGTTCATGCCCCACTTGGTCAGCGAGCCGCCCTGACGGTAGTCCTCGACGATGGACTGCGCCATGTCGGAGGCGGCCGCGGGGTCGGTGAGCGCGGTCAGCTGGGCCTGTGAGCGGTAGATGTCCCAGTTGGAGAAGTCGGCGTACTGGGCGGTGTGACCGCCGGCGACGGTGTGCACGGCGCCGTCGAAGCCGCGGTAGGAGCGGTCGGCGTCGCTGAAGACCATCGGGAAGAGCGAGGCGTGGTAGAGGGCGGTGTAGAAGACGGTCTGCCGGTCCGGGGCGCCGCCGCCGATCCTGACGCGGTCCAGCTGCGCGCTCCAGGCGGCCTGCGCGGCGGCCTTGACCTGGTCGAACGTGGCCCCACCGACTTCGGCGTCCCGGTTGGCCACGGCTTCGGCCACCGAGGTGTAGGAGATGCCGACGCGCGCGGTCACCGTCCGCGCGGCGGTGGTGTCGAACGTGGCGTAGGCGCCGCCCGGCCCGGCCGCGGTGCTGCCGTAGGTGCCGGTGGTGGTGAACGGATGGTCGAAGCTGATCGCGAAGTGCAGGGTGAAGGGGTTCGTCGCCTCGCAGAAGCCCGTGGTGGTGACCGATCCGGTCAGTTCGCGGTCCCCGGTGACGTTCAGGGCGGAGGCGGCGTACGGGGTCTGCGCGTCGTCCAGCTTGAACAGCAGGTTCGCCGATGTCGTGGCGGGGAAGGTGAACCGGCCGATCCCCGCGCGGGTGGTGGTGGCCAGATCGACGGCGGTGCCGTTGCCGAGCGTCACGGAGTAGGACCCGGGGGTGGCGCTCTCCGCGCTGTGCGAGAAGGAGGCGGTGGCCGAGCCGGGATCGCTGCCGATGGCGCCCGTGGTGGGCAGGATCGGCACGTCTCCGGCGGCGTCGCACCCGACTCCGGAGACATGGGTGAGGCTGAAGCCGCTGATCGCGGTGTCGGCGTAGGCGTAGCCGCCGCCCTTGGGGCGTGAGGTGGTGTCCGGGCTCCACTGGATCATGCCGTGCGGGACGTCCGCGCCGGGGAAGGTGTCGCCCATGGTGAGGTCGGCGTTGACCCCTGTACCGATGAAGGGATCGACCAGGGCCGTCGGATCGGGGACGAGCGCGGGGGCGGCCTGCGCGGTGGCGCCGAGCTGACCGGGCGCGAGGGCGAGGAGGAGGGCGGCGCCCGCGGCGAGCAGCCGGATCGCTCGGCGGTGTGGTCCCGGTGGTGTGGCGCCGGACCGGATGCGGGCCGGGAACGGCCGTCGTCTGCTGCTGGGCATGGGCCGACTCCCTTGTGGGTGGCGGGCGTTGGGCATGAAGCATAAGAGCTCCGAACAGAAATGGGCGGTCGATCAGACCGCGGCGTCCGGTGCCGTGGATCGCAAGGCGCCGGTCCGTCCTCGTACTGGACGTACTCGGATGAACCGGCAACGCGGCGAGGTGCGGTGCCAGGCGTCGCGGGCCGGGCGCTCGTTCTGTTCGGAGCTCCAAGTGCGTCGCGGGGGATGTGGTGCTGCCTCCGCCGGCGGGAGGGCCGGTTCCCGTCGCGCCGGCGGAGGCGTCCATGGAGCGTGCCCGACGGCGGTTCAGGAGGTGGCGGGCCGCAGGGTGAGCAGGGTCGCCGAGTACGGCGGCAGGGTCTCGCGGGTGGCGCTGCCCTGGCCGGTGGTGAGGGACGAGCCGGGCGCGGTCAGCGAGACGACCGGCGCGGCGCCCGGCTGCGGAGTGAAGCCGGAGTAGCCGAGGCTGACGCTGTAGGTGGTGCCCGGATCGTCGTTGACCAGCATGACGCGCAGCGTGCCGTCGGGCGCGCTCGCCGCGTAGGACTGGACACCGGACTGGCTGGAGGTGGTGGAGACCAGGGTGTCGCCGGGGCGCAGGAAGCGGCCGAGCAGCTTCAGCCCGTAGTAGGAGGGGAACGGGGTGTCCGCGGCGGGTTCGCAGACCTGGCTGCCGTTGACGGTTCCGCAGGTGGCGTCGGACAGGATGCCGTAGTCGCCGTAGTTCGCCGTGCCGTACAGCGAGGAGCCGTTGTCGCCACTGGTGACCATGCCGTTGTGCAGTTGCCACCAGTCGACGTTGGACGCGCCCTCCGCGATCCAGCCGGTGTAGTCCTGGATCAGGTAGAGGGCGTTGACGATGCCCAGGGTCTGCTTGCCGGGGTTGGAGGAGACCGAGTTGGTCTCGGTGAGCATCACGGGGATGTGGGAGTCCCCGGTGTACTGGCCGAGTTCGGAGCGGAGCGTGGACGCCATGCCGGGGATCTGCGCGGTGGCCGAGAGCAGCCCGGCGTCGGACGGCCCGGGCGGGGTGACGGTGCTCGGGTTCTGCGGATACCAGTGGACGTCGGCGAAGCCGATGGTGCCGCCCAGCGCCGACAGCACGGTCTGGTTCCACGGCTGGGGGCTGCCGGGGGCGGTCTGGCCGTCGGGCCAGTTGCCCGGGGCGGTCAGGACGACGCCGACGGAGATGGTGGGGTCCACGGCCTTCATCGCGGCGATGTACCGGGCGGCGTCGCTCGCGTAGACGGCCGGGCCGCAGTTGTCCGGCTGGGAGGTGGGCGGGATCGTGCCGTCACCGCAGTGGTCGTCCGGTTCCCAGGAGGCGGTGTAGGTGCCGTTGCCGTAGACCTCGTTGCCGATCTCCCAGTACCTGATGCCGTAGTGGTGCTGGACGTTGGCGTAGCGGACCCAGTCCGCGGCCAGCTGGGGGCCGGTCTCCTGCGGGGACTCGCGCCTGCCGGCCGTGTCGCCGGTCCCGTAGTTCACGGTGATCATCGGCTGGGCGCCGGTGCGTCGCACGACCGACATGAACTGGTCGAAGCTGGTGGCCTGCTGCTGGCCGCTGAGCACGTCGGTGTTGGTCTTCCAGTCGTACGCGTCGGACGAGGTGCCGCCGGGGAAGCGGACCACGGTGACCCCGGCGGATCTGACCAGGCCCGGGACGGCCGCGTCGGTGAGCCGGCCGTCGTAGGTGGAGGCGTTGAGGCCGATGGCCGTGGCCGGGACCGTCGCCAGCCGCCGTCCGGCGTCCACGCTGACGGCGCCGGCGACCGTGGCGGCCCGGGCGCCGGGGACGGCCTGCGGGGCGGCGCTCCACGCCGGGGCGGTCCCCGCCAGCGCGACCATCGGCACCACCAGCGCCAGCGCACGCAGGCGGCCGTTCCTTCGTCGTCCCGTCACGCGCATGTCGACTCTCCTTGACGGCGGATCGCCGGTCACCCGGCGGTGTGGGGAAGGTGCACGTCCGGACTGCTGAAGCACGGGACGGCGTATGGGAGCGCTCCCATAGCCGCTCGGCTGCCAGCATTCGGCAGAAGGCGACGCGGCGTCAAGACACCGGAACACAGCGGGTGTTCCGATGCGTCGCCTTCCGGCCGGATAGGCGGCGGTGCCGTGCCGCCGTCAGTCGGTGATGTCCGGGTTGGCGGCCAGGACGTCCTCGGTGATCCGCCAGAGCCGGGGCAGGTACCGGATCACCGCGGCGGCGCGGTCGAGGAGATCCGCGCCGGAGGTCAGGCCCAGGTCCGCGACGGCCTCCCGGAACGCCGGAGCGAGGGCCTGGTGCAGTTCGGGGGCGTCCGCGGCCAGGATGGTGTGACAGCGGGCGAAGGTCGCGATGATCCAGAAGACCGCCTCGCGGTGGTCGCCGCGGTCGATGAGCGTCCGGCTTCCGTCGATGGCGATCGGCCGCGCGGCGGGGGAGATGTCGCCGCTGAAGGGGAACGGGGTCCTCGCGACCCGGACGGTGGCGTCGAACGTCGCGGCGAGCTCGCCCAGATGATGCCGGACGCGGTGGTCGGGCAGGTCCGCGCAGCCGAGGAGTCCGAGGAGTTCCGGGTACGCGTCGCGGTGCCCGTGGTCGGCGAGGACCCGGCGGGCGGCCGGGTAGCGCAGGCGGATGGTGGGGTTGCGCAGGGCGGCGACGAGCAGCACATGACAGGTCACGCCGGTGGGGAACAGCCAGGCGTTCACCTGCTCGTGGAACGGTGCCGAGGTGTCGATCGCCGCGAGGCGGGTCTCGATCCTGCGGCGGGCGTCCCGGCACCTGCGGCGGACCCACGGCCGGGCGGCGAACCGGGGCGCGATCCACGCGTGCAGCTCACGCAGCCGGCCGGTGGGGTCGGCGATGACCGTGTCGGTGCGGAAGCATCCCGCCAGGTGATAGGACGTCAGGACGCCTTCGGCGGACGCGAGTTCCGCCCAGGGCACGTGGCTCACCTCCAGCAGGGCGCCCCGGTAGCGGAACTTTCCCGGCTTGACCGGCGGGACGTCGGCGGCGGTGACGAGGAAGACGTCGAGGTCGGAGGACGGCGGCAGTTCGGCGTCGTCCGGCAGTCCCACGGCCGAGCCGCCGAAGTAGGCGCCCCGGAAGTCCGTGTCGGCCCGGGCGTGCCCGGCGACCCAGCGGACCGCGGCGGCACGTGCCGTCCCGACCTTCATCGGCGCATCCCCCAGGCGACGCGTGCGAGACCCGCATTCTCCCACCGTGGCGCGGCCGCCGGCGGCCCCGACACGGCGGAGCGGGCGTCGACGACGGGCCCAGGACGGCCGCGGGCACGGCTTCCGGGGCCACCCGCCCCTCACTCCTTCAGGCCGGTGCCGGCGATGCCCGCGGTGACGTAGCGCTGCGCGACGACGAGCAGGATCGCCGCCGGGATGGACGCCAGGACGGCGGTGGCCATGATGCCGTTCCAGTCCGCGGTCTGGTTGCCGACGAACCGGTAGATGCCGACGGTGACCGGCTCGATCTTCTGCCCGGTGGTCATGGTGACCGCGAAGAGGAAGTCCGCCCAGGCGAACAGGAACGAGAACAGCCCCGCGGTGACCATGGCGTTGCGGCTGACGGGGACGATCACCGACCGGAAGGTCCGCCAGTACCCCGCGCCGTCGACCCGGGCCGCCTCGGAGAGCTCCCTGGGGATGGAGGTCATGAAGGCGCGCAGGATGAGGGTGGCGAACGGGATGGTGGCGGTGCAGTCGGCCAGGATCAGCCCGGGATAGGTGTCGATCAGGCTCAGCTTGCTGAAGATGGTGTAGAGCGCGTTCGCCATCACGATCCCGGGGATCATCTGCACGATCAGCAGCACGAAGACGATGATCAGATTCCCGGGGACGGTCAGCTGGGCCAGGGCGTAGGCGGCCGGCAGCGCGATGACGAGGGAGACGGCCACCGCACCCAGCGCCACGACCAGACTCGTCGTCAGATGGCCGGTCTGGCTGGCGAACGCCTCGCGGTACCCGGTGAAGGTGGCGTGCAGCGGGAACCAGGCGGGGGAGGGCCGCAGCAGGGCGCCACTGGGCTGCAGCGACGCGTTGACCATCCAGTACAGGGGGAAGAGGAGCACCGCCACGATGAGGATCCCGGCGGTGGTGCGCGCCGCCTGACGGGCGCCGGCGTGGTGAGGGGTCATGGGGCTGTCTCCGCGAGGGTGCCGCGTGCCGAACGCAGGTAGAGCAGCCCGAAGACGGTGGTGGCCGCGATCAGGATGTTGCCGACCGCGGCGCCCTGCCCGAACTGGAACTGCTGGAACGACAGGTTGTACGACCAGGTGGTCAGCGTCTGGCTGGCGTTGGCGGGGCCGCCGCGGGTGACCACCATGATCACGTCGAACACCTTGATGGTGTACACCAGGCCGAGCATCAGGACGACCCCGGTGACCGGGCGCAGCAGCGGCCAGGTGATGTGCCGGAAGCGCTGCCAGGGCCCGGCGCCGTCCAGGGCGGCGGCCTCGTAGAGGACGTCCGGGATCGCGCGCAGCCCGCCGTGCAGGATGACCAGGTTGAACGGGATGCCGATCCAGATGTTGGTGACGATCACGGCGGGCAGCGCCCACTGGGGGCTGGTCAGCCACGGGACGGGACCGCCGGCCAGGTGCAGCGCGCGCAGCATGGTGTTGATGACGCCGTGGTCCAGGTCGAACATCCACCGCCACACCGCTCCGCTGACGACCAGCGGCAGCAGCCAGGGCAGCAGCAGCAGGGAGCGCAGCAGCGTGCTGCCGAGGAACCGGCCGTTGAAGAACACCGCCAGGCCGAGCCCGATCGCGAACTGGAACGCGATCGAGCCGACCGTGAACAGCACGGTGTTCCACACCGCCGTCCCGAACAGCGGGTCGTGGAGGACGGTGAGGTAGTTGTGCAGGCCGGTGAACGGCGCCTGCCCGGTGTAGAACGAGGCGACGGTGTAGTTCCGCGAGCCCATCGACAGGTTGCTCACCAGCGGATAGCCGAAGAACAGCGCCACGTAGACGAGCGCGGGGGCGAGGAACCCCCACGCCGCCCACCGCTGCCCCCGTATGCCGCGCCGGGCGGGCCGGGCCCGCCCGGCGGCGGTCTTGCGCACGGTCGCGGCGAGCATCAGGACGCGCCCGCCGACTTCTGTGCCTGGCCCAGCGCCGCCTGCGGGGACTGCTGGCCGGTCAGCGCGGCCTGGAGGGCGGTGGCCAGCGCGGTGGACACCTTCGGGTAGGCGGTGCCCAACTGCGCGGTGCGGGAGCGGGCGGTCTGCACCTCGGTCACGAACGACTGCAGGGCCGGGTACTTCTGCGCGAACTTCTGCGCCGTGCTCTGCCGGGTGGGGATGTAGGCGTGCGCGGCGTCCCACTGCATCATGGTGTTCTCGGACAGGACGCAGGACAGGACCTTGCCGGCGGCCTGCTGCGTGGCGCCGCCGGTCGCCGGGACGGCGCCGACCTCACCGCCGAGGGCGACCACCGGGTGGCCTCCGGCCTGCGGGGTGGGGATGGGGACCACGCCGTAGTGCAGCTTCTTGTCCTGGTCCAGGGTGGGCAGCGTCCAGGAGCCGTTGATCATCATGGCCGCGTTGCCGGAGACGAACTGGTCGGAGACGTCGTTCTGGTTCCAGTTGACCACCGACTTCGACGCCGAACCGGAGGAGACCAGGCCGGCCACATAGCCGAGCGCGGCCGCCGCCTGCGGGGAGTCCAGCTTGGACAGGTCGGCGCCGTTGCTCCAGAAGAACGGCAGGAACTGCCAGGTGCCCTCCTCGGAGTTGATCGCGGAGAACGCCAGGCCGCGCACCGAGCCCTTGGTGAGCTTGGCCGCGTCGGCCTTCAGCTCCGCCCAGGTGGTGGGCGGGGTCAGGCCCGCGGCGCTGAGCAGGTCCTTGTTGTAGATCAGGGCCAGGCCGTTGACGCCGGGTGCCAGACCGTAGACCTGGCCGTGGTAGGTGCCGGCCTGCACGATGCCCTGGTAGTAGCCGGCGGTGGATATGCCGTAGTCGGACAGCGGGGTCAGAGCGCCGGTGCCGGCGATCTGCTGGAGCGTCGGATTGTCGGTGAACACCAGGTCGGGCATGGTGTGGGAGGCGGCACCCTGGAGGACCTTCTGGGTGAGCTGGTCGGTCGGCACGCTCTGCCGGTCGATCTTCACCCCGGTGCTGTGCGCGCAGCCGTCGAGGACCTTCTGCCAGGCGGCGCTGCCGGACGCGTCGGTGTAGTAGTCGAGTTCGGTGATCGAGGACGCCGCCTTGCCCGGGGCGCCGCCGCCGGAGCCCGATCCGCAGCCGGCGGCGGTCAGCGCCACCGCGACCACCGTGGCCGCGACCGCGTAGGTGCGCCGGGCGGCCCTGCTTCGACGGGGGCTGGATGTGGTCATCTGCCCTCTCCCTTCTCGTCATGCCTCGGTGATGGTTCGCGGGTGACGCGTCCCGTGCGTCCCGCCGGTTCTCGGTTCTCCATGCCGTGCGGCGTGGTGTGGGGTGCGGTGCTCGCCCGCGGGGTCAGACGTGGGGACAGCAGCCGGACCTCCGGGTGCGTCTCGCCGTTCAGCTGCCGCATCGCCATCTCGACCGCGGTGCGCCCCAGTTCACCGGCCGGTATGGCGACGGAGGTGAGCGGGATCGCCTGGTTGGCGGCCATGTCGTCCGGGCAGACCGCGACCACCGAGATGTCCCGCGGGACGCGCAGTCCGCGCTGTTGCAGTTCGGAGAGCACGGCGGGCAGCACCGCCTCGTTGTGGACGACCAGCGCGGTGGTGTCCGGCTGGTCCCGCAGCACCTGCTCCAGGCAGGCGCGCACCGCGTCGTAGGACGGCGCGCAGGAGGCCGGGACGGCCGTCAGGCCGCGGTGCTCCGCGGTGGCGGTGAATCCGCGCAGGAAACGGCCGGCGTAGCTGGTGCCCCGTGCGTAGACGGCCGGGGACGGGCCGACCAGCGCGACGCGGCGGTGCCCGAGATCGGCCAGATGTGCCACGCACATCGACCCGGCCGCGACGAAGTCCAGGTCGACGCAGGTCAGTTCGTGGGGATCGTCGGGGACGCCGATCAGGACCACCGGCCGGCGCAGCGACCGCAGCACGGGGACGCGCGGTTCGGCCGCCTCGATGTCCATCACGATGAGCGCGTCGGTCATCGAGGAGGCGGCCACCCGGCGCAGCCCCTCCGGCCCCTCGTCCTTGGTCAGCAGCAGCACGTCGTGGTCGTGGGAGCGGGCGGCGGTGACTACGGAGGCGACGAACTGCATGACCACCGGCACGTTCTGGTCCGCCCGCAGCGGAACGACGAGCGTCAGCACGTTCGCCCGGCTGCCGGCCAGCGCCCGGGCCCCGGCGTGCGGGTGGTAGCCCAGCTTGCGGATGCTGTTCTCCACGCGCCGGCGGGTGGCGGGCGAGATGGACCGCTTGCCGGAGAGCACATAGGAGACGGTGCTGGCCGAGACGCCGGCGTCGGACGCCACGTCCGCGATGGTCACCACGGGCCGGGCCTCCTGTCGTCGAAGCGCATCGATCTTCCGGGTCGCACGTCGGGCGCGGTGCCGGCCGGGGCGGGGGTGCCCGCCGCCGGGCCGACGGTGATCCTCACGGGGTGTTCCTCCTGTTGTCGAAGCGCATCGATGGGCGGTGAGAATAGGAGAGGCCGCTGGGTGGCACAACCCCCGGAGCGGGAAAAGCGGTGGCGGTGGAGCGTGGGGGCGCCGCGGGGCGGAGGCGTCCGGCGGTGTCCGGACCGGTAGTTCAAGCGCTTCGACTCTGCTTGCCCACCAGGGTCTTCGCGCCGCCTACTTGACCGGTTCGTCTGACGACTGCCATAGTCCTCGCCGTCTTCGCGTCCCTCATCCAGGGCACGGCGTGGGGGATTTCGAAGCGCTTCAATAGGGCCTGGCGGCCCAGACCCGGAGGTGGTGCTTCATGCCCGGTGCCTCGCGTCACGACGCCCGAGGGATCCCACGCCGACGATCCCGGAGATCACCTCGCCGGTGGCCGCGGATCCTGCTCGCCCTGGTGACGGGCCTGGCGCTCGCCGTCCCCGGCACCGCCCTCGCGGACAGCGCCGCCCCGTACCCGTTCCGCGACCCGCGCCTGCCGCTCTCCGTGCGCATCAGCGACCTGCTGTCCCGGCTGACCCTCGATGAGAAGGTCTCGCTGCTGCACCAGTACGAGCCGGCCATCCCGCGGCTGGGCATCCCGAGCTTCAAGACCGGCACCGAGGCGCTGCACGGCATCGCCTGGTCGACCGACATCAACAACAACGGCGCCGTGGTGACCGCCAACGGCACCGTCTTCCCGCAGGCCGTCGGCCTGGCGAGCACCTGGGACCCGGCGCTGATCAAGCAGGTGGGCAACGCCGTCGGCCAGGAGGCCCGCGGCTTCCACGCGGAGAACCCGACCGTGTGGGGCCTGAACCTGTGGGCACCGGTGGTCAACCTGCTGCGCGACCCGCGCTGGGGACGCAACGAGGAGGGCTACTCCGAGGACCCGTACCTGACCGGGAGCATCTCCACCGCCTACGGCAGCGGCATCGAGGGCGACAACCCCACCTACCTGCAGGCCGCGCCCACCCTCAAGCACTACCTGGCCTACAACAACGAGACGGACCGGGACACCTCCGACTCCGTCGTCCCGCCGCGGATCCTCCACGACTACGACCAGCAGGCGTTCGAGCCGGCCCTGCGCGCGAACGCCGCGACCGGCGTCATGGCCTCCTACAACCTGGTCAACGGCCGCCCCAACACGGTCAGCCCGGACCTCGGGTCCACCGTGCGCGGCTGGTCCGGCAGGACGCTGATGAACGTCACCGACGCCGGAGCGCCCGACAACCTCACCGGCTCCGAGGGCTACTACCCGACCCAGGCCGCCGCCGACGCCGCGGCGATCAAGGCCGGCATGGACAGCTTCACCACCGACGACACCAACGCGTCGATCACCGTAAACGCCGTCAAGGCCGCCCTACAGCAGGGGCTGCTGACGACCGCCGACATCGACCGTGCCGCGTCCGACATCCTGTCGGTCCGCTTCCGCCTCGGCGACTTCGACCCGCCAGGCCGCAACCCGTACGCGGCCATCACCCCCTCGGTCATCGACTCGCCCGCCCACCGGCAGCTCGCCCGGCAGGCCGCCGACGAGCAGATGGTGCTGCTGAAGAACTCCGGCGGAACGCTGCCGCTGAACGCCGCCGCCGACAGGAAGGTCGCGGTGGTCGGCCCGCTGGAGAACACCCTGTACACCGACTGGTACTCCGGCTCCCTGCCCTACAAGGTCACCCCGTTGCAGGGCATCACCCAGCGCCTCGGATCGGGTGGCCGGGTCAGCTCCAGCGAGGGCGTGGACCGTATCGCGCTGCGGGACGTGAAGACCGGCAGGTATCTGACCGCGTCCACGGCCACCGCCGGGGCCCCGCTCACCGAGAGCGGCACCACCGCGGGCACCGGCCAGTCCTTCGACGTCTTCGACTGGGGCTCCGGGATCCTGACCCTGCGCGCCGCGGCCAACGGCAAGTACCTCACCCTGGGCGGCAACCGGGCGCTGGTGAACAGCGAGACCCAGCCCAACGGATGGTTCGTCCAGCAGCAGCTCAAGCTCGACGCCCAGCCCGACGGCAGCTACGTCCTTCAGTACGCGGGCAACGACGCGAGCCAGTCCTGGTTCGGCCCGAACAAGTACGCCGTGGCCGGCCCGGACGGGACGGTGACCATCGGCGCGGCCACCCCGGCCGCCGCCACCCACTTCACCAGGTCCACGGTGAGCAGCGGCGTCGCGGACGCGGTGGCCGCCGCGAAGGGCGCCGACGCGGCCGTCGTGGTGGTCGGCAGCATGCCGTTCATCAACGGCCGCGAGGCCGACGACCGCACCTCCACCGCGCTGCCGGACGCCCAGGAGGCGCTGGTCCGCGCGGTCACCAAGGCCAACCCGCACACCATCGTCGTCCTGGAGAACAGCTACCCCGACACCATCGGCTGGGAGCAGGCCAACGTCCCGGCCATCGTGCACACCACCCACGCCGGCCAGGAGACCGGGCACGCGCTCGCCGACGTCCTCTTCGGCGACCACGACCCCAGCGGCCGGCTCACCCAGACCTGGTACGCCTCCGACAGCGGCCTGCCGTCCATGCTCGACTACGACATCTCCAAGTCCGGCATGACGTACCAGTACTACCGGGGCACCCCGCTCTACCCGTTCGGCTACGGGCTGAGCTACACCACCTTCCGGTACTCCCGGATGCGGCTGTCCTCCCCGGCCGTCGGCGCGAACGGCCGCGTCACGGTCAGCGTGGACGTCACCAACACCGGATCGCGCACCGGCACCGACACCGTCCAGCTCTACACCCACGAGCAGGCCTCGCGCACCGCGCAGCCGGTCGAGCAGCTGCGCGGCTTCACCCGGGTCACCCTCGCGCCCCATCGGACCAGGACGGTCCGGATCACACTCAACGCCGCCGACCTGCGGTTCTGGGACGTCACCCACGACCGGTACGTGGTGGAGTCGGGCACCTACCGGCTGATGGTGGGCGGCGACGCGGACCACATCGCGCTGTCCGCGCCGCTGGCCGTGCACGGCCGGACGATCGGCCCGCGCGACCTGACCCGCACCACCCAGGCCCAGGACTTCGACGACTACTCCGGCGTCACGCTGACCGACTTCAGCAAGACCGACGGCACCTCGGTGGCCGCCGGCAAGGCCGGTGACTGGATCTCGTTCGCCGGCACCGCGCTCTCCCCGGCCGTCCACGGGCTGACCGCGACGGTCGCCAACGCCGGCAGCGCCCCGGCCCACCTGACGGTGCGGCTGGACAACCCGGCGAGCGGCCCGGTCCTGGGCACCCTGACCATCCCCGCCACCGGCGACCGGTACCGCTACACCACCGCGGGCACCTCGCTGTCCGGCATCCAGGGCACCGGAACGCACACCGTCTACCTGGTCTTCGACGGGCCCGCGGACCTCCACACCGTCCGGCTCACCCGCTAGCACCCGGATCCGCGCCGCCCGGTGCCACCGGCCCGGGCGGCGCGGCCGCTCCCTCCGGTACGGGGACCCCGACACGACAAAAGGCAGGATCTCGATGAAGTTCACCGACGGCTACTGGCTGATGCGGGACGGGGTGACCGCCCACTTCGCGAAGTCGGTCGCCGACATCGCCGTGGCGGACGACCGGATCACGCTGTACACGCCGGTCCGGGAGGTGCGCCACCGCGGCGACACGCTCAACAGCCCGCTGCTGACGGTGGAGTGCTGGTCGCCGGCCGAGGGCGTCATCGGGGTGCGCTTCACCCATCACGCCGGCGCGGTGGACCGCGGTCCGCGCTTCGCGCTCCGCCAGGCGCCGGACAGCCCGGCCAAGGTGACCCGGGACGGCGGCACCGTCGAGCTGTCCAGCGGGGACCTGACGCTGCGGGTGGACACCGAGGGGCCGTGGCGGATGGAGTTCCGCTCCGGCGACCGCACCCTGACGTCGGTCGGCGGACGCGGCCTGGGCTTCGCCACCGACGCGGCCGGACGGCACTACATGATCGGCCAACTCGCCCTCGGCGTCGGTGAGCTGGTGTACGGGCTGGGGGAGCGCTTCACCGCCTTCACCAGGAACGGCCAGGCCGTCGACATCTGGCAGGCCGACGGCGGCACCAGCAGCGAACAGGCCTACAAGAACGTGCCGTTCCACCTGACCAACCGCGGATACGGCGTGTTCGTCAACCACCCCGGCAAGGTCGGCTACGAGGTCGGCTCGGAGGCCGTCGGGCAGGTCCAGTTCAGCGTCGAGGACCAGTCGCTGGAGTTCTTCGTCGTGCACGGCCCGCAGCCCAAGCAGGTCCTGGCCCGCTACACGGCCCTGACCGGCCGCCCGGCGCTGCCGCCCGCCTGGTCGTTCGGGCTGTGGCTGTCGACGTCGTTCACCACCTCCTACGACGAGGCGACGGTCACCCGTTTCGTGCAGGGCATGGCGGACCGCGACATCCCGCTGAGCGTCTTCCACTTCGACTGCTTCTGGATGCGCGAGTACCAGTGGACCGACTTCGTCTGGGATCCGGCGGTCTTCCCCGACCCGGAGGGCATGCTGCGGCGGCTGAAGGAGCAGGGCCTGCGGGTCTGCGTGTGGATCAACCCGTACATCGCGCAGAAGTCCGCGCTGTTCGCCGAGGGCGCCGCGGCCGGCTACCTGGTGCGGCGCCCGGACGGCTCGGTGTGGCAGTGGGACCGCTGGCAGCCGGGCATGGCGCTGGTGGACTTCACCAACCCGGCCGCCCGCCGCTGGTACGCGGACAAGCTGCGCGGGCTGCTCGGCCAGGGCGTGGACTGCTTCAAGACCGACTTCGGCGAGCGGATCCCCACCGACGTCGTCTGGCACGACGGTTCCGACCCGCAGCGGATGCACAACTACTACACCCAGCTGTACAACGAGACGGTCTTCGCGGTGCTCACCGAGGAGCGCCCGCCCGGTGAGGCGGTGGTGTTCGCCCGCTCCGCCACCGCCGGGGGCCAGCGGCTGCCCGTGCACTGGGGCGGCGACTGCGAGTCGACGTTCGGGGCGATGGCCGAGTCCCTGCGCGGCGGGCTGTCGCTCGGGCTGTCCGGATTCGGCTTCTGGAGCCATGACATCGGCGGTTTCGAGGGCACCCCGAGCGCGGCGCTGTTCAAGCGCTGGGTGCAGTTCGGGCTGCTGTCCTCGCACAGCAGGCTGCACGGCAGCCACTCCTACCGCGTCCCGTGGGACTACGACGAGGAGGCGGTGGCGGTCACCCGGGACTTCACCCGGCTCAAGCACCGCCTGATGCCGTATCTGTTCCGCGCCGCGACCCAGGCGCGCGACAACGGGACGCCGGTGCTGCGCGCGATGGTGCTGGAGTTCCCCGGCGATCCGGCCTGCCACCACCTGGACCGGCAGTACATGCTCGGCGACGACCTGCTGGTGGCGCCCGTGTTCAGCGAGGACGGCGAGGTGGAGTACTACCTGCCGGAAGGGGAGTGGACGCATCTGCTGACCGGGGAGCGGCTGACCGGCCCCGGCTGGCGGCGCGAGCGCCACGGCTTCGACAGCCTGCCGCTGCTGGCCCGGCCCGGCTCGGTGATCCCCTTCGGCGCCGTCGCCGACCACCCCGCGTACGACTGGGCCGCCGGGGTCACCCTGCGGGTCCACGCACCGGCCGACGGCGCCGAGACGGTCACCACGATCCCCGCCGCGGACGGCTCCCCGGCCGCGGTGTTCCGCACCCGCCGCACCGGCGGCGTGCTCACCGTCGAGGCCGGCGAGGCCCCGGCGCGGCCGTGGCAGGTCCTGCTCGTCGGCGCGACGGACACCGGGGGAGTGACGGGCGCGACCGCCGAGGCCGTCAGCGGACCGGCGGGCGTGCTGCTGCGGGTCCCGGCGGGCACCGGGGAGGTCACCGCCCGCTGGAGCTGATGCCGCATCAGCCAGGGTGCGCCCCGGCGCGACACCTCCCTTCGTCGCCGCGGCGTCAGCGCCGCCCGAGCGGGCGCGTCCCGGGCGGAACTACCATGCTGTGCCCCGGGGTTCGTCAGGGGTGAGGGAGGGGCGTTGGCAGGCAGCGGGGGGAGGGCCATCGCGCGGTGGGCGATGGCGGTGCCGGCCGTCGCGGTGCCGGTGCTGGCCATCGAGCGGTTATGGCACGCGCAGGCGGCACGGCATCCGTACGTCGCCTTCGCCGCCGTGTGCGGATACGAACTGGCCCTGGTGGCGGCCCGGTTCGGTGCCAAGGTCGCCGCCGGCCTGCGCGGCAGGCTGGAGGAGGGCGTCACGGACTGGGCGGAGGAACGCCTGCGCAGCGGGGTGTCGGGGTTCGGGCGGCGCTACCGCCGGTTCCTGCGGAGCCGGTACAGCGCGAGCAACCTCAAGGGCATCGCCATCCAGGGAGTCCGCCCGCCGCGCCTGGAGGACGTGTTCGTCGACGTGAGCCTGGAACCCAGTCCGCCGCACGAGGCGGGCCGGGCCGGCCTCACCGGTGCCGATCGCGACGTGCCGGTCGGCGCACGGCTGTCGCTGCGTACGCTCGTCGAGAGACCGGAGCCGCAGGCGCTCGCGCTGATCGGCTCCCCGGGCAGTGGCAAGACGACGCTCCTCGAGTACCTCACGCTCACGTTCGCCGCCGCGCCGTGGCCGTGGTCGCCGCGCCGCCGGCTCCCGGTGTTCCTGACGCTGCGCGACCACGCGGAACAGATCGCCGGCGCGACCTCGGGGACCACCGGCAGCACACCGCCGGGCCCCTCCGATCCGGCAGGCCCGCCGGACCTCCCCGGCGTGATCCGCTCGGCTCTGTCCCGCGCCGGCCTGTCCAAGGTGCCCGCCGGCTGGTTCGAGCGCCGTCTGGAGGCCGGGCGATGCGTCGTCATGCTCGACGGCCTCGACGAGGTGGCCCGCACCGTGGACCGGCGGCGGGTGGCCGACTGGGTGGAGCGGCAGATCGACCGCTATCCCGGCAACCACTGGGTGCTCACCTCCCGCCCGCACGGCTACGCCGCCTCCACCCTGCGCGGCGCCACCGTGCTCCAGGTGCGGCGCTTCACCCCGGACCAGATCACGCGCTTCGTCCACGGCTGGTACCAGGCGGTCCAGCGCGTCGACCCGCGCGCCGCCGGCGGCGGGGCCCCGCTGTCCGACGAGGCGGCCCGGGGCCGGGCCGAGGACCTGCTGCGCCGACTGCGCGACGAACCGTCGCTGTTCGACCTGGCCGCCAACCCGCTCCTGCTCACCATGATCGCCAACGTGCACCGCTACCACGGTGCGCTGCCCGGCACCCGCTCCCGGCTCTATGACGAGATCTGCAAGGTGCTGCTGTGGCGGCGGCAGGAGCAGGCGAAGGGCATCGGCCCGCAGGACGGCGACATCCCGGGCGAGCAGAAGGAGGCCGTGCTCGCGGAACTGGCCTGGCGGATGATGCGCGCCCGTCTGCGGGACATCGACACCCACACCGGCGTCGCGGAGGAATGGCTGCGCCCCCACCTGGACGAGGCCGGCTTCACTGGCCACGCCCGGCGGTTCCTGGACACCGTCGCGACGACCGGACTGCTGATCGAACACGAGACCGGGACATACGCCTTCGCCCACCAGACCTTCCAGGAGTACCTCGCCGCCGCGCGCATTCTCGCCTCCCGCGACCCGGCCGACCTGCTGGAGTCCCTCGACGACCCGTGGTGGCGCGAGACCGTCCTGCTGTGGGCCGCCCGGACCGACCCCCACCCGGTCGTCGCCGCCTGCCTCGACCGGCGTACGGCCGGCGCCCTCGCCCTCGCCCTGGACTGCGCCGAGGAATCCCGCGCGGACGGAGTCGAGCGGCTGCGCCCGCGGACCGCGGAGCGCCTGGAGGAGGTGCGCCGGGAGGCGCTCACCGCCCCTCCCGACTCGGAACTGGGCCGGATGATGACCGCGGTGACCGTCCAGCGCCAACTGCGCCGGGTGGTCTGGCTGCGCGGCGACACCCTCATCACCGCCCGGCCGATCACGAGGGCGCTGCACCGGTTGTTCGTCCGCGACCACCCCGAGTACGCGCTCCCCGGCGAGGAGTCCGCCGGCGCTCCGGACGACCCGGCCCTCACCATCGGCTCCCCGGAAGCCGCCGAGGCCTTCGTCGGCTGGGTCAACGCCCGCCTCGGCGCGGGCTCCTCCCCGTACCGCCTGCCGACCCGGCAGGAGGCCGACGACGAGGTGGTGCGCGCTCTGGCCGGCGAGGGGCGACTGATCTGGGTCGGTGACATACCGGGCAGGAACGTGGAGGTCACGCGGTTGTCCGGGGAGAACTTCGAACTCGCCACGCGCCACCCGTGGATGAACGATCCGTGGCGGATGCGGCAGCGCGTGGCCGCGGAGCGGCGAACGGACAGGGCCGGGCGCGCCCTGGCGGTCCCGCCGCCCGGCCCGGCGGCGGACGACCCGCCCCGCGCGGGCCTCCGGGCCGCGCGGACGATGACCGGCGCGGTACGCGACGCGCTCCTGCGCGACCTCCAGCAGGTGCTCGGCGCGCTCAGGACGTACGAGGAGCTGAGCAGCCCCTCACCCACCAGCGGGCGGATGTTCGACACGACGAACCCCCGGATCCGCGACGTCATCGAGGCGATCCGCGCGGCGCTGGACCGGCCTGTTACCGAATATCCCACCGGGCATCCGCGCGCCGACGCCGTCCACCTCGGCCGCCGTCTCACCGAGATCGCGGAGCTGGCCCTGCTGCGGGCCCGCGCCGACGGGGAGCTGACGGCCGCCGGCGGCCAGGTGCCCGGGCGCTACCACGGCGTCGTTCGCGCCGGGTTCCTCGCCGCGATCCGGCCGTCGCAGGCGCTGGACGCCATGCTGCGATCCCTGCAGGCGCCCGCGCCCGGCGACGCGTTCGATCCGCTGGACCTGCTCCTGCCGCTGGGCGAGACCCTGATGCGGGCGACCGAGCGCCCCGGGAGCGTCCTGCCCGGGACCACCATGGGCCTCGCCGGACTCCTCGCCGGGCGCGGCCACGACCCGGCGCGCGCGGTCGTGAACCTGGCGCGGGAGCGGAGCGTCGTCTGGCCGCACCGGATGCGGGGCCATCTGGAGGCGCTCCCGGGACTGGTGGACCACCAGCCGCGAGCGGAGGGACCGCCTGCCTCACCCCCGAGGGACCCCCTCGACGACCGGTGCGCGCGCCAGCTCGCCCGCCAGGTCCGGGAGCTCGGCATGACCTTCCTGACCGATCCCGACCCCGGCGACGACGACCTCGCCGTCCACGCCATGGCCGTGCGTGTCGGCGCCCTCACCCTGGCCGAGCTGACCGCCGGCAACCCCCTGGGGGACGAAGCCACCCACGCCTGCCTCTCCATCGCCGCCGGCGTCACCATCGTCCAGGACCGCGCCGAGGGGCGGATCCAGCCGAACGAGGCGCTGATGCTGGTACGGACCTGAGCCCGCGGACGGCGCCCTCCCCGCGACGACGGTCGGCGTGTGACGACCGATCGGGGATGCCCCCGAGGGACTACCCTGAAGCAGGGAGGTGGCGATGCGGAGAACGCTCTTCGGCAACGAGTTGCGCCGGCGGCGCGTCGAGGCGGGGCTCAGCCTGCAGAGCCTGGCCGCACTCGTGCACTACACCTCCGGCCACCTCAGCAAGGTGGAGAACGGCCACAAGGCGGCCAGCCGCGACCTGGCCCGGCGCTGCGACGCGGCCCTGTCCGCGCGAGGGGAGTTACTGGCCCGGCACGGCGAGCCGGAGGCCACCCGGCAGCACACGGAACCGCATGTCTCGCCGGTCGCCGATGTGGCCGCCGGCACGGTCTGGCACCTGACGCTCGGTCCGAACCAGCAGTTCTCCTTCGCTCCCTCGACCGCTCAGGCACCGTCCGCCGACGCCGTGTCGCTTCCCGGGCTGCGCGTCCCGGCCCGGCCCACGCCCACGGGAAGCCATCCGCCGGAGAGTGCGGACGCCCACCGGCGGCTGCTCGACTGCTACCGCGCGCTGGGGCAGGCCACCAGTCCGCGCAGTGTGCTGCCCGGACTGATCGCCCAGACGTACACCCTGCGGGACCAGGCGGTCGCGACGCGGGGAGCCGCGGGGGCCGCGCTCTTGCGGATCTGCGCGCGGTTCGCCGAGTTCACCGGCTGGATGGCGCAGGAGGCCGGGGACGATTCCGCCGCGATGTGGTGGACGGGCCAGGCGGTGGGCCTGGCCAACGCCGGAGACGACCGCGCGCTCGCCTCCTACGCGCTGATCCGGCGAGCCCTGGTCGCGCTGTACCGGGAGGACGCCCTGGAGGTGGTCGCCCTGGCCCGGCGGGCACAGGCGGAAGAACCGGCGCCGAGCCGGGTCGGGATGCTGGGCGCGCTGCGCGAGGCGCAGGGGTTCGCCCTGATGTACGACTACGACCAGTGCCGTCGTGCCCTGGACCGGGCCGCCGAGCTGGTGGATTACGCGCGGGCCGAGCCTGACGGGAGCGGCGAGCCGGTTCTCGGGCCGTCGCACACGCCCGACGCGCTCGCCGTGACCCTCGGATGGTGTTTCCACGAACTGGGGCGGGCGGGGGAGGCGGTGGAGGTGCTGCAGGCGCAGTTCGCGCTGCTGCCGGCGACGGCCCACCGGGCACGGAGCCGCTGGGGCGCCAGGCTGGCGCTTGCCAGCCTGGCCACCGGCGAGTTGGAAGCGGCATGCGCTCTCCTCGCGGATCTGCTGCCGGTGCTGGGCCTGGTCGACTCCGCGACGGTGCGCAGCGACGTTCGCAAGGTGAAACGCATGCTGCTGCGCTGGAACAGCCACTCCGAGGTCCGGTCCCTGCTGCCCGCCCTGGACCAGGTGCTGCACGCGCCGGTGGGGCACTACGAGGCGTAGAAGGCCCCGAACTGCGCGAGCAGGGTGCTCGCGTCGGGGCCGTGCTGCGCGTGGCGCCGGCTCGGCGCCAGGTCGGTGGTCGGGGACTCCAGCCGGGCGAAGACCAGGTGGCACAGCGGAGTACCCGCGTGCAGTCTGACGTGCATCCGGCCCAGCGTGGCCAGTTCGAAGACCAGGCATCCGGGGTCGGTGTACGAGAAGCCGGCGTTGACCAGTTGCGAGGTGCAGTGCACGGTCACCCCGAGCCGGGCCACGTTGGACACGCCGGAGAGCAGCCCGACGATGCCCGTGCTGACGCCGATGCGCTCGACGGAGCAGCCGAGGACCAGCGATTCGGGGTCGATCACCACGGCCGGCCCGTCCTCCAGCGTGCCTCGGGCGTGGCGGTAGTCCTCGGGGACGGCGGTGTCGATCACGCGGTCGGTCCTGATCCGCCGGAAGTGCCCGGCCAGCCGGAGCAGATAGCTGTTCCGGCGCAGCAGGCGCTCGTCGAAGGGCTCGATTCTGATCTCGCCGGCGCGGATGGCGGCTGCGATGTCGATGTCCGACATGATCACCAGTCGTCACCCGCCCGGGCCACGCGGACCCGCGGGGCCGTCTCGACGGCGGCCATGACTCCGGTCTCCAGCCAGGTGAACGCCTCCGGGGCGACGACGGCCGGGATGCGCAGTTCGCGCAGCACGATCGACAGGTGGCTCAGGTAGGAGCAGTGGCGGAAGACGAACGCCATGCGCCGGTGGTCGTGTTCGCGGATGACGCGCTCCAGCGACAGGTAGGGCAGGTCGGCCGCGATCACCACGGAATCCCCGCCCAGGGCGTGCCGGTCGAAGAGCTGTCTGCGGTCGTGGAAGTGGGCGTGCAGCGCCTCCTCCGACTCCGCCGGATCGTCGGCGATCCGCAGCACCCGTCCCGTGGTGGCGCCGGGGGAGACCACGCGCAGGTCGGAGGGCGGCGCTTGGTGGCCGGCGTCCTCCTCGATGAAGTCGATCAGGAAGACGGTCCCGTCCTCCTCGATGCCGAACTCCAGGGAGGGGTGCCGGTACCGCTCCGCCGCGGTCACCGCTGCCCGGCACACCTCGCGGCACTGCCGCGGCGTCATCGCCGGCGTGTCCCCGATCCGGACGACGCGTGTCTCCCCGTCCTCGATCAGGAAGGCCCGGTCCTGGCGCACCGGTCGCTCGGCCAGCACCTCGCCGTCGAGGGCGCAGACGTACTGCGAGGTGCTGACGACGCCCTTGGGGACGAAGGCGCCGAAGCCGACCTCGACGATCACCTGGTCCCCGATCCGGCGGGCCAGTCCGGACAGCCGGGCCCGCCGGACCTCCGTGGCGATGAGAGTGAACTCCTCGTGCGCGCGGCCCACGACCTGCAGGAGCCCGTCCAGATCGGCGTCCCGGCTGTCCCGGGCGCTGAACCGGCGCAGGACGGCCCCGTTGAACCGGGCCGGCCGCTGCAGCACGAAGCTGACCTGGTGCGCGGCCAGCAGGCCGGCCGGCAGGGTCCGCGGGAGCGGGTCACCGTCGGGCGCGGCCTTCGCCGAGATGATCCAGGCGTGGCCCGCGGGCAGGCCCACATCCTCGGCGAAGAGCCGGAGGCGGACCTTGTCGAGGGCGAGGAGGTCGCCGCCGAGCCGTTCCCGGGCCGCGGCGTCCACCGCGACGGCGTCCAGCCGGAAGTCCAGGCGCTCCCCGGCCGGCAGCGCGGTGATCGGCCTGGCCTGGACCAGGATCACCTCGTCGGCGTCGGTGACGCAGAACTCGATGTCCTGCGGACGACGGTGGTGGTCGGACACGGCCCGGCCCAGCGCCCGGAGCGGGACGGAAAGGCGGAGCACCCGGCGCTCGAGCTCCTGGTCCGCCCAGTCGGGCCGGTCCACCACGTCCAGGTCCGTCCCGTCCAGCTGCACGCGCAGCGGGGCGAGCCGCCCGCTGGTCAGCGCGTCCCCGAGTCCGCGAACCAGCTCGACCTGGTAGGTACCGCGGTCGCCGGTGAGCGGGTCGCCGGTGAACATCACTCCCGACAGCGACGCGTTCACCTGCTCTTGCACGATGACCGAGACGCCGGGCGCGGGGGCCGCGTGGCGCATGCTCCCGGCGTAGAAGGCCACCTGCGCGGAATCGGCCGAGGCCGCGCATCTGAGGACCGCGGACGCCAGTCCGTCGGCGGTGACGTGGAGTTCCGACCGGAACTGGCCCGCGAAGGAGGCCGTGGGTCCGTCCTCGGCGGCGGCCGACGAGCGCACGGCGAACGGACCGCGCAGGCCCGCCCGGGCGACGGCGTCCTCCAGGCAGGCGCGCAGGGCCGGGACGTCCGCCCCGGTGAGGGAGTCGGCCGGAAGCACGAACCCGCGCGGCACGGGCAGTCCGAGAGCGGCGAGTTCGCCGAGTGCCGCGGCCTTTCCGCCCACGTCGGGGCGGTGCTCGCCGCGCAGCGACTCCAGGGCAAGGACTTTCATGATCGTTTTCTCCTCGGTTCGGATGCCGCGGTTCGGATGGCTGCGACGGCCGCGGCTCGGATGGCCGCGATGGCCGCGGTCCGGATCCGGCCACGGGCGGGGCGGTCAGAGGGCCAGGTCCGCCAGCGGTATCGCGCTCTCCCACAC
>JBEHXI010000016.1:0-49300 GCA_048498775.1 Actinomycetota bacterium | reverse complement strand
CGATCCCTACGCGGTCCTCGGCGTGGACCGCTCCGCCTCGGCCGCCCGGATCACGGCCGCCTACCGCCGGCTGGTACGCGCCCTGCACCCCGACACCCGCCCGGGGCCGCCCCCGGCCCCCGAGCGGCTCGGCGAGGTGCTGACGGCCTACGAGACGCTGCGCGACCCGGCGCGCCGCGCCGCGTACGACGCCCGCACCGGCGGCGCCGGGGACGTCCCCCTCCCGCGCCCGCACCACCCCCACCCGGGCACGCCGCCCCTGATCGTCGACCCGGTGCGGTCCCAGGAGCCGCCGCTGCGGGTGGGGCCGGTGCAGGTCGGCCCGGTCGGCGGGCCCGGCGCTCCACGCCTGAGAAGGAAGGGCTGACATGGCACGCTCGGTCGGTATCGATCTCGGCACCACCAACTCCGTGGTGTCCGTGCTGGAGGGCGGCGAGCCCACCGTCATCACCAACACCGAGGGCACCCGCACCACCCCCTCGGTGGTGGCGTTCGCCAAGAACGGCGAGGTGCTGGTCGGCGAGGTCGCCAAGCGGCAGGCCGTCACCAACGTCGAACGCACCGCCCGCTCGGTCAAACGGCACATGGGCGAGGCGCACTGGCGCTTCCCGGAGAGCGGCGACATCGACGGCCGGCGGTACACCGCCCAGGAGATCTCCGCGCGGGTGCTCCAGAAGCTCAAGCGGGACGCGGAGGCCTACCTCGGCGAGGACGTCACGGACGCGGTCATCACCGTCCCGGCGTACTTCAACGACGCCCAGCGCACCGCCACCAAGGAGGCCGGCGAGATCGCGGGCCTGAAGGTGCTGCGCATCATCAACGAGCCCACCGCCGCCGCACTGGCCTACGGACTGGACCGGGAGAGCGACCAGACGATCCTCGTCTTCGACCTCGGCGGCGGCACCTTCGACGTCTCGCTGCTGGAGATCGGCGAGGGCGTCGTCGAGGTCAAGGCCACCAACGGCGACACCCACCTCGGCGGCGACGACTGGGACCAGCGGGTCGTGGACCACCTGGTCACGCAGTTCAGGAACCACTACGGAGTCGACCTCGGCAAGGACAAGATGGCCGTCCAGCGGCTGCGGGAGGCCGCCGAGCGGGCCAAGATCGAGCTGTCGTCGTCCTCCGAGACCACGATCAACCTGCCGTACATCACCGCCTCGGCCGAGGGCCCGCTGCACCTGGACGAGAAGCTGACCCGCGCGCAGTTCCAGCAGCTGACCGCGGACCTGCTGGAGCGCTGCAAGATCCCGTTCCACAACGTGATCAAGGACGCCGGCATCGCGCTGTCCGACATCGACCACGTGGTCCTGGTCGGCGGCTCCACCCGGATGCCCGCCGTGGCCCAGCTCGTCAAGGAGCTGACCGGCGGCAAGGAGCCCAACAAGGGCGTCAACCCGGACGAGGTCGTGGCCATCGGCGCCTCGCTGCAGGCCGGTGTGCTGAAGGGTGAGGTCAAGGACGTCCTGCTGCTGGACGTCACCCCGCTGTCCCTGGGCATCGAGACCAAGGGCGGCATCATGACCAAGCTGATCGAGCGCAACACCACGATCCCGACCAAGCGCTCGGAGATCTTCACCACCGCCGAGGACAGCCAGCCGTCCGTGCAGATCCAGGTCTTCCAGGGCGAGCGCGAGATCGCCGCGTACAACAAGAAGCTCGGCGTCTTCGAGCTGACCGGTCTGCCGCCGGCCCCGCGCGGGGTCCCGCAGATCGAGGTCGCCTTCGACATCGACGCCAACGGCATCATGCACGTCTCCGCCAAGGACCTGGGCACCGGCCGTGAGCAGCGCATGACGGTCACCGGCGGCTCGGCGCTGCCGAAGGAGGACATCGACCGCATGATGCGCGAGGCCGAGCGGTACGCGGAGGAGGACCACAGGCGCCGCGAGGCCGCCGAGACCCGCAACAGCGCCGAGTCCCTCGTCTACGGCACCGAGCGGCTGCTGCGCGACAACCCCGAGAAGATCCCGCAGGACGCGCGCGAGGAGACCGAGGCCGCGCTGAACGAGCTGAAGGAGAAGCTGAAGGGCGACGACACCGCCGCGATCCGCGCGGCGCACGAGAAGGCCGCCACGGCCGCCCAGAAGATCGGCACCGCCATGTACGCGCAGGCCTCCCAGGCCGGCGCGGCGGCCGGCGGCACACCCGGTCAGGAGGGCCACACCGCGGCGCACGAGGACGTCGTGGACGCCGAGATCGTCGACGACGACAAGCCGCAGGCGGGCTCGGCATGAGCTCCGGGACGTCCGACACCGTCCCGCTGCGGGCGCAGCTGGCCGAGCGCACCGCGGATCTGCAGCGGCTGAAGGCGGAGTACGACAACTACCGCAAGCGGGTACGGCGCGACCGGCTCGCGGTGCGCCAGATCGCGGTGGCCAATGTGCTGCGCACCCTGCTGCCCGTGCTCGACGCGCTCGACGCGGCCGCCGAGCGGGAGCGGATGAGCGATGACCTGGCCGAGGTCGCCGCGCTGCTCCAGGACCGTCTGGCGGCCCTGGGACTGGAGCCCTTCGGGGTGTGCGGGGAGGCCTTCGACCCCACCCTCCACGAGGCGCTTCGCGCCGCGCCCGGCGGCCCGGCCGGGGACGCGAGGTGCGTCCAGGTCCTGCGCCCCGGCTACCGCGTCGGGGACCATCTGCTGCGCCCCGCGCAGGTGACGGTCGGCCACCCGCCGGGCGGCTGACCTGGCCGGTTCCCGGCTGCCGCGACCGACCGGGGGAGGCCGGGCGGCGTGGCGGCCCGGCACGAGGGGAACACATGTCCTGGCAGGACAGCGGCCGGCTGTCCCCGGCGATCGGAGCCCGCCCTGACCAGCGTGTCCGAGGTGACGTCGGTGCCCACCGTGGGCGTGGAGGAGGAGTTCCTCCTCGTGGACCGCGGGACCGGGGCCCCGGTGGCGTGCGCCCCGGCGGTCATCAAGCGGGCCGCGGAGAGCCTGGGCCCGCAGGTGCAGGCCGAGCTGTTCCCCACCCAGATCGAGGTCTGCACCCTGCCGGTGCGCACCCCCGACGAGCTGCGGGCGGACCTGCGGCGGCTGCGGCGGGCGGTGGCCGCCGCGGCCGACGAGGTACGCGCCACGGTCGTCGCCTCGGGGACGCCGGTGGTGCCCTCGGCCACCGTCGTCGAGGTCTCCGACCGGCCCCGCTACCTGCGGATGGCCGCGGAGTTCGGGGCGATGACCGAGGAGCTCGTCGGCGGGGTGTGCGGCTGCCATGTGCACGTCGGCATGCCGGACCGGGAGCACGCGGTACGCCTGGGCAGCCACCTGCGGCCCTGGCTGCCGGTCCTGCAGGCGCTCTCCTCCAACTCCCCGTTCCGGGCGGGCCGCGACAGCGGGTACGCCAGCTGGCGGGCGATGCGCTGGTCCCAGTGGCCGGGGGTCGGACCGGCCCCGCTGCTGGCCGACGAGGCCGCCTACGAGCGGCTGGTCGGCGCCCTCGTCGGCAGCGGGGCCCTGCTGGACCGCGGGATGATCTACTGGTACGCCCGCCCCTCCGAGCACTGCCCGACGCTGGAGATCCGGGTCGCGGACGTCAACGCCGACCTGGACACCGTGGTGCTGCTCGCCCTGCTGGTCAGAGGGCTGGCGGCCGCGCTGCTCACCGAGGTGCGGGCCGGGGTCCCCGCGCCCGAGGTGCCCGACCCCCTGCTGCGGGCGGCGCACTGGCGGGCCGCCCGGGACGGGATGGAGGGCCAGGGCATCGACCTGTTCAGCGGGCGGGCCCGGCCCGCGGCGGAACTCGCCGACGAGCTGATCGCCCGCGCGGCCCCCGGGCTGCGCGCCGCGGGCGATCTGGAACTGGCCGGGGAACTCCTGCGCCGGCTGCGCACCGAGGGCGGCGGCGCGGCCCGGCAGCGCGCCGCCTACCGGCTCCGCGGCGAGCTGCGCGACGTGGTCGGCGCCGTCGCCGTCCGGTGAACCCACCGCCCCGAAGCCGCCGCCATTGGTCGGAACAATGGCGGAAATTGCGGCGCGCCCGGCGCGCCCGGCCCCGTAGTCTCCCTTTGCATGCCGCACGGACACCTCCCACCGTCCGCGTGGGCGCTGCCACCGGCCCCGGTCGGCGGCCAGGTGTGCGGACCGGTGCTGATCGCGCGGTCCACGGTCCTGGTCCTGGCCGCCCGGCAGGTGCTCGCCTCACCCGGCCGGTGCGGAGATCGTGGCCGGGGCGCACCGCCGTCCGGCGGGGCGCTCGCCACGCGCGTCCGGGCATCATGGGCCGGGGCGCGACCCGGCCGGCGCGTTGCGGTTCGCCGTCCGGTTCGCCGATGACCGGAGGACGCATCCGGACGATGCGGCCGGCCCCGGACCCGGGCCGGAACCGGGGGTGCGGGTGGTGCGCGCGGAGCGCGCCGCCGGCCCGTCGGGAGAGCACCTCCCGCTCGCCGGGTGGATCCGGCCGCTGCCGCCTTCGGGCCCGGTGACCGTGGTGTGTTCCCGGCCCGACGCCGGGCTGGGGGACACCGGGCTCCCGCGCGACGGCGGGACGGCCCGCTCCGCCGCCGGGCGTGCCGGGCACTTCCGGCCGGGAGCCGTCGCGTGCCGCCGCGCACCGGCCGTGTGAACGCGTCCACCGAATGGCCGTCAGGGCCTTTTTCCTGCGGTCCGTCCAGGGGAATTCCCCCGCTCAATCCGATGCCTTCGGGTGTCATACGCGATCCGGCGCGCACCGTGCGGGAAATGCTGGGTCACGGGACAGCCGCCGCGAATGCGCGGTACAGCCCGACCACGGAGGCATTCATGAACACAGTCAAGAAGGCAGCGGTCCTCACCGCCGCCGCCTGCGCAATGGTCATGTCCGGTGCGGGCGTGGCCAGCGCCGACGGGAACGACGGCGCCACCGCCGAGGCCGCGGCGATCGGCTCGCCCGGTTTCCTGTCGGGCAACATCTTCCAGCTGCCGATCAACGCGCCCACCAATGTCTGCGGCAATTCTCTCGGCCTGTTCGGCCTTCTCAACCCGTCGTTCGGGAACACCTGCGTCAACGCGTCGGTGCGCGGCGACCGTTTCCGCCACCGCGGTGAATTCCGGGAGCGCGGTTTCTGCGAGGAGGCCGGTGAGTGGGGCGGCCACGACGGCTTCGACCGCCGTGGCGGCTTCGACGGCCGCGACGGCCGGTTCTGCGGCCGCTTCCACCACCGGGGCGACTTCGGGGGCCGTGAGGGCTTCCGGGGCGAGGGCTTCCGCGGCGAGGGCGGCGAGCACTGACCCCAGCGGTACGTCACAGGCACTGCCCCGGCCGGGGCTCCCGCCTCGCGGCGGGGGCCCCGGCCGGGTGCCGTTCCCGGGGGTGTCCGGCCGGCTCGGGCGCGACCCACCCGGGGCCCATCCATCACGCACGTGATCACACCGTGACCGCCACCGTGTGACATCGCTCTCCGCGCCGCCCGGGAGTGCGGCCGCCGTCTGACGGACGTTCACCTCCCGCTCCCTTGTCCTGATATGGGGCCGACGTCACAATGGCTGGTGCCATATGGCGGAAAACCCGTCGGCCTCCAGGGCGGGGAGACGAGGAGGCGCGCCGTGATCCATGCCGCACCCGAGCCCGGGGACATCGGGCTCACCCGCATCTCCGGTGTCACCGGCCGGCTCATAGAGCTCGGCCAGTGGCTCAACGGCGACGGGTTCTCCGACTTCGAGCACGCCTTCCTGGTGCTCCCGGAGCAGCGACTGCTGGAGGCGGAACCCGGCGGCGCACGGGTCCGCCCGCTGGCGGAGTACCAGGGGATCGAGGTGCTCTACGTCTGCCCGCCGGGGCTGACCGCCGAGCAGCGCGAGGCGATCTGCGCCCGTGCGCCGGCGTACACCGGGGTGCCCTACAGCTTCCTGGACTACCTGGCGATCGCCGCGCACCGCTTCCATCTGCCGGTCCCGGGGCTGCGGCGCTATGTGGCCTCCAGCCGGCACGAGATCTGCTCGCAACTGGTCGACCGGATCTATCTCGACGCCGGGGTGCACCTGTTCGACGACAACCGCTGGCCCGGCTATGTGACCCCCATGGCGCTCTACGACCTGCTCGCCAGAGGCCAGAAGTAGAGCCGTTTCAGCCAACTGGATGGCCGGTAAAGGCAGTTGACAGAGCAAATATGCCAAAGGAACGGCCGATTAGGGGTTGCCGGTGGCCTAGGGTGGGCAGAGATGCACCGTTGAAAATCGGACTAGCTCCGTTAACCGGAGGAGGCAGGCCGTGCTGCAGGATGCTACGGCTACCAGAACGGCGCCCGAGCTGCCCGTCACCATCGACTTCCCGTCCATCTGGTGCCCCATCCCCGCACGGGTACACCCGGACGTCGCGGGCATCGACGATCACCTGCTCGACTGGGCCAGACGGTTCGACCTCATCCGCGAGGAACCGGCGGCCTCACGCTTTCACAGCGCCGGTTTCGGACAGTTCGCGGCGTCCGTCTACCCCCGGGCCCTGCAACTTCAGCTCGTCGCCGAATGGCAGGGCCACAACTGGATCGTCGACGACCGGATCGACGAAGGCCACGCCGTCGACGGCCCGGAAGAACGCCGGCGACTGGCGCGGGAACTGATCGCGCAGATGCCCCTGGACCTCCACCCCCCACGCCCCTCAGGGCCACTCGCCGCGGCACTGTCGGACCTGTGGCAACGTACCGCCAAGCCGTTCTCCTACGCGTGGCGAACGCGGTATGTCGCGCACTACCGTGACTTCCTTGCCTTCACCATCCTGCCCCATTCCGGCCCGGATCAATCACGTCTGTCCGAACCGGAATTGCACGCCTTCATACGGCGGCGCAGGCTGAACTCGGGCTGTGAGATGAGTTTCGATCTGGTGGAGGTCGCCAACCTCAGGGAGGTGCCCGCGATCGTCGCCGACAGCGACTCCTACCGGGCCGTCCGCGTCGCCGCCAACGACGTCATTTCCTGGACCAACGACATCTTCTCGCTGCGCAAGGAGTCCGTGCGCGGCGACCTGGACCACCTCTCGGCCGTCCTGCGCAACGCCATGCGCACCGACTGGCAGGAGGCACTCAAACAGTCCGCCGACATGGTCGCGGCCCTCACCCGGGACTTCCTCGACGCCTGCGAGGACCTGCGGGCCATGCGCCCGGTCTACGACCTCGACGACGCGGCCTGGGAGACGGTGGAGGAGTCCCTCACCGACCTGGGGGAGTGGATCTCCGGAAGCCTGTACTGGCACTGGTGGTCCCCACGCTACCGAGTCGTGGAGACCACCACCCCGGAAGGCCAGCCGCCGGCCTACATCGAGCGGCACCTGGTCTGATGCCGCGCCGGCCAGGGCACCGCACCCGGTGCGGTCAGACCCCGGCCGACGCGGCACCGGCCGGCCTTCCGTGACGGTGGCGGTCAGTGGCCCCGCATCCAGCGGGCCAGCGAGCTCCACCAGGACCGGCGCCCGCGGTGGGTGGGGTGGGCCACCGGTACCGGAGGCGCGGCAGGCGGCTCAGGCGACGACGCCGACACGGGCGTCTGAGCCGCCTGCGCGGCGGTGGCCGTACGCTGCCCGGCCCTGGGCGGCGCGGTCAGCGTCGCCTGGGTGACCGCCACCGGCTTGCGCGGGGTGAACTCCACCGGCAGCGCGAGCAGCGGCCGCGACAGCAGCGAGGTGTGCCACCGCAGGTCCTCCTCGGGCACCGCCAGCGCCATGTCCGGCAGTCGCATCAGCAGCGCGTCCACACCGGTCTCGGTGATGGCACGGGCGATGTCCTGGCCGGGGCACTCGTGCGGGCCGCTGCTGAACGCCAGGTGGGAGCGGTTGCCGTGCACCGGGACGCTGAGGTCGGGGCGGACCGCCGGATCGCAGTTGCCCGCGGCGATGCCCAGGATCAGCATGTCACCGCCCTTGATGTGATGGCCGCCGATCTCCGTGTCGCCGGTCGCCCAGCGCCCGTAGACGGACGTGAACGGCGGCTCGTCCCACAGCGACTGCTCGACCGCGTCCGGCAGCGTCATGTTGCCGCCGGCCAGCGACGCGCGGAAGCGGTTGTCGGTCAGCACCATCCGCAGCGTGTTGGCGATCAGGTTGGTGGTCGTCTCGTACGCCGCGATCAGCACCAGCCGCAGGTGCTCCAGCGCCTCGTCGTCGTCGAGCCGGGCCGGGTGCTCCACCAGCCAGGTGGCGAAGTCGGCGGCCGGCTCGGCCCGCTTGCGTGCCACCAGGTCGCGCAGCGTCCTGACCAGGTAGTCGTTGCTGGCGATGGCGGTCTCCGAGGCGGTGACCATGTCACGAGCCGCCTGCACCAGCGGCGGGCCGTACTCCTCGGGCATGCCGAGCAGCTGCGTCATCACCAGCATCGGCAGGTGGCGGGCGAACTGCTCGACGAGGTCGGCCTGGCCGTCGGCGCTGAAGCCGTTGACCAACTGGTTGGTGTAGCGGGTGACATGGCCGCGGATGCCGCGCCGGTTGAAGCGCGCCATCGACTCGGTGACCGCGGCGCGCAGCCGCTCGTGCTCGTCGCCGTCGTTGAACGAGCACATCGGCTGCCAGGCCACCAGCGGCATCAGCGGCGAGTCCGGGGCCACCCGGCCCTCCCGCAGCTCACGCCAGCGGCGCGAGTCCCGGGAGAACCGCGAGGGGGTGCGCATGACCTCCAGGTTCTCCCGGTGGCCCAGCACCAGCCAGGCGGGCACGTCGCCGGGGACCAGCACCGGCGCCACCGGGCCGTACTCGGCGCGCAGCTTCTCGTTCAGGGCCGCCATGTCGGCTTCCGCCTCCGGCCCGTAGATGCGGCGTATGCCGCCGGGGCCCATGCCGCCGGGGACGTGGGCCGGGCAGCCCGGCGGCGGGTTCAGGGTGCCGGCGGATGGATCGTGGTCGTGGGAAGAGGTGGTCACAGTCGCTCCGGGGTCATGGCGAGGGAGTGCAGGTAGCGCATCAGCGCCATCAGGACGTCCCGGCTGGAGGCACGTTGCCGGGCGTCGCAGCTGACGATGGGAACGGAATCGGGCAGGTCCAGCGCGGTGCGCAGTTCCTCGGTGGGGTAGTCCGGGGATTCCGGGAAGGAGTTGACGGCCACCACGAACGGCGTGCCGCGCTCCTCCAGCCGCCCGATCACGTCGAAGCTGACCTCCAGGCGCCGGGTGTCCACCAGGACCACGGCGCCCAGCGCACCCTCGAACAGCCCGTTCCACAGGAACCAGAAGCGCTGCTGGCCGGGGGTGCCGAACAGGTAGAGCACCAGCTGCTCGTTGAGGCTGATGCGGCCGAAATCCATCGCGACGGTGGTATCGGTCTTGCGCTCCACGCCGGCGATGTCGTCCACGCCGACACCGGCCTGGGTCATCGTCTCCTCGGTGGTCAGTGGCCGGATCTCGCTCACCGACCTGACCAGGGTCGTCTTGCCGACCCCGAAGCCGCCCACGATCACGATCTTGACCGCGGCGGCGGCGGATGACGGAAGTTCATCCTCACTGCGCGGGCCCACGATCGTGCTAGAGCTTTTGAAGTCCATGCATCACCGCCTCAATGAGTGCAACATCAGGAAGAAGGGCGGCGGGTATCGGCGCACGCGCCTCGACATGCTTGTCGTTCAGCAGGTCCGTGATCAGAACGCTGACCACGCCGAACGGCAGGCTCAGATATGCGGATATCTCGGCCACCGACAGCGGGGAGTGGCACAGCTGCAGGATCGCGGTGTGCTCGGGCTGCATCCCCGGTACCGGTCTCGACCTGGCCACGATCAGCGTGACCAGGTCCAGGGGGGCCTTGTCGGGGGAGGCGCTGCGGCCTCCGGTAAGTACGTAGAGGCGCTCTGGGTTGTCCTCGTCATAGGCTTCGACCGCGTCGGTGGATTCGCTCATGTGGCCTGCCCGTCGTGGCGGGGCGGGCTGCTCAGGTGCTCACCGATGCGCGCCACGAGGTCCCGCATACGGGCACCCATCAGACCGGCGTCGACACCCTCGTCGGCCAGGACCGCGAGGTACGCGCGGGCGCCCGCGGCCATCAGGTAGAAGAAGCCACCGGTGATCTCGATGACGACCAGACGCATCCGGCCGTCACTCTCGGGGAACTCGGCGGCCACGGCGGCCGCCAGGGACTGAAGACCCGCGCAGGCCGCGGCCAGACGGTCCGCGGTGTCCATCTCGGTGCCGTACTGGGCCATGCGCAGGCCGTCCGCGGACAGCACCACGACATGGCGGGTCTGCGGAACGCTCTCCGCGAGATCCTTGAGCATCCAGTCCATGTTGGCCCGCTGCTGCATCACGGCTATTCACCCTTGTCCAACGATTCATCACTGCTACGGGGGGAGGGAGCGGCGGGCGGCGTCTCACCGGACACACCGCTGGTGAAGGCGGCCAGCCACATGCCAGGCTCGACGGCGTCCTTCGCCGGCGCGTCGGCCTCACGGACGGTCTCGGCCTCGGCGCGTGCGCCGGGAACCGCGTCGGGCAGCCGGCGGCGCCGCTGCGGCAGTCCGCCCGGCGTCCGCTGCCTCACGACCGGTGCCTCGTCGTCCTGGATCAGCGCGGGAGCCGGACGCGGGCCGGTGGCCGGCCGGGACGCCGCCGCGGGCTGCTGCACGGCACGGGCCGGCCGCGGACCGGCGACGGCGCCGATGCCGTGCGCGAAGGCCGTGGAGTTGGCGGTGGTGATGTTCTCCTGCGAGACGATCAGCACCGCGCGCACCCCGCCGTACGCGGAGGGCCGCAGGGAGACCTGGAAGCCGTAGGCCTGGGCCAGCTTGCCGACCACGGCCAGACCCAGCCGCGGGGTCTCGCCCAGGTCGTCGAGGTCCAGTCCGGACTCCGCCTGGCGCAGCACTCGCTCGGCACGGGCCCGGGCCTCCTCGCTCAGGCCCACACCGCCGTCCTCGATCTCGACGGCGATGCCCGCCTGGACCTCGACGGCGGTCAGGTGCACCCGCGTCTGCGGAGGCGAGTACCGGGTGGCGTTGTCGAGCAGTTCGGCCAGCGCGTGGATCAGGGGTTCCACGGTGGGGCCGACGATGGCTACCTCGGAGACCGAGTGCAGCTCGACGCGCTGGTAGTCGGTGATACGCGACATGGCACCGCGCAGCACGCTGAACAAGGGAACGGGCTTGCGCCACTGGCGCCCCGGGCGGGTGCCACTGATCACGGCGATGCTGTCGGCCAGCCGGCCGATCAGCGCGGTCCCATGGTCGATGTGCAGGAGGTCGGCGAAGAACTCCGGCCGCTGGCCGTGCCGGTCCTCCATCTCGCGCAGGTCGCGTGCCTGCTGGTGGACGATCGCCTGGACGCGCCGGGCGATGTTGACGAACGCGCGCTGGGCCGCCTCGCGCAGGTCCTCCTCCGCGGAGACGGCCTCCAGCACCGAGCGGAGCACCTGGCGGTGCGCGGCCTGGAGCTTGGTCTCGTGGGGGCTCTCGGCCGACAGGCTCCGGATGATCTCCTCGACGCCGAGGCCCTGCTGCAGTCCTGCCACCGCCTGCGGCAGCAGTTCCTCCGCGAGCCTGACGGCCTCGATCTCCTGGTCGGCCAGGCGGCGCTCGAGGGTGGCCTCGCGCAGCGCCTGACGCTCGCGCTGGACGGATATCGCGCGGCCGCGGCGCGCGGCCTCCGCCGCGACGACCGCGACGGCCAGCGTCGCGACCACACCGCACCACAGGACCGGAAGACGGGCCGCCGAGGAGACGACGGAAACGGCGATGACGGTGGCGACCGCCGTCACGGCAACGGGGAGCAGCAGCACCAGGGCAGAGGGGGATCGCCTGCTGCCAGGTGGCGATTCAGCATGAACCATCTGCATCCTAAGGAGTTGAAATTGTCGAATTCCCGGAGGCGCGGCGAGCGGGAATCGGCGCCGGATCGGGTACGGCACCAGGAGTGTTCGAAGGGCTGCGGGGCGCCGGGCCGTCCTACGGGTCAGGACGATGGCACCGCAGCGGACAGCGACGACTGGGCGTGACCGCCGCACCTCGCTGCGCCACGGGCGAGCATAGCCCTTCCCGCATGGTGTCGGGGCCCGGACGCAATCCTTCGAGAATCGCAACACCCGTGGCCTCTGACGTGGTTTGATGGTCTGTCAGGCATATGCCCCTGAGACTGTCACCCTGCCGGGCGGCGGTCCGTGGAGCCCTGTTATGGCGGGGAAACGGGAGACTCCGGAGGCATATGCGCCTGCCTGGGAGGGGGTGGCGGGCGGCCCCGGCGGGGCGGGTGGCGGTGGCCGCGTCGAACGCGGCGGAGAGTGCCGTGGTGTCCAAGATCACGTCCGGCCGGATTCCGTGTGTCTGCTTCGGGGACGATGCTGCGAAATCCGTCGTCCGACCTTTGTTCACTGAGGTAAACCGGGGCGCCTGCCGCGCCGCGCCACCGATAGGCGCAATTCCGCGAATTCCGCTGCCATGAGAAACAAGGTTGGCCCTCTTCGTCAAACGAAAGTTGGCCCTTTTGGTCAGTCGAAGTTGGCCCGTACGGCCCTTACGTGCGAAGACCCCGGTGGCCGGTCACATCAGGGTGACCGGCCACCGGGGCCCGGATCGGTCCGTGCGGCCGCCGCTCAGCGCGCCGCGGCCGCGGCCAGGTAGGCCCGCCAGCCGCCGTACGCGGTGATGTCCGCGGACGACGCCAACGCGGCCGGTTCACACAGGAAACCCGTGCAGGCGGTGCCGTCGGCCAGCCGCACCTGTCCGAGGGCCATCGGCGCGGGAAGCGCGGCGGCCAGCGCTCCCAGGCCCTCGGCCGGCAGCTCCCACACCTCCACCTCGATCGCCGCGCCGTCCCGCGCCACCCGGACCAGGCCGGGCTTGGCCGGTTCGGTGGCCAGGGCGTACATGCGGTACACCGGTGCCGTCACGGTCGTGCGCGCCAACCGGCCGCCCAGCGACCGGAGTTGGCCGTTGAGCGGCTGCCCCGACAGATGCGCTCCGGCCACCGCGAGCCGCACCGCGCCGGCCGCCGGCCCCGGCAGCAGCCGGGCCACCGCGCCCAGCCTGTCCTCGGTGAGGGCCCGGCCGACGAGCATCACCCCGAACGGCAGCCCGCCGACCTCCCCGGCCGGGACGGCCAGGGCACACAGGTCCAGCAGGTTGGTGGAGTTGGTGAACCGGCCCAGCCGGGCGTTCACGCCCACCGGGTCGGCGGCCACCTCGGCGAGCGTCGGGTGACCCGGCGCGGTGGGCAGCAGCAGGGCGTCCGCGTCGCCGAGCCGCCGCATCGCCTCGGCGCGCAGCCGCTCCAGTTCGGCCAGGTCCGCGAAGAGGCGGTGGGCCGGAATGTCCCGGGCCGCCGTGATGATGGCGGCGACCGTCGGGTCCAGGTCGGCCGATCCGGCGTGCTCCGCCAGGAAAGCGCCGACCGCGGTGTAGCGCTCGGCGACGAACGCCCCCTCGTAGAGCATCGCGGCGGCCCGCTGAAACGGCGTCAGGTCGATCGGCAGCACCTCGGCGCCCGCGCCGGCGAGCCGCGCCACCACCGCCCGGAAGGCCTCCGCCCAGCCCGGGTCGAGCTCGCCGAGCTGCTCGGCCGCCGGAACGCACACCCGCCAGGGCCCCGGGCGCCGCGCGGGCACGGCCGGCGGCAGCGGACGGGGGGCCGGGTCCTGTGGGTCGGGCCCCGCGATGACGCCGAGGGCCGCCTCCGCGCCGGCCAGGTCGGGGGCGAAGACGCTGACGCAGTCCAGGCTCCGGCAGGCCGGCACCACACCGGTGGTGGGCACCAGGCCCCGGGTGGGCTTGAGCCCCACGATGCCGTTGAACGCGGCCGGTATCCGGCCGGAGCCCGCCGTGTCGGTGCCCAGCGCCACGTCGGCGATGCCCAGGGCCACCGCGACGGCCGACCCCGAACTCGACCCGCCCGACACCCGCTCGGGGTCGCGGGAGTTGCGCACCGCGCCATAAGGGCTGCGGGTGCCGACCAGCCCGGTGGCGAACTGGTCGAGGTTGGTGGTGCCCAGGACGACGGCTCCGGCCCGCCGCAGCCGCGCGACCGCGGGTGCGTCCCGGACCGCCGGGCTTCCGTACGAGGGGCAGCCCGCGGTGGTCGGAAGGCCCGCCACATCGATGTTGCCCTTGACCGCCACCACCGTCCCGGCCAGCGGCAGGCGCTCGCCCGCCGCGGTACGGGCGTCCACGGCGCGGGCCTCCGCCTCGGCGTCCGCCCGGGGGCGCAGGTCGATCCAGATCTCCGGGCGGTCCGCCGCCGCGTTCCTGCGGTAGGCCTCCCGCACCCGGTCCAGTGCGCTCGCCGTGCCCGCCGGCTCCCCGCTCATGCCGCCTCCTCCCGCTCTGGGCCGCTCGCCGCGGCCGGTGCCAGGACGACCAGCGGCGCTCCGGCCTCCACCTGGTCACCCGGGCGTACCAGCACCTCGGCGACGACGCCGTCCTGTGGCGCGTGCACCGCCGACTCCATCTTCATCGCCTCCACGGCCAGCAGCCGCTGCCCGGCGGTGACGCGCCGGCCCGGTTCGACGTCGACCTTCCACACCCCGGCGGTGAACGGCGCCTGGACGACGGCACCACCCGGGGGCGCGCCGACCGGGGCGGCGGTGCCGGCCGGCGCGGTGCCGGCCCGTTCGGCGCGGTCGAACTCGCCGGCCCGCTCCCAGGCGCGGCGCTCGGCGGCGAAGGCCGCGGACTGGCGGGCGCGGAAGGCGGCGATGTCGTCGGCGTTGTCGGACAGGAACCGCAGGTGGTCGGCGAGGGCGAACTCGCCGTCCTCGACGCGCAGTTCCAGCCGCCCGGCCGCCATGTCGGCGCGCATCTCCAGCAACTCGTCCGCCTCGACCGGGAACCACCTGATCCGGTCGAAGAAGCGCAGCAGCCAGGGCGAACCGGGCTCGAAGGGGCCGGACTGCCGCCAGCCGGACCACACCTGCACCGTCCGGCCGACGAACTGGTAGCCGCCGGGCCCCTCCATGCCGTAGACGCACAGGTAGGCGCCGCCGATGCCGACCGAGTTCTCCGCGGTCCAGGTGCGGGCCGGGTTGTACTTGGTGGTGACCAGCCGGTGCCGCGGGTCGAGCGGGGTGGCGACGGGGGCACCCAGATAGACGTCGCCCAGCCCGAGGACGAGGTACTCGGCGTCGAAGACGGTCCGGTACACGTCGTCGACCGAGTCCAGCCCGTTGACGCGCCGGATGAACTCGATGTTCCACGGGCACCACGGGGCGTCGTCGCGCACCCCGGCCATGTAGCGGGAGATGGCCTCCCGGGTGGCCGGATCGTCCCAGGACAGCGGCAGATGGACGGTCCTGGAGGGCACCCTCAGCCGGTCGGTGGCGGGCAGGTCCTCCTCGATTCCGCGCAGCAGGTCCAGCAGCCGGGCCGTCGGCAGGGTGTCCGGATCGGTGTGGACCTGGAGCGAGCGGATCCCGGGGGTCAGGTCGAGCACCCCGGGCAGCCGCAGGGCGGCGAGGCGTTCGGCGAGCGCGTGTACCCGCATCCGCAGCGCGAGGTCGAGCTGCATCGGCCCGTACTCGACGAGCACGTTGTCGTCCCCGCTGCGGCGGTACACCGCCGAGGGCCGCCCGGCGGCCGCCGGCAGGCGCTCCAGCACCCCGCCGTCGTGCAGACCGGGCCGGTCGGGCACCGGCACGGCGGCGGGGGAGCGGCGCAGCGCCGCGGCGCGCTCCAGGGTCACCGGGACGAACCGCACGGTGTCCCCGGGGCGCAACTGCCCCAGTTTCCAGCGCTGTCCGCGCACCACGGTGGCCGGGCAGACGAAGCCGCCCAGCGACGGCCCGTCCGGTCCGAGCAGCACCGGCATGTCGCCGGTGTAGTCGACCGCACCGATCGCGTAGGGGGTGTCGTGGATGTTGGAGGGGTGCAGCCCGGCCTCGCCGCCGTCCTCACGGGCCCACTTCGGCTTCGGGCCGACCAGCCGCACGCCGGTGCGGGCGCTGTTGAAGTGGACCTCCCACTCGGCGGCGTAGAACCCGGCGATGTCCTCCTCGGTGAAGAACTCCGGCGCGGCGTGCGGTCCTTCGGCCGCCGCGATCCGCCAGGCCCGGGTGAACAGCGGCCGCTCGCCGGCCGGCACCTCCCCGGCGCCCGGGCCCGTCGCGGCCCGGCCGCCGTGCAGCACGTCCCCGGCGCGCAGCGCCCGCCCGCCGTGGCCGCCGAACCGGCCCAGGGTGAACGTCGCGGCGCTGCCGAGGAAGGCGGGCACGTCCAGGCCGCCGGCGACCAGCAGATAGGTGCGCAGCCCGGGTCCGGCGGGCGCGGCGACGGCCAGTTCGCCTCCGGCGGGCACGGTGACGGGGCGCCACTGCGGCACCGGACGTCCGTCCACGGTGACCTCGGTGGGGGCGCCGGTGACGCACACCGCCGTCTCGGCGGAGAAGCGGAGTACCGGGCCCTCGACGGTGGCCTCCAGGCCGGGGGCGCCCTCCGGATTGCCCAGTGCCCGGTTGCCGAGCCGGAACGACAGGTCGTCCATCGGCCCGCACGGCGGGACGCCGACCTGCCAGTACCCGACGCGTCCGGGCCAGTCCTGCACGGTGGTCTGGGTGCCGGGGCGCAGCACGTCGATGCGCGGCGCCGGATCGGTGACGCCGCCCAGCGTGGCGGTGGTGTGCGCGGCGCGGCGCACGGCGGTGTCGCGGCCGGCGGCCCGCAGCAGGCCGAGATTGGTCTCGATGCCGTCGACGCGGGTGGCAGCCAGCGCCGCGTCCAGGCGGTCCAGGGCGTCGTCGCGGTCGGCGCCGTGCACGACGACCTTGGCGAGCATCGGGTCGTAGGCCGTGGTGACCTCGGTGCCGGTCTCCACCCAGGTGTCCACGCGGACGTCCGCGGGGAGGCGGACGCGGGTGAGCAGCCCGGCGCTGGGCCGGTGGCCGTGGGCGGGGTCCTCGGCGTAGACGCGGGCCTCCACGGCGTGGCCGCGCGGCGCGCCCGGGGCGCGCACCACGGCGGTGTCGCCCTGGGAGAGCCGCAGCATCCACTCCACCAGGTCGACGCCGAAGACGGCCTCGGTGACCGGGTGCTCGACCTGCAGCCGGGTGTTGACCTCCAGGAAGTACGCCTCCTCGCGCGCGGCGTCGTAGACGTACTCCACGGTGCCGGCCGAGCGGTAGTCCACCGAGGCGCACAACGCGGCCGCCGAGGCGGCCAGTTGCTCGCGGACCTGGTCCGGCAGACCCGGGGCGGGGGCCTCCTCCAGCACCTTCTGGTTGCGGCGCTGCAGCGAGCAGTCGCGGTCGCCGAGGGTGACGACGGTGCCGGCACCGTCACCGAAGACCTGCACCTCGACATGGCGGGCCCGCTCCACCAGGCGTTCCAGGAACAGCCCGGCGGTGGAGAAGCCGGCCGCCGCGACGCGCCGGACGGACTCCCAGGCGTCGGCGAGCTGCTCTGGCCCGTGGCAGGCGCGCATCCCGATGCCGCCCCCGCCGCCGGTGGCCTTGAGCATCACCGGGTAGCCCAGCCGCCGCGCCGCCGCCAGGGCCGCGTCCACGTCGGGCAGCAGTCCGGTGCCGGGCAGCAGCGGCACCCCGGCGGCCTCGGCGGCGGCCCGCGCGGTGTGCTTGGCGCCGAACAGCTCCAGCTGACGGGGCGTCGGGCCGACGAAGACCAGCCCGGACTCCTCGACCCGGCGCGCGAAGCCGGCGTCCTCGGACAGGAAGCCGTAGCCGGGGTGGATCGCGCCCGCGCCGCTTTCCAGGGCCGCCGCCAGCACCGCCTCGGCGCGCAGATAGCTGTCCTTGGCCGGGGCGGGCCCGAGCCGCACCGCGTGGTCGGCGAGGCGCACGTGCGGGGCGGAGCGGTCGGGATCGGAGAAGACGGCGACGGTGCGCAGGCCCAGACGGCGGGCGGTGCGCAGGATCCGCACCGCGATCTCGCCCCGGTTGGCGACCAGCAGGGTGTCGAAGCGCGGGGTGTCAGCGGGCATCGCGGCCCTCCGGTTCGGTGACGGTCATCCGGACCGCCGTGGGCTCGAAGCCGTTGCACGGGTTGTTGATCTGGGGGCAGTTGGAGACCAGGACCAGCACGTCGGTCTCGGCGCGCAGCGTCAGGGAGAGGCCCGGCGCTGAGATGCCGTCCACGATGCCCAGGGTGCCGTCGGCCTCCACCGGCACGTTCATGTACCAGTTGATGTTGCTGACCAGGTCGCGCTTGCCCAGGCCGTGGCGGGCCCCCTCGGCGAGGAAGTTGTCCACGCAGGCGTGCTGGGCGAAGGTGTGGTGCCCGTACCGCAGGGTGTTGGACTCCTTGCTGCACGCGCCGCCCACCGTGTCGTGCCGGCCGACGTCGTCGGCGGTGACGGTCATCAGCGGGGTGTGCTCGCACGAGTAGAGCACGCTGCCGGTGGTCAGGAAGATGCCGCCGGCCGCCTGGAGGGTGTCGGGGGCGCTGTAGCGCACGGCGGTGTCGTGCGCGTCGTACACCAGGAAGTCGACGGCCTGGTTGCCGTGCAGGTCGGTGATGGTCAGGCACTGGCCGGCGCGGATGACGGCGGACCAGGCGGCCCGGGCGGGCACGGTGGTCTCGCTGACGGTGCGCGAGCCCGGAGCGGTGGCGGTCGGCATGGTCACAGTCCCCTCGCGGCGCAGAACTCGGCGGTGTTGAGGAAGGCCCGGCGGCCCTCCGGGGTGGCGTCCCACAGCGGGTCGCCCGGCGCGGTCGGCGCACCGCGCCAGGCCAGCACCTGAAGCGGGGTGCTGACGTAGTCCGGGCGCGGGTCGAGCGGGTGCGGGACGTTGGCGATCAGCACGGTCAGCGGCTGCTCGGCGCGCAGGGTGACCGAGGCGCCGGGCCCGGCCGAGCCGGTGAACTCCAGCTCACCGTCGGCGCCGACGCGCACGCCCTGGAGGAACGAGACCGACGGCGGCAGATCGCGCGGCCCCAGCCCGTTCTTGGCGGCGGCCAGCTTGAACAGCTCACGCCCGGCCGGCGAGGCGGACTGCGGGGTGCCGTCGCCGTAGCGGGCGGTGTTGCGGGGCAGTGTGGAGGTGCCGCACAGGGCGTCATGGCGGCCGGAGGTGTCGGCGGTGAGGGTCGCCAGGACCCGGCCCTGGTCGGACAGCAGCAGGCTGCCGGCGCCCAGGTAGGCGTTCCACTGCACCTTGACGGTGTCGGCGGCGTTCAGGCGCTCCCAGGGCCGGTCGGCGACGTACAGCAGCAGATGGGCGCAGGCGTCGCCGGCGACATCGGTCAGGCGCAGCGAGGTGCCGCGGGCCAGCACCCGGTGGGTGTAGCCGCCGCCCGCGACGGTCTCGGCCCAGACCAGCCGTTCCGGCGCGATCCCGGCGGGCGGATCCGGCCAGGAGGCCGCCGGCAGCACCGGCATGGCCTCGGCGACCGCTCCTTCCTGGGCGCGGGCGTGGGCGCGGGCGCCCTCGGGGGTGGCCGTGGCGGCGGTGTCCGGTCCGACGGGGGCTGGGGGCACGGGTTCCTCCTGCGGCTCGGGGTGCTTCCCACGGGATGTCTGTCGCGAAGCATTTCTGTCGCTTGACAGAAATTAACGGCGGCGCGGGTCGCCGGGATTGCCCGGGTGTTTCGGGCGGGTAACCCGCTCGGCCTCCCGCCGGCCGCGTCGGTGGGGGGGGCGGTGATGTGCGAGGATCGGGCCGTGCGCACCACCGGTCCCGGTACCCGGCAGGTCGGCCGCCCCAGGGCCCAGGGGCGGGCCGCCAGTGGCCTGACGGCGCGTCAGGAAGTACTGGCGGCGGCCGCGGAGCTGTTCACCGTGCACGGCTACGCCGCCACCACCACCCGGGCCGTCGCCGAGCGCGCCGGACTGCGCCAGGCGTCGCTGTACCACTACTTCGCCGGCAAGGAGGACATCCTCGCCGCGCTGCTGGAGGGCACCGTGCGGCCCTCGCTGGAACTCGCCCGCGACCTGGTGCCGGACACCGGAGCCGGCGCGGAGGCCCGGCTGTGGGCGCTGTGCCGGGCGGACGTCGAGCTGCTGTGCGGCGGGGCGCACGATCCCGGGGCGCTGTACCTGCTGCCGGAGGTGCGCGCCGAGCGGTTCACGGCGTTCCACCAGGCCCGCGCCGAGCTGAAGTCCTGCTACGGCGCACTGCTGGCGGCCACCGCGCCGGGCGCCGCGCTGGACGCGCCGGCGCTGGGGCTGCGCACCGATCTGGTCTTCGGCCTGATCGAGGGCGCGATCCTGATACGCCGTCAGAACCCGGCGCGGCCCGGCGCCGAACTCGCCGAGGCGGCCGCCGACGGCGCGCTGCGGCTGGCCGGGGCGGCGGAGTCCGCGGTGCGCCGGGCACGCCGGGAGGGTACGGCGCTGCTGCGCGCCCGCGCGACACGCGAGGCCCCCGCGGACCCCGGGGAGTGATCCCGGCGGCCCACGGGGGCGGGTGCGCGGTCAGAGCGCGGGAACCGGCTCGGCCTCCGGCTCGGCGGGCGCGGCGGCGCGGCGCCGCCGGGACCGGTGGGCCGCCCCGCCCGCGAGCACCGCGCCGAGCAGGAACAGCACGGTGAACCACTGCAGATACCAGTGGCCGCCCTGCGGGTCGTAGACCGCCGCCCGCGGCCAGGCCAGGTTGACGGCCATGGCGATGCCGTAGAGCACCGCCAGGAGGTTGACGGGCAGCCCCCAGCGGCCCAGCGAGAACACCGGGCGCCCCGACTCGTCGCGGGCGCCGTCGTCCCCGATCGGACGGCGGCGCAGCCTGCGCAGCAGCATCGGGCCGGTGACCATCACATACGCCACATACACCAGCACGATGCAGGTGGTGCCCAGCGCCAGGTAGACGGCGGGGGAGAACAGGCTGAGCGCCAGGGCCGCCGCGGCCAGCACACCGACGGCCACCGCCGGGGCGTTGGGGGTGCCGGTGCGGGGAGAGACGGCCGCGAGGCGGCGGGAGAACGGCAGGGCACCGTCGCGGGCCATCGAGAAGACCATCCGGGCGCCGGCCGTCTGGATCGCCAGGGTGGCCACGCAGACGGCGACCGCCACGTCGGCCAGCAGCACCCGGCCGAGCCCGCCGCCGAGCCGGCTGGTCAGCACGTAGGCGAGGCCGTCGGTGCCGAGCCGCCCGTCGGTGAGGCTGGGGGCGGCGAGGATGCCGCCGAGCAGCACAAGACCGCCGCCCAGCCCGGCCGCGGCGACCGCCCCCAGGATCGTGCGCGGCGCCGTGCGGCGTGGGGAGCGGGTCTCCTCCGACATCTCCCCGGCGCTGTCGAAGCCCACCAGGACGTAGGCGGCGCTGAACGCCGCCACCAGGAACAGCCCCAGGTAGCCGCCGCCGGAGTGCCCGGTGCGCAAGGTCGCGCCCGGTCCGCGCTCCGCGTGGGTGAACAGCAGCACCGCCATGACCGCGATGCCCGCCAGCTCGCAGGTCACGCCCACGCTGTTGATCACCGACATCACCCGGATGTCCACCACGTTGACCCAGGTGGTGAGCGCGAGCAGGACCAGTCCCAGGACGACGGCGTTGGCCGCGCCGGTGGACGTGGTCGGCGACGGGTCCCCGCCGACCACCTGGAAGCCCGTCCAGATGGACGGCAGCACCACCTGGAGCGCCAGCGCCGCCGCCGAGACCACCACGATCTGCCCGATCACCATCAGCCAGCCGGCGAACCAGCCGAACGACGGGACCGACAGCCGGGTGGACCACTGGTAGATGGCTCCGGAGAGCGGGAAGCGGGCGGCCAGCTCGGCGAAGCAGGCCGCCACCGCCAGCTGCCCGGCCAGCACGACCGGCCAGGTCCAGAAGAAGGCCGGACCGCCGAAGGAGTAGCCGAAGGCGAAGAACTGGAAGACCGTCGTCAGTACGGAGATGAAGGAGAAGCCGGCGGCGAACGAGGCGTACCGGCCGAGCCTGCGGTGCAGTTGCTGCCGGTAGCCGAACGAGGCCAGCGTGCGGGCGTCGGCGCGCTCCCCGAGGGAAACGTGCGCCGCGGACGTCTCGGCCGGGGCGGGGCTGGGTTCGGGCATGGGTGTCCCCTGTCGCGGAGGGTGCGTGGAAACGATCTGACGGTGCGACAGGTGGCGAACCCGGTGGCGGCGGGAGGTGGTGCCGGTGGCCGCGTCAGCCGGGGTGTGCCGGGGCTGACCTCGGCTGACGCGGCACCAGGCAATCCCCCGCGTGTTGCGGGGATGCTAAGCGGCGGTAAATCTCCGCGAAACCCGGCCACGGCGGCGTCCGGCGCGGCGTCGGCACCCGGTCTCTTACGGCCGGGACACGGCCGTGACACGCGGGGGAAACACCGCGTCCGTAATTTCTGTCGGGTGACAGGAATGGGGTGGGCCCGAGCGGCCCGCCCCGCGCGGACCGGTGGCGGCCGGAGCGGCGCGCGTGCGGCGGAGATCCTTTCGACGCGTCCCGCGGGAGTGCCCTCAAGCGGTCTGCGAGGCCGCGGCCTGGGGACGCAGGTCCTCCAGCGTCAGGGGATGCGTCGGGGGATCCGGCAGTACCCGCCGGCAGTCCACCTGCAACTCAGGCCCGACATGCAGGAGTTCACCGGAGTCCAGCAGCCGCCAGTCCGGGTTGTCGTCCAGCCGCTCGCTGGCGACCACCACCGCGTCGGCGGCGGCCAGGTCGTCGGAGCGCACCCGCAGCCGGCCCCGGCTTCCGGAGTGGTCCAGGTGCCGGTCGCCGTGGTGGCCGCCGGTGCGGCGCCGCAGCATGTACAGGTCGTGGGTGGCGGGATAGCGCAGCGCCCACATCTCGCCGGCCGTGGTGAGCACCAGGTTCAGCGCGAAGACCGGCACGTTCCGGGCGATCCAGCGGGCGGCGTGCTCGATGCCCGCGCCCAGGTCGCCGCCGTGCGTCCGCGCCTCGCGCAGGATCAGGGCGAAGAAGCGCTCGGAGTCGGTGTCGCCGCGCACCGTCGCCAGGTCGTCGCCCAGGTGCGCGTCCAGGGCGTCCAGCCCCTCGATGACGCCGTTGTGCGCGAACAGCCGCCCGTCGTGCTCGAACGGATGGGTGTTGCGGGCGCTCAGGCCGCCGGTGGAGGCGTACCGCACATGGGCGACGAACGTGGTGGACTCCACGTGCCGCGCCTCCTGCGCGAACGCCCGGTCCTGGTAGGCGGCGATCGGCGCCTTGTGCACCTCGGGCGTCCCGTCCGCGTCGAAGAAGCCCAGCCCGGTGCCGTCCGGATCCCGATGGCTCTGCACACACAGGCTGTCGGGCGCCTCGAGCAACCAGAAGACCGCTCGCACCCGGCGCGGGGCGCTGCTCATTCCGAATAGCCGGCACATGGGTTTCCTTGTTCCCCGCGGGGCGGGGCGCATCCGCGCGGGGTCACTCCACCGGCCAGGTGTGCACCGGCGCGTTGAGGTGCATGTAGTCGATGTACTGCAGCGTCATCCGGCGCAACGCCTCATGGGTGCTCATCTCGGCGCCGCCGTCCAGGGCGTGGAACATCTCGGCCTGCCACGACGCGCCGTTGCGGCCGCTGACACACCGCTGCTCGATGATGCCCAGCAGCGGCTCACGCCACGCGGCGTCCAGACCGGCGCGCTCCAGACCGCGGTGCGCCATCGGCAGCAACCGCCGCAGCACCAGTTCGGAGGCGGGGACCTCGCCCACTCCCGGCCAGTACAGGCGCGCGTCGATGCCCTGCCGAGCGGCGGTGTGCAGGTTGTCCTCGGCCGCCGTGAACGACATCCGCGTCCACACCGGCCGCTCCTCCTCCGCCAGGGCCCGCACCAGCCCGAAGTAGAACGCCCCGTTGGCCACCGTGTCGGCCATGGTCGGCCCGGCCGGCAGCACCCGGTTCTCCACCCGCAGATGCGGCCGGCCGTGCACGACCGCGTACACCGGGCGGTTCCACCGGTACACCGTCCCGTTGTGGAGCGTGAGTTCCCCCAGGTCGGGGGTGTCACCGCAGTCCAGGACCTCCAGGGGATCCTGCGGCTCGCACAGCGGCAGCAGCGCCGGGAAGTAGCGGACGTTCTCCTCGAACAGGTCGAACACCGAGGTGATCCAGCGCTCGCCGAACCACACCCGGGGCCGCACCCCCTGGGCCTTCAGCTCCTGCGCCCGGGTGTCGGTGGCCTGCTCGAACAGCGGGATGCGGGTCTCGCGCCACAGCTCCTTGCCGAACAGGAACGGCGCGTTGGCGGCCAGCGCGACCTGGACACCGGCCACCGCCTGCGCCGCGTTCCAGTAGCGGGGGAAGTCCTCCGGGCTGACCTGCAGGTGGAACTGGGTGCTGGTGCAGGCCGCCTCCGGGGTGATGCTGTCGGCGTAGGTCCGCAGCCGTTCCTCGCCGTCGATCGCGATGTGCAGGTCCTCCCCGCGCGCCGCGAAGACCTGCTCGTTGAGCAGGTGGTAGCGCGGATTCTCCGACAGGGCCGCCTCGGTGACGTGGCGCGGCCGCAGGGTCGGCAGGATGCCGATCATGATCAGATGGGCGCCGACGGCGGACGCGCGCCGCTCGGCGTGGTTGAGCGCGTCGCGCACCTGCTGCTCCCAGTCGCCCGGGCCGCCGCTGGTCAGCCGGCGCGGGGGCACGTTGACCTCCAGGTTGAAACGCCCCAGCTCGGTGGACCAGGCCGGATCGGCGATGGCCTGCAGCACCTCGGCGTTGCGCATCGCCGGCTCGGCGGCCTCGTCGACCAGGTTGAGCTCGATCTCCAGGCCCACCTGCGGCCGTTCCGCGTCGAAGCGTGACTCGCGCAGCATCCGGGCGAACGCCTCCAGGCACCGCTGCATCTTCTCCCGGTAGCGGCGGCGGTCGTCCCGGGTGAACACGAGCTGTGGGACGTCGCGTCCCATCGGCCCTCCGACTCTCTGCTCGGCACCGGCCCCGTCCACCCAGCGTCGCACGGCCCGGCACAGGAGGCGAGACGTGCGCCGGTCCGTACCGGACCCCGGGCTCCGGTACCGTGCACGACGTTCTCAGGTCGTTCTCACGCCATTCTCAGCTTCGGTTGATCAAGGTCTCAGGGGAGGTTGCCAGGCTGGCGCCGCCATGTGCCGCGACACCGTTGTCGCAGGCCCTCTGGTCGGCCCGAGCGCCGCACCGGCATCCCCCACATCCGGAGGTACCCTCCCTTGTCCGCGACCATCGCCGATCCGCGCGCCGAATCCGGCCGCACGCCGCACAACAGCCCGCCGGGCCCACGGCGGCCATGGATGTTCTGGCGCTCGCCGCAGGACCAGCCGGCGTGGGCCAGGCCGGCCCTGCTGGCCACCGCGGCCGTGGCCGCCGTGCTCTACGCCTGGAACATCACCTCGTCCGGCTTCGCGATGTACTACTCCGACGCCGTCAGGAGCATGTCGGTGAGCTGGAAGGCGCTGCTGTTCGGCGCCATGGACCCGGGCGCCACCATCACCCCGGACAAGATCCCCGGATCCTTCGTCCCGCAGGCGCTGTCCGCGCGGATCTTCGGCTTCCACGCCTGGTCCGTCACCTTGCCGCAGGTCATCGAGGGCGTCATCTGCGTGCTGGTGATGTACCGGATGGTGCGCCGCTGGGCCGGCCCCAAGGCGGGCATCATCGCCGCCGGCCTGTTCACCTTCACCCCCGTGGCGGCCTCGATGTTCGGGCACTCCATGGAGGACGGCGCGCTGACCTTCTGCCTGGTCATGGCGGCCGACTGCTACCAGCGGGCCGTGCTGGACGCGCGGCTGCGCTCGCTGGTCCTGTCCGGCGTCTGGGTGGGCCTGGGCTTCCAGGCCAAGATGCTCCAGGCCTGGATGGTGCTGCCCGCCCTGGTCGTCGGCTACCTGGTGGTGGCGCCGGTGCGGCTGCGCCGCCGGGTCGCGCACGTCGCGGTGGCGGGCCTGGCCTGTCTGGCGGTGTCGCTGTCCTGGGTGGCGATGATGACCCTGGTGCCGGCCAAGGACCGCCCCTATGTGGACGGCAGCACCAACAACAGCGCGATCGCCATGGTCTTCGGCTACAACGGCCTGGAACGGTTCGGCATCACGGTGCCGGGCTCGGTGCCGAGCATGGGCTCGGGACGCGCCGCCGGGAACCGCGAGGGCGCGCCGGGCGGCTTCGGCGCGGGTGGCGCGGGTGCCAACGGCGCCGGGCAGGGCGGTTTCACCGGGCGCACGGGTGCGAACGGTGCCGGACGGGCCTCCGGCGAGGCGGGCGCCCTGCCCGGCCAGGGCGCTGCGCAGGGCTTCCCCGGCGGCGCGGCGGGCGCTCCCGGCACCGCGGGCGGGCCGGGTGCCATGGGTACGTCCGGCGGCCCCGGCGCCATGGGCGCGGCGGGCGCGGCGGGCGCGGCGGGCGGCCCGGCGGGCGCCTTCGGCGGGCGGAACGCGGCGGCCGCGGGCGGCCGCGCCCAGGGCTTCGGAGGCATGGACGCCGGCTCCAGCTGGCTCAAGCTCTTCCAGAGCAGGTTCGCCCCGCAGATCGGCTGGATGTACCCGTTCGCGGTGCTGGCGATGCTGCTCGGGCTGTGGTGGCGCCGCCGGGCGCCGCGCACCGACCGGATGCGGGGCGGCTTCCTGATGTGGGGCACCTGGCTGGTCGTCGTCGGCCTGGTCTTCAGCAAGATGAGCAACATCCCGCACACCGCCTACATGGCGACCCTCGCTCCGCCGCTGGCGGCGCTGACCGCCGGCGGCACCACCCTGATGTGGCGCGCCTACCGCAGGGGCGGACCGCGCGCCTGGGCGCTGCCGGTCGCGGTGACCGCCGAGGCCGCCTGGACGTGGTACCTGAGCTCGTACGACGCCGGTTTCCTGCCCTGGCTGCGGTGGCTGATGCTGGCCGCCTGCGTCATCGGCGTCGTCGCCATGATCGTGGGCCGGGCCACCGGACGCACCCGCTCCCGGCTGCTGGCCGGCGGCCTGCTGGTGGGGCTGGCCGGTGCCGTCGCCACCCCGGTCGCCTGGTCCGCCTCCGTCCTCGACCCGCAGTACGCCGGCAGCGCCTTCGACGCCGCCGCCGGACCGTCCGCGATGGGCATGGGCTTCGGCCGGACGGCCCCGGCGGCGGCCCAGGGCCGCGCGGGAACGCTGCCCGGGGGAGCGGCCGAGGGGCGCTTCCGCACCGGCGGTGGTGCGGCCGCGGCCCGCTTCCAGGGCCCCGGCGGGAACATCGCCACCACCCTGACCAGCAGTCAGAGCAAGCTGTACGCCTACGTCAAGGCGCGCCAGGGCGGGGCGAAGTACGTCCTGGCCACGGACGGCTGGAACGCGGCCTCCCCGTACATCCTGGCCACCGGTGACACCGTCATGCCGATGGGCGGCTTCAGCGGATCGGTGCCGCAGCCGACCCTGACCGCCTTCACCGCCCTGGTCCGCTCCGGGCAGCTGCGCTTCGTGCTGGTCTCCGGGTCGAGCGGCTTCGGCCGCGGCGGCTCCACGGGCACCGTGCAGCAGATCCGCGGCTGGGTGGAGAAGGACTGCACCCCCGTCCCGTCCACCGACTACGGGGTCAGCGCGTCCTCGGCGTCCTCGGCGTCCTCGGCCGGCGCGCGCACCGGCGGCGGGATGTTCGGCGGCGACGCCGGCAGCGGCACCCTGTACCGCTGCGGCACCTCGTGAGCCGCCGGGTGGCGCGGTCCGGCGCGTTCAGCAGCGGGTGATCAGGTCCTCGATGAACGCCACCGTGCGGTCCGGCGTCTCGGCCTCCGCGCACAGCCGGTCCATGACCGACAGGTAGGTGTCGACCTCGTCCTGCTTGTCCAGGTACAGCGCGCTGGTGAGCTGCTCCAGGTAGACGATGTCGGGCAGGTCCGGCTCCGCGAACCGCAGGATGGTGACCGGCCCGCCGGCCGCCGCCAGCCCGCCGACGCTGAACGGCGCGACCTGCAGCGTCACGTTCGGCAGCCGGGCGGCCTTCAGCAGGTGTTCGAGCTGCTCGCGCATCACCTCAGGACCGCCGAGCGGGCGGCGCAGCGCGGCCTCGTCCATCACGGCCCACAGCCGGGGCGGGTCGGGGGTGGTCAGCAGCTTCTGACGGGTCATCCGCAGGGCGACGCGCCGGTCTATCTCCTGGGACGGGGAGTTCGGGTAGCCGAGCCGGGTGACGGCGCGGGCGTAGCCTTCCGTCTGCAGCAGCCCGGGCACGAACTGGACCTCGTAGGTCCGGATGATGGACGCCGCCTCCTCCAGACCGATGTGGGTCTCGAACCAGTTGGGCAGCACATCGCCGTACTGGTTCCACCAGCCGGGGGAGTTGGCCTGGCGGGCCAGGGCGAGGTAGTCGGCGCGCTCGGCCTCGTCGGTGACGCCGTAGAGCGTCAGCAGGTCGGAGACGTCCCGCTCCTTGTAGCCGACCCGGCCCAGTTCCAGGCGGCTGATCTTCGCGTGTGAGGCGCGGATGGCCTCGCCGGCGGCCTCCCGGGTGATCCCGCGCCTCTCGCGCAGCCTGCGCAGTTGCGTGCCCAGGACAATGCGCAGGACGGTCGGGCCACCGCGGGGATGCTCCAGGTAGTGCCGTATCGACGGTTCGCTGCTCGGCCGCATGGTCGCGGGCGCTCCAACTCTCGCAGTGATCGGGCGAGTACTCAGTCTGACATTTCCCGTCCCGTCACGTACAGCCGCCGGACAACGGCGTGCCGCGCCGGAACCCTCAGACCGCGCCCTCGCCCAGCATCTGGTCGAAGTCGCCGTCCTTGGCGCCGCCGACGAACGCGGCGATCTCGTCGCGGGTGTAGACCAGCGCGGGACCCTCGGGGTGGCGGGAGTTGCGTATCGCGAAGCCGCCGTCCGGCAGCGCGGCGAGTTCCACGCAGTTGCCGCTGGGGTTGCTGCGGCGGCTCTTGAGCCAGACGGCTCCCTCGATCCGCGTGGAGGCGGTCCCGTTGTCGAACTGCTGCATCGCCGTGCTCCTTGCCGCTGCGTGTGGGGGACGCGGCACGTGACGGACCGTCATCGCCCGTGCACGTGCATCTGCAATGACATCTGCGCGTGCTGATGTGCTTACCGATGTACTTACGACTGTAATTGCAGATGTGCTTGCAGCGCCAGGAGCGGGCGGGGGATAGTGGTGTGCGGCAGGCATCCTGACGGTCGCCCGAAGAGGCTTGGCGGAGATTGCGATGACAGCAGCACATTTAGCCGGCACGTCGAGTCAGACGGCGTCCGGCGGATCCGGCAGGCACTGGCTGGCGCTGGCTGCCTACGAGGCCCTGCTGGCGGAGGGCGACGGCCGGGAGGCCTCGGGATTCGCTGCCTGCGGGCTGGGCGGTGACGCCCGGACGGTGAGCGAGGCGCGGCACTTCACCCGGTCCACGCTGTCCGGCTGGGGTATGGGCGCCCTCGTCGACGATGTGTCCGTCATCGTCTCCGAACTGCTGAGCAACGCCCTGCGCTACGGGCTCGGTGGCGGCCGCGGGGACGCCCCGGACGGCGACCGGATATGGCTCGGCCTGCTGCGCAGGGGCGACACCGTGCTGTGCGCGGTGTGCGATCCGGGCCCCGAGGTACCCGTGCTGAGGGAGCCCGACCACTTCGCCGAGTCAGGCCGCGGCCTGCACGTGATCGACTCGCTCAGCGACTCCTGGGGCTGGACCACCCCCGACGGCGCGGGCAAGGCCGTCTGGGCGGCCGTCTCCGCCTGAGGCCCGGGCCGCCGCCGGCTCCCGGCCGGTGCCGCCTGTGCCGGTCAGGTGCCCGTCAGTTCTTGCGGGCCACGCCGCCGTACAGCGGGATCTCGGTGTCGCCCGGTGTCGGCAGTCCGACCTCGACGTCGTCCGGACGCCACCGCTGGATGACCTGGACGCCGGGCTCGACGAGTTCCAGGCCGTCGAAGAACCGCTCCACCTCGGCCTTGGTGCGGGCGTTGACGTGCGAGCCGGTCCGCTTGAAGTTGTCGGAGATCTCCCGCACCGCCGCCGGCGTGAAGTCGTCCGTGATATGGGTCAGCGCCAGGAAGCTGCCGGACGGCAGGGCGTCCATCAGCCGGCCGACGATCGCGTACGGATCCCGGTCGCCGGGCAGCCAGTGCAGCACGGCGACGAGCGTCAGCGCGACCGGCCGGCTCAGATCGAGGGTCTCGCGCAGCGTCGGGTCGGACAGGATGCCGTCCACATCGCACAGGTCCCCGGGGACGTAGGCGGTCCGGCCCTCCGGGTGGCTGGTGTGCAGGGCACGCGAGTGCGTCAGGACGATGGGGTCGTTGTCGGCGTAGACGATCCGGGCCGACGGGGCGACCGTCTGGACGACCTCGTGCAGGTTGGGGGAGGTCGGTATGCCGGTGCCGATGTCGAGGAACTGCCGGATGCCCGCCTCGGTCACCAGATAGCGGGCCGCACGGTGCATGAACGCGCGGTTCTGCCGTGCCGTCATGCCGGCGTTGGGCATGGTGGCCAGGGTCTGCTCGGCCGCGAGCCGGTCGGCGGCGTAGTTGGTCTTGCCGCCGAGCAGATAGTCGTACACGCGCGCCGCGTGCGGCCGGTCGGTCTGCAGATCGACCGGAGACCGGTGGCCTGTCTCCATCCAGTCCGCCGCGTCCGTCATCGGAAGCTCCCCTCACCACGTGCTCCGGGCCGGTCAACGCCCGCGCCAGCCTATCCGGTTGGCGGATCCGGCCCGTCTCGCCGGGTGCGGGCGGCGGCCTGTTCCGCGCGGGCGCACGTCACATGGCCGCAGTGATACCCGGAGGGCCGCCCGGCCCGGGAGGCTCATGGTCACGGATACGAGGGTGGGGAGCACCCGGTTCACCGGGCGGCAGGGGCGGCAGGGACGGCACGACCGCCGGGCCGTCCCCGGACGCCGCCTCCGGTTGCCGCCCTCCCCGGCCGGGGGTGCAATGGGCTGTGCGGCCGAAGGGCCGAAGCGTCCGGGCACCCGGCCCGGGCGACGGGGAGAAGTGGCTTCGGCGACGATGCGTACTCGGATGCGTACCCATGAGTCCCGTGTGTGGGGCCACACCCGGTGGAAGCGGCTGGCCCTCGTCCTGCTGCCGACCCTGGCCGTCTCCGCGGTGCTGGCGTTCTTCGTCGGCGTCGGCGTGCTGCCCGCGGCGATCGCCGTCTCCGCGCAGTCGGTGGTGCTCTCCGGGCAGGACGTGCGGATCTCCGCCGACCGGCTCCAGGGCACGAACTTCACCCAGTACATCACGGCCGAGCGGACGAGCACCGGCGCCGTCCCCGAGAGCCTGTCGGGCGTCGGGTCCGCCGACCTGTACAACCTGTGCCAGTCCACCGTGCTCACCCTGCCCGGGTTCGGCCGGGCGACCCTGCTGATCGACGCGGGCGGCGACGGGAAGCCCGCGCACGCCGACAACCTCGTCGTCCACACCAACGACCTGCGCGGCGACGCGGTGTTCAGCAACCTCCTCATCGGTGCGGACGCCGCCACCCTCCCGGGTGTGTCGGGTGCCCCCGCCGGCGCCTTCGGGCAGCACTCCGACGCGGTGCGCATCGACCACCTCAGGCAGAACGCCCGCGGCGTCACCGCCGGAACGTTCCGTCTCACCGGCCTGCACCTGCACATCGCCTCCGGCGACCACTCCTGCTACTGACCCGGCGCGGCGCCGTTGCGCCGGACGGCTGAGCCCGGCTCGGCCGAAAAGGTGGCGGCGCCGCCCGGCGCATCACTCCCGGCCCCCTGCCGCGTTGACGGAGCGGTACGGGGCACCGGCCGGTACGCCCGGGCCGGCCGACGGGAGGAGTGATGACGATCAGCAACACACGTGTCATCGGCGCACGGAGCACCGAACCCCCGCGGCCCCCCGTCGCGGGCCGCACCCGCTGGAGGCGGCTGGCCCTGGTGATGGTGCCGGTCCTGGCCACCTCGGGCGCTCTGTTGTGGGCGATGGCCGATGGCGCGCTGGCCGCCTCCTTCGGGGTGTCGGCCAACTCCTTCACCGTCTCCGGCCGCAGCTTCCAGATCTCCGCCACCAGACTGCAGGGACACCGCTTCGTCCAGTTCGGCGTGCTGGACCGCGGCAAGGAGGGCCTCTACCCGGAGGCGCTGTCCGGCGTCGAGTCCGCCGACCTGTACGACCTGTGCCAGTCGGTGGTCGGGCCGGTGCCCGGCTTCGGCGACGTCACGCTGCGGCTCACCTCGGGGTTCGGCCGGTTTCCCGCGCACGCCGACCGCCTGGTCGTCGACACGCACGACCTGCGCGGCGACGCCGTGTTCCATCACATCGCCATCGGGCAGGACGCCTCCACGGTGACCGGCGTGCCCGGGGTGTACGGCGAGCCGGGCGGGTTCGGCGAAGAGGCCGACACGGTCCGCATCGACCGGTTGCGGCAGCAGACGCGTTCGGTGAGCGCGGCGACCTTCGAGCTGCCCGGCCTGCACCTGTCGGTGCGGCCTGGCGACCACTCGTGCTTCTGAGTACGGGGGCGGACGCGGCATGAGCGGACGTGAGGTGGGCGAGACGAAGGGCACGGCCGGGGGAGCGGGCGCCGAGGCCGGCGAGGGCACGCCGGGGACGCGAGGCTCCTTCCGCGACTGGCGGCGCAGCCGCCCGTTCTGGGCCGGGGTGTGGACGCTGCTGGCGGGAGTGGAGATCCTCTCCATCCCGATCGCGCCGCTGACCCTGATGATCCATGAGGGGGTCGCCGGGGTCGCCGGGGCCCTGATGGGCATCTTCCTGGTCATCCTCGGGATCGCGATGTGGCTCTCCCCGGAGCACCGGGTGTTCGCCGGCATCGCGGCACTGGTCTTCGCGGTGGCCTCCCTGGTGCTGTCCAACTTCGGAGGCTTCCTGCTCGGCTTCCTGCTGGGGATCGTCGGAGGCGCCATGGCGGTCAGCTGGGGGCCGGCGGAGCCCACCCCACCACGCGAGCCCCCGGTCTGGCCCGGCTGGGGCCCGGGGGAGCGCGGCGGCGGAGCGGGGCCGGGCCGGCCGCCCGCGGACGGCACCCCCGAGGGCGGCGCCCCCGGCGCGGCCCGCGTGGCGCGGCGCCGCCGGATCCTGCGCGCCGACCGGCTGCGGGCCCTGGGGATCCTGCCGGTCGGGGCGCTGCTGGCCGGTGCCGTGCAGCCGTCGGCCGGCACCCCGCATCCGGCCGCCGACGCGGCGGGCCCGCCGTCCCCGTCCCCGCCGGGCGGGCTGTGCTCGCTGCTCGGCGCGCTGCTGGCCGCCGGCCCGACCACGCACGGCACCGGCAGCGCGCCGGCCGCCGACCAGGGCGCACGGCAGCCGGGCCTGCGTCTCGGCGTGGACGGCCCGCTGGGCGTGCACGCCTCGGTCGGTGTGGGCGTGCCGCCGCAGCGCACGGCGCCCGCCCACCCCCCGGCCCGCAGCGCACCGGCGCCTCCGGTGCCCGGCCTGGTGAAGGCCGTCACCGGGCTGCTGGGCGTGCCGACCGGTGAGTCGTCGCCCTCGGCCGCCGCGCCGAGCAGCCCGCCCGCCGCCCGGTCCGCGCCCGGCCACCCCGCCCCGGGGCCGGTGCGGGCCGCGCCGCCCGCGCCCCGCGCCCCGGCGGACCCGCGTCCCCCCAAGCCGGCCCCCGGCAGCGTGGACGTGCCCCGGCCGCCGCTGCCCCGGGACGGCCGCATGGACGCGCCCATGTCGCTGCTGCCGCTGCACCTCGCCCTCGGCGACCCGGGGGCGTCGTCGCCCGGCTGCACGCCCTCGGTGTCGCTGGACCTCTCGCTGGGCGCCGCGGCCTACCGGGACGGCGTGGCGGCCGCGCAGCCGTTCCGCGTCCTGACCCCGCTGCTGTTCCTGACCGGCCTGGCCTACCAGGGCATCACCGAGGTGCCCAGCCGCGACGGCCCACAGCGGGTCCTGGTCTTCACCGCCTCGCGGGTGGACATCGCATCGCTGCGGCAGACCGCGCCGCTGCTGCCACCGTCCTGCGGGCCGTATCCCCCGTCGGACCACCCGCCGTTCCACGGGCTGCCGGGGCTGCGCCTGCCGCTGCTGGACCTGGGTCTGCCGGGCATCGGCCTGATCGATCCCCGGCCGGTGCCGTGGCACCCCTGTCAGGGCCGGCTGGAGACCGACGCCGCACCGGCGAGCACCACCAGCGCCACCGGCCGGGTGGTGCTGCTGACCAAGGTGCTCAGCGGCAGCCTGCTGGGCCTGCTGCCGGTCACGTTCACCCCGGACATGCCGCCGCCGCTGCCGCCCGGGCTGACCCTGCCGATCCCGATCTTCTTCACCGGCGTCACGACCTACCTGCAGCTGATGCGCGCCGACGAGCTGTCCATTCCGGGCCTGCGCCAGGTCAGCTCCCGCTGATCAGGCGTGCGTGACCCGCACGGTGGGGCGCAGCCGCGCGGCCAGGTCCGACAGCGTCCGCCCGGCGTTCGGCGCCAGCCAGGGCGCGATCGCGGCCACCGCGATCGCCACCGCGACCCCCGTCCAGGCGACCGGTCCCAGCGGCGTGCAGCCGAAGAAGTGGCTCAGCCCCGGGGTCTGCACCAGGGCGAACAGGGCCAGGGCGGAGCCCAGGGTGGTCGCCACCACCAGCGGGCTGCGCCCCCGGCCGGCCAGCGTCTGGGTCAGCTGCGCGCCGACCACACCGCACATCGCCATGGTGCTGGTGCGCCGCTCGGTGCCCGGGGTCATGCGGCCGATCAGCCAGGCGGTGCCCGCGCCCAGCGCGGTGATCGCCCCGCGCTGGCGGATCTGGCGGATCAGCGGGGCGCCCAGCGTCGCGATGCCCACCGGCACGGTCCCGCGGGTGCCGAACGCCTCGGCGGTGCCGTCGGAGTCCGGCCGGTGGTCGTGGGGAGTGACCGCGACCGCCATGGCCGGGAACATGTCGGTGAGCAGGTTGACCAGCAGCAGTTGGCGGGTCGACAGCGGTGAGGCGCCGCCCAGCAGCGTGCCCACCAGCGTGAAGCCGACCTCACCGGCGTTCCCGCCGATCAGGATGCTGATGGCGTCGGCCACGCTGCGCCACAGCGCCCGGCCCTCGGCGACGGCGTCGACCAGCGCCGACAGCTCGTGGTTCGTCAGCACCAGGTCGGCGGCGTTGCGGGCCGCCGCCGAGCCGCGCACCGCGACACCGATGCCGACGTCGGCCGCGCGGATCGCCGCCGCGTCGTTGGCACCGTCCCCCACCATCGCCACCACCCGGCCGGCCGCCTGCAGCGCCTCGACGACCTGGAGTTTCTGCTCGGGCGCCACGCGCGCCACCACACCGCAGTCGCGCAGCAGCCGGGCCCGGCCGGCCCGGTCCAGGGCGGCCAGCTCGTCGCCGGTCACCACCGCGACGTCGCTCGGCCAGCCCAACTGGACGGCGATCGCCCGGGCGGTCTGGGGATGGTCGCCGGTGAGCATGACCGGCCGGACGCCCGCGCCGATCAGGTCCGCGATCAGGGGAGCGGACGACGGCCGCGGGGTGTCGGCCAGCGCCACGAAACCGGCCAGCTCCAGTTCCTCCAGCGGGCCGCCCAGTTCGCACGGGGCCTGCTCGGTGTGCCCTGCCTGCTCGGTGTGCTCGGCCGCGCCGGCCCGCGGGGGCTTCCCTGCCCCCAGCCGCCGCCGGGCGACGGCCAGCAACCGCAGTCCCTGCCCGGCCAGGGACTGCGCCAGTCGGTCCGTCCCCGGCGGCAGGTCCACGCAGCACGGCAGGACGACCTCGGGAGCGCCCTTGACGACCAGCAGCCGGGTTCCCGTGCGGTCCCGCCCGATGGCGGAGGCGTAGCCGCGGCTGGCCTCGAAGGGCTGCGCGTCGAGCTGCGACCAGCCCGGATCGGCGGGGGCGGCGGCCAGCACGGCCTCGTCGGTGGCGTGGGCGTGGATACCCGTCTCGTCGGTGATGTGCGGGCAGGCGCGCCCCGCGATCCGCAGCACCGGTTCGGCCCGCGGGCTGTCCGCGGGGACCGTGCTGCCGTCCGCGGTGACGACCCGCACCACATGGAGGCGGTTCTCGGTCAGGGTGCCGGTCTTGTCGAAGCAGACGGTGTCGACCCGGCCCAGGGCCTCCAGGGTGCGGGGGGTGCGCACCAGCACCCCGTGCTCGCTCAGGCGCCGTGCGGCGGCCAGTTGGGCCACCGTCGCCACCAGCGGCAGCCCCTCGGGCACGGCCGCCACCGCGACGGCCACACCTCCGCCCACCGCCTCGCGCACCGAACGGCGGCGCAGCAGCGACAGCCCGGTCACCGCGGCGCCGCCGGCCAGCGTCAGCGGCAGCACCTTGCGGGTCAGTTCCTGCAGGCGGGCCTGGACGCCGGCCGCGGGCGGCACCCGGGAGGCCAGGGTCGCCGCCCGGCCCGCCTCGGTCTGCGCACCGGTCCCCACCACCACGGCCCGGCCGCGGCCGGCCACCACCGTGGTGCCCTCGAAGAGCATGGAGCTGCGGTCGGCGACGGACGCCTGCGGGGTGGGGGCCAGTTGCTTGCCGGTCGGCAGCGACTCCCCGGTCAGGGACGACTCGTCCACCTCCAGGCCGTCCACCTCCAGCAGCCGGGCGTCGGCGGGCACCACCTCCCCGGTGCTCACCTCGATGATCTCGCCCGGGGCCAGCTTCGAGGCGTCGACGGTGGTGGTCCGGCCGGTGCGCCGGTCCACCACGCGCCGGGCCTTCTGGCGCTGCCCCACCACCAGTGCGGCCAGCGCGTGTTCGGCGCGCAGCCGCTGAACGCCCCCCACCAGCGCGTTCATCGTCATCGCCCCGGTGACCAGCAACGCGTCCACGGTCGAGCCGAGCAGCGCGGAGGCGGCGGCCCCGACGGCCAGGACGGGGGTCAGTGGATCGTTCAACTCGGCCCGCACGGCGGTGAACAGACGGTGGGACAGCTTCAGCGGGGTGAACACGGGCTGCCGGAGCACGGCACCCGTACCGCGCCCGAGCGCGGAACGCACCGCCGACAGCCCGGACGGCCTGGGCTCCGGCCGGCGGGCCAGCCGGGCCAGCGCCTCCTCCGGCCGCAGGGCATGCCAGGGCACCCGGGGCCTGGGGTGCGGCGCGGGGCGGGCGGCCACGTGGAACGCGGCGCGCCAGCCGGAGACGAGCGCGCCGCCGGTGGCCGCGTTGACCGGGCTCAGCCGCACCCCCAGGGTGAGCGGGGTGCGGTGCGGCCGTCCGCCGCGGGTGATCACCAGCAGTTCCGACAGCGCCGCGCCGGCCTTGGCCAGCACCCGGGAGTGGCTGCTGACCGACCGCGCGGCGGGCACGGCGACCAGCAGCCGCCACACCCCTTCGAGACCGTCCAGGGCCAGCAGATCGGCCCCCCACACCACGGCGCTGTGCTCGTCGGTCAGGGAGACGGCCACGTCGCTGCGCAACAGCCCGGCCAGCACCCGCAGTTGCTCGGCACTCATGTCACGGGTGGCCCGCGCGTGGTCGTGCGGGACCCGCGCCACGGTCATCACGACCCTGCCGTGGTTCTGTAGTTCGCGGACGATGTCGGTCAACGGGCGGTCGGCCGGGGCGAGTTCGTCGGCCAGCGTGCCGAAGTCGCCGAGTGAGGGATCGTCGACGACCACCACATGCAGGCCGGCCCGGCGCGCCGCCTCCAGGACCGGCTCGGCCTGCGGGTCCAGCTCCCAGCCCACCAGGACCGTGCCGACGTCCCTGCCGTCCACCGCGGCGATCATCAGCCCGGTCCGGCCGGAGCCCTGGTCGGGGACCGGACGCAGCGCGAGCGGTGGCAGGTCCCGCGGCCGGGGGCCCTCCCGCCCGCCGCTCAGCGTGGCGGACGCGGCCCGCCACAGCCGGGCCTCGTCCCAGTCCGGCACGCTGACGTTGACCTCCAGCACGGTACGGCGGTCGCCGCGCAACGCGTCGGGGTGCAGCACCACGGCGTCCACCAGCTCCAGTTGCCGCAGTCGCTCGGCGTCGCGGACCAGGACCCCGTGGCGGGCCAGGGCGCAGCCCAGCGCGGCGGTGAAGGCCGCCGGGCCGTACCGGGCGGCCTTGGGCATCGCGGCGAGCACGGCCTCGGCGGCCTCTCCGGTGTCGCCGGTGAACAGCACCGTGGCCGCCGCGCCGACCAGGCTGCCGGCCACCGCCTGGTCCGCGTACTCGTCGCCTGGATGACGGCGCACCACCGGCCGGGAGACCTGGGCGCCGCCCACACTGAGCCGGTGCGGCGCGCACACGGTGTCGTGCGCCGCCTCGAAGGCCGCGATGCGCGTGACCGCCTCCACCAGCTGCCCGCCGCGCAGCGCCGCGTCCAGCGCCAGAGCGGTCGGCGACTGGCCGAAGCCGTGCGCCGCCGCGTGGGCCGCCGCCAGCAGCAGATCGGTGCCCGCCGTACCGAACCGGCGGCGCAGCGCGCCGCGCACCCGGGAGTCCTCGCGCATCATCGTGACCGCCGCCGTCACCAGCCGCGGGGAGCGCTTCAGCCGCATCGACCGCGCCGTGAGCGCCGTCGCGATGCCCGCCACATCGCAGGCCAGGGCCAGGGCGCTGACGCGCACCGGGGAGGGGTCGCCCGGATGGGTGCGCTCCTCCGCCGGCTCGCCCGGGTAGTCCAGCCCGTGGGCGTCGGCCAGCCTCGTCGTCTCGCGGACCACCTGGTCGCGCGCGGCGTCCCCGGTCAGCTGCACCACCAGGCGGCCCAGCCCGCCGTCCCAGTAGGCGACCAGCACATCGGGGTGCTCGGCCAGCGTGGCTGCCACCTTCTTCGCCGCGGTCTCCACGCCCCGCACGCCGCGCGCCGCGGTCTCCGGGCGGGGGCGCAGGCTCAGGTGCAGCCGGCTGCCCGCGCTCCACATCCCGGTCGCGGGTCGCAGCACACCGCGGGCGATGCGGGCGGCCCGCGCGGCGCCCGTCGCCACCGCCGACGCCCCGGTCGCCGTGGTGCGCAGCCCCGCCCCGGCGATCTCCGTGGCGGCCCGGGCGGCGGTGCCGGCCGCGGGCGCGGCCCGGTGCGCGACGTGGACCGGTGCGGCCGCCGCCAGACCCAGTCCGGCGACGGGGAGGCGTGTCAGCAGGCGTAGAAGCATGTCCCACCTTCGGGAGGAGGTTCCCACCGTTCGGGCCGTGACGCCGGGCCGACGTCCGTCCACCCCCCTTGGAGACGCTGATGCGGTTGTGTCCCCCGGTCACGGGTCACCGGTCACCGGTCACCCGATTGCCCGGCCGGCCTCCCCGAGCCGCCTCAGGAGCCTTCGCGGGCGCTCAGGAGGGTTTCGAGGTGCGGCTCGCCGCGGCACCGCGGGCGGACGACTTGGTGGTCCGGCCGGACCGTGCCGTCTTCGCCGGCCTGGCCGCGGACGACTTGGCGGCCCTCTTGCGCGCCGGCGCCGCGGCGCCGGGCTTGGCGGCGGTCCTGGCCGCGGGCTTGGCCGTCTGCCGGGCGGCCGGCCTGGCGCCGGTCGTCGCGCCGTCGTGCTCGTGCGGGCGCGGCTGCGTCAGCCAGACCACCGCCGCCCCGGCGGCCGCCACCGGCCACTCGATCAGCCCGGCCGCGCCGAGCAGGCCCGCTCCGGCGTAGGCCGCGACGCGGCGCGCCCGCGGGGAGACGGCGCCGATGGTGTCCAGGACGCCGTCGACGGCGCCCTTGACCACACCGGCACCGGGGACGTGGCGCACCGTCTCGGTCACCGTGTGGACCGGGTGCGCCAGCATCGACGTGCCGGCGGAGGATGTACGCGAAGCAGATGTGCTCGTGGTCTCACTCATGGTGTCTCCGATTCCGGCTTCGAGGGCGGGAACGCGCCATCCGTGCTGGTCAGCGGGCCCGCGCATTCATCTGTGCCACCCCTGCTGTTTCCCAGAAGTTACCTTGACAAGCTACGGCAAACCCACGGATTCTCGACGTAGGCCATGCGTCTTGTCATCTCGTCGGACGACTGCTCTCGCACCTTTCGTGATCGTCCGTCTCCCACGGCATCCACGGGTGCCCCGGCCGCAAGGAGGTGAGGGAATGAGTCCCCGGCCTGAACCCGAACCTGCCCGTGGGCCCGCTCGCCCATCACCTCCCGACCGCGCCCGCCGCGTTCGCTGACCCATCGAGTACCGTCCCGTCCTGTCCGCGGGCGCGGTACCACCGGCGCCCAGCGGCGTGCGATCCCGTCCAGCCCAGGGGAGACCAGCATGCGCATCGAACTGATCTGGCCGCGTCCCGACGCGCAGGACCGCACCCTGACCTTCGACGTGCCCGCCGCTCGTCCCGTCTCCGACCTGCTGCGGCCGGTGCTGCGCCACACCCGCCGGGCCTGCAGCCCCGCCGCCCTCGGCCGTGCGATCGGCTACGCCGAGCCCTTCCTCGGCACCGCCGCCAACGCCGCAGGCATGGGGCCGCTCGCCCGCCTGGCCCTGCCGGTCGTCGCCCGCATGGCCCGGCAGTCACTCCACGGCACCGCGTCGGCGGCCGAGACGTCCCAGGCCTCCCGGATACCCGGCGCGCCCGGCTCCGGCCCGGCCTGACACCGGAACGCGCCGCACACGCGGTGCGTACCCGCTGTCCTACGCAAGGTAAGCACCGCCCGCCGCCGCCCGCATCCCGGCCGTGCCGACCGGGGGCGCCGCGACCGGGCGCTCACCCGTCCGGCGCCTTGGCCGCCGGCCGCCCTCCCACCGGAAAACCGCAGTTCAGCGGCGTGCACCCGGATTTAGCCCGCGTGGCTGCCCGGCGGCACGTGGTGCATCGTGGGACCCGTGGCCGAGGTGTCGGGGCAACGGCCCGCCGACGCGACGAGCACCGAGCCGGGGTAGGGCAGAGCGATGAACGACGGTCCGTCCACCACGCCACCACCGCCCCCCGCGCACGCCGAGGGCTCCCGCGTCCTGCACCTGTCGGCCCTGCTCAGGCGCCCGGTGGTGGACCGCAGGGGACGCCCGCTCGGCCGGCTCGCCGACGTCATCGTGCGCCTGCGCGGCGAGGACTATCCGGTGGTGACCGGGCTGGTCGTCGGCATCGGCCGCCGCGGCCTGTTCGTCCCCGTCGAGCAGGTGGACGCCTTCGACGGCAGCGGGCTGGTGCGGCTGGCCGGCACCCGGGTGGACCTGCGGCCGTTCGAGCGCCGCGAGGGAGAGGTGCTGCTCAGCGCCGACGTGCTCGGGCACCGGCTGATCGACGTCGCCGAGGCGCGCCTGGTGCGGCCCTCCGACGTGGAGCTGGCCTGGCGCGCCGGGCAGTGGCTGCTGAGCTGCGTGGACATCCGCCGCCCGCACCGGCTGCCGGCCCTGTTCGGCGGCCGGACCACGGCGCACGCCTGCCGTGACTGGAAGGCCTTCGAACCGCTGATCGGGCACGGCGTCAGCGCGGTGCGCCGCCCCGCCGCCCGGCTGCGGCGGCTGCGGCCCGCCGAGATCGCCGACCTGCTGGAGGAGGCCTCCAAGGACGAGCAGCGCGAGATCCTCGGCCACGTCCACCAGGACCCGGAACTGGAGGCGGACGTCTTCGAGGAACTGGAGGAGGACCGCGCCTCGCGGCTGCTCGGGGCGCGCACCGACCAGGACGTCGCGGCCGTCCTGACCCGGATGCGGGCCGACGACGCCGCCGACGCGATCGGCGACCTGCCGCAGGCCCGCCGCCGCCCGGTACTCGCCGCGATGCCCCCCGGGCCGCGCGCCAAGGTGATGACGCTGCTGGGCTTCAACCCGGACAGCGCCGGCGGCCTGATGGGCATGGACTACCTGGCCCTGCCGGGGGACACCCCGCTGCGGGAGGTGCCGGCCGCCGTCCGGGCCGCCCGTGGGCTCCAGGCCGAGGCGCTGGCCAGCGTCCACACCGTCGACGAGGACGGCCGGCTGCTCGCCGTCACCCCGCTGGTCACCCTGTTGCAGGCCGATCCCGGCGCGGTGCTGGGCGAGGTCGGCGAGGACGATCCGGTGCGGGTCGGCCCGGACACCGACCTGGTCGACGTCGCCCTGCTGATGACCGACTACAACCTGATCACCCTGCCGGTGGTCGACGAGGACGGCGTCCTGCTGGGCGTCATCACGGTCGACGACGTGCTGGAGGCCATGCTTCCCGAGGACTGGCGGCGCCGCGAGGTCGCCCCGCCCCCGGACGCCCACCGCACGGCACCGGACGACCCGCCCGCCCCCGGTGGCCGCAGGCCGCCGCGCCGCCAGGAGCCGGCGCCGTGACGGAGCGGCCGCCGCGCCCGCCGGCCCCCGGCGGCGGCTCCCGGCCGCCCGGTCCACCGTCCGCTGCCCCGCCGCCACCGAAGCGTCCCCCGAGCGCCGTGCTGGACGAGGCCCACCGCGGCGACATCGAGGGGGCGCTCGGCCGCATCCGGCTCGACGAGGCCGGCTCCGGCCGCAGCCTGAAGCGCCGGCTGACGACCTTCCTGGCCATCGTCGGCCCCGGCCTGATCGTCATGGTCGGCGACAACGACGCCGGCGGGGTGTCCACCTACGCCGAGGCGGGCCAGAACTTCGGCTACAGCCTGCTGTGGGTGCTGCTGCTCCTGGTCCCGGTGCTGATCGTCAACCAGGAGATGGTCGTGCGGCTCGGGGCGGTCACCGGAGTCGGTCACGCGCGGCTGATCAACGAGCGGTTCGGCCGGTTCTGGGGCTGGTTCAGCGTCGGCGACCTGTTCGTGCTGAACTTCCTCACCATCGTCACCGAGTTCATCGGCGTCTCCCTGGCCCTGAACTACTTCGGCGTCAGCCGGTACGTCGCCGTCCCGGTGGCCGCCGTCGCCCTGATCGCCATCACCGCCAGCGGCAGCTTCCGCCGCTGGGAACGGGCCATGCTCGCCTTCATCGCGATCAGCCTGGTGCTGCTGCCGCTCGCCCTGCTGTCGCACCCGCGCTATGGCGCCGCCTTCCACCACCTGGTGGTGCCCGGCGTGCGCGGCGGGATCTCCGCGGACGCCGTCCTGCTCGTCATCGCCATCGTCGGGACCACGGTCGCCCCCTGGCAGTTGTTCTTCCAGCAGTCCAACATCATCGACAAGCGCATCACCCCGCGCTTCATCGGGCACGAACGCGCAGACACCGTACTGGGCTCGCTCTTCGTGGTCGGCGGCGCGTGCGCCATCGTCGTCACGGCCGACTACGCCGTGCGCGGCACCACGGCCGCCGGGCACTTCACCGACGCGCTCGGCGTCGCCGAGGCGCTCGGCGCGCACAGCCGGGTGCTCGGGGCGCTGTTCGCCGTCGTCCTGCTGGACGCCTCCATCGTGGGCGCCGCCGCGGTGACCCTGGCCACCAGCTACGCCTTCGGGGACGTCTTCAACCTGCGGCACTCGCTGCACCGCAGCTTCGGCGAGGCCAAGGCGTTCTACGGCTCGTACGCCGCCATGGTGCTGCTCGCCGCCGGGATCGTCCTCATCCCGGGCGCGCCGCTCGGGCTGATCACCACCAGCGTGCAGGCGCTGGCCGGCCTGCTGCTGCCGTCCGCCTCCGTCTTCCTGCTGCTGTTGTGCAACGACCGCGCGGTGCTGGGGCCGTGGACCAATCCGCGCTGGCTGAACATCCTGGCCTGCGTGATCGTCGCGGTGCTGCTGACGCTGTCCGGCACGCTGGTGGCCACCACGCTGTTCCCCGGGCTGGACACCACCGCCGTGGTCCTGTGGCTGGGCGCCGCGCTGCTCGCCGGGTCGGCCGCCGCCGCGGTGCGGCTCGCGATCGTCCGGATCCGGCGCGGGCCGGGCGCCGCACGCCCGCCGGCGGTGCCGGCCGCCGAGAAGGCCGGCTGGCGGATGCCGCCGCTGGCCCTGCTCGAACCGGTCACCTGGTCGCCGGCCACCCGCCTGGGGATGACCCTGCTGCGCGGCTACCTCGTGGTGGCGGCCGTACTGCTGGTGGTGAAGGCCATCCAACTGGGCGGCTGAACAAGCGCACTGACGGTATGTCAGGAAGGCATCCGCAGCACCGCCACCCCGTGCACCCGGTCGGCGGCCAGGTCGTCCAGCGCCACGCCCGCCTGGTCGAACGCGTACGGGGTGACCGTGGCCCGCAACCGGTGCTCGGCCGCGGCGGCGAGGAACTCCCGCCCGTCCTCGCGGGTGTTCGCCGTGACACTGCGCACCGTCCGCTCCCGGAACAGGTGCCGCTCGTAGTACAGCGGCGGGATCCGCGACAGATAGATCCCCGCGATGCTCAGCGTCCCCCCGCTGTCCAGCGCCTCCAGCGCGACCGGCACCAGATCGCCGACCGGCGCGAACAGGATCGCGGCGTCCAGCGGCTCCGGCGGGCGGGCGTAGGTGTCGCCGGCCGAGGCCGCGCCGAGTTCCAGCGCCAGCGCCTGGGCCTGCGGCGACCGGGTCAGCACATGCACCACCGCGCCCTGGGCGAGCGCCACCTGCGCGGTCAGATGCGCGGACCCGCCGAACCCGTAGATGCCCAGCCGCCCGCCCGGCGGCAGCTCCGCGCGCCGCAGCGCCCGGTAGCCGATGATCCCGGCGCACAGCAGCGGCGCCAGCTCCTCGTCCGCGTAGCCCTCCGGCAGCCGGTACGCGTACGCCGCCGGCACCGTGGCGTACTCGGCGTACCCGCCGTCCGCGTCCCAGCCGGTGTACTCCGAGGACGGGCAGAGGTTCTCCTGACCGCGCAGGCAGTAACGGCACCGCCCGCAGGTGCGGCGCAGCCACGGGATCCCCACCCGGGTCCCCGGCGGGAAGCCGTCGGCGAGCTCACCCGCCTCGACGACCTCGCCGACCGCCTCATGACCGGGCACCACCGGCGACTTGTGCAGCGGCAGGTCCCCGTCGCGGACGTGCAGGTCGGTGCGGCACACCCCGCAGGCCCGCACCCGCACCAGCAGTTCGTCGGCCGCCGGGCGCGGGACCGGCAGCTCCACCGGCTCCAGGCGCCCGGTGGCGGGCACCGCCCAGGCACGCATCGTCCGGCCCGGCACGCCTACGCCTCGACTTCCCCGCGGCCCTGCGACCACAGCGTGTGGAACGTGCCCTCCCGATCGCTGCGCTGGTAGGTGTGGGCGCCGAAGAAGTCGCGCTGCCCCTGGGTGAGGGCGGCGGGCAGGCGCTCGGCGCGCAGCGCGTCGTAGTAGGCGAGCGCCGCGGAGAACCCGGGCGCCGGAATGCCGTGCCGCGCGGCGGCGGCCACCACCGACCGCCAGGCCGTCTGCGCCTGCCCGAGCTCCCCGGCGAAGCCCTCGTCGGCCAGCAGGGTCGGCAGGTCGGGCCGGGCCGCGTAGGCACCGCGGATGCGGTCCAGGAAGGCCGCGCGGATGATGCAGCCGCCGCGCCAGATGGCGGCCACCGCGCCCAGGTCGATGTCCCAGCCGTACTCGGCCGCCCCGGCCTGGATCATGCTCCAGCCCTGCGCGTAGGAGACGATCTTCGACGCGTACAGGGCGTGCTCGACCTGCTCGGCGAAGCGCTCGGCCTCCTCGCCGGAGGCGTCGGGGCGCTCGGGGCCGGGCAGGTGCCGCGCCGCCGCGCGCAGGCCGGTGTGCCCGGACAGCGAGCGCGCGAACACCGCCTCGGCGATGCCGGGGACGGGCACCCCCAGGTCCAGGGCGGTCTGCACCGTCCAGCGGCCGGTGCCCTTCTGCTCGGCGCGGTCGGCCACCACGTCGACGAACGGCCGGCCGGTGGCGGCGTCGGTGTGGGTGAGGATGTCCGCGGTGATCTCGATCAGGTAGGAGTCCAGCCGTCCGGTGTTCCACCCGCGGAAGATCTCCGCGATCCGGTCCGGGGGAAGTCCGGCGACGCCCCGCAGCAGGTCGTAGGACTCGGCGATCAGCTGCATGTCGGCGTACTCGATGCCGTTGTGCACCATCTTCACGAAGTGCCCGGCGCCGTCCGAGCCGATGTGCGCGCAGCACGGGTCCTCACCGACGTGGGCGCTGACGGCCTCCAGCATCGGGCCGAGGCTGGAGTACGCCTCCTTCGAGCCGCCCGGCATGATCGACGGCCCGAGCAGGGCGCCCTCCTCGCCGCCCGAGACACCCATGCCGACGAAGTGCAGTCCCCGTGCCCGCAGGGCGGCCTCGCGGCGGCGGGTGTCGGCGAAGTGCGCGTTGCCCCCGTCGATGATCATGTCGCCGTCCTCGAGCAGCGGCGCGAACTCCTCGATCACCGCGTCGGTGGCCTCACCCGCCTTGACCATCACCAGCAGGCGCCTGGGCCGCTCCAGGGCGGCGACGAACTCCTCCGGGCCGCGGGTCGGCACGAAGGCGCCCTCATGGCCGAAGTCGGCGATGAGGGCGTCGGTGCGGGAGGCGGTGCGGTTGTGGACGGCGACGGTGTAGCCGTGGCGGGCGAAGTTGCGGGCCAGATTGCGTCCCATCACGCCGAGTCCGGTCACCCCGATCTGCGCCGTGCCGGTCATATGGAGATTCCTCCCTCTGCCGTGCTCTCGCGCCGGATGGCACCCCTCCACTATGCGCCCCCGGCGCGCCCGGCGCGCGGCGGACCGGAGGGTGTGTCGGCGCGGAAGCGGGCGCCGACGGCGGGCAGTTGCCGCCGCCGGCGCCCGTCGGAGCGCAAGCGGTCACAGCCGCGGATCGACCGGTTCCGACTCCAGCGCCAGCACCGCGAACACCGCCTCGTGGATCCGCCACAGCGGCTCGCCGGCCGCCAGCCGGTCCAGCGCCTCAAGCCCGAGCGCGTACTCGCGCAGCGCCAGCGAGCGCTTGTGCCCCAGCGTGCGGGACCGCAGCCGCTCCAGGGTCCGCGGGCGGGCGTACTCCGGGCCGTAGACGAGCCTGAGGTACTCGCGGCCCCGGCACTTGACGCCCGGCTGCACCAGCCCCTTCGGACCCCGCACCAGGCCCTGAAGCGGCTTGACGACCATGCCCTCGCCGCCCGCGCCGGTCAGCTCCAGCCACCACCGGGTGCCCTCGGCCACCGACGTCTCGTCCCCGGTGTCGACCACCAGGCGGCGGGTCGTGACGAGCAACGGGTCCGGTCGCCCGCCCTCGCGCTCGCGGGCCACCATGCGGTCGACGAGCTCCAGCTGCCGGTCGTGCGGTACGTCCGCCCACGAGCGGCCCTCGGTGGCCAGCACATGGAACGGGGCCAGCCGGACGCCGCGCAGACCGCCTGGTCCGCCCGGACCGGCCGGCCGGCAGTAGCGCCGGTAGACCTGCGTGAACGCGGCGGCGTCCGCTGCCCGCTCCCGCTGGCGCGCGAGCAGCCCGGCCACGTCCACCCCCCGCTCCGCGGTGGCGTCCAGTGCCGCCAGGGCCGGCGGGAAGACGGCGCCCGCCGCCGCCCCGGCCGCCGCGTACTGGTCGCGCAGCAGGCCGCCGGCCTTGAGCGACCACGGCATCAACTCCGCGTCCAGCAGCAGCCAGTCGGTCTCCAGCTCCTCCCACAGCCCGGCGCCCGCCACGCACTCGCGCAGCCGCTCCAGCACGCCCGCCGTCAGGGCCGGATCGGTGAAGAACGGCCGGCCGGTACGGGTGTGGAGGGCGCCCGCCGCCTGCCCGGCGGTGCCGAAGCGCCGCTCGGCCGCCGCGGCGTCCCGGCAGACCAGCGCCACGGCCCGCGAGCCCATGTGCTTCTCTTCGCAGATCACCCGGCGCACCCCAGCCTCCCGGTACCCGGCGAACGCCTCCGCCGGGTGCTCCAGGTAGCCGTCGAGCCGCGAGGTGGCGCACGGAGCCATGGTCGGCGGCAGATAGGGCAGCAGCCTCGGGTCGATCGCGAAGCGGCTCATGACCTCAAGCGCCGCCGCCGCGTTCTCCTCGCGGACCGCTATCCGGCCGTGGTGGGCGGTCTCCACCACCCGCCGCCCGGCCACGTCGCCCAGGTCGAGCGGGCGTCCTTCCGCGCCGCCGGGCGCCTGCGCGGCGAGCGGCCTGGCCGGCTCGTACCAGACCCGCTCGGCGGGTACGTCCACGAGTTCGCGCTCCGGCCAGCGCAGCGCGCTGAGCCGGCCGCCGAAGACACAGCCGGTGTCCAGGCAGAGGGTGTTGTTCAGCCACCCGGCCGCCGGGACGGGTGTGTGCCCGTAGACCACGGCGGCCGGGCCGCGGTAGTCCTCCGCCCACGGGTAGCGCACCGGCAGGCCGTACTCGTCGGTCTCGCCGGTGGTGTCGCCGTACAGCGCGAAGGACCGCACCCGCCCCGAGGTGCGGCCGTGGTACTTCTCCGGCAGCCCGGCGTGGCACACCACCAGCCGCCCGCCGTCCAGCACATAGTGGCTGACCAGGGAGTCGACGAACTCCCTCGCCCGGGCGGCGAATCCCGGCTCCTCCCGCTCGGCCGCCTCAAGCTGCTCGATGGTCTCGGCCAGCCCGTGGGTGCGCTGGACGGCGCGGCCGCGCAGATGGCGGCCCAGCTTGTTCTCGTGGTTGCCCGGCACGCACAGCGCGGTGCCCGCGGCCACCATGCCCATCACCAGGCGCAGCACCCCAGGGCTGTCCGGGCCGCGGTCGACCAGGTCACCGACGAAGACCGCGGTGCGGCCCTCCGGGTGCCCGGCGCCATCCGGGCGGCCGGCCGCGTCGCGGTGGATCCGGTAGCCCAGGCGGGTCAGCAGGGTCTCCAGCTCCGAGCGGCAGCCGTGGACGTCGCCGATGATGTCGAACGGGCCGGTCAGGTGCCGCAGGTCGTTGTAGCGGCGCTCCAGCACCACGCGGGCGGCGTCCACCTGCGCGGTGCCCCGCAGGATGTGGACCTTGCGGAACCCCTCACGCTCCAGCGAGCGCAGCGAGCGCCGCAGTTCGCGCTGCTGGCGGGCGATGACGTGGCGGGGCAGGTGGGCGCGGTCGGGGCGGGCCGCGTTGCGCTCGGCGCACACCTGCTCGGGGACGTCCAGGACGATGGCGATCGGCAGCACGTCGTGCTCGCGGGCGAGCCGGATCAGCTGCCGGCGGCTCTCGGACTGCACGCTGGTGGCGTCGACGACGGTCAGCCGCCCGGCCGCCAGGCGCTTGCCGGCGATGTAGTGGAGCACGTCGAAGGCGTCCTTGGAGGCGCTCTGGTCGTTCTCGTCGTCCCTGACCAGGCCGCGGCAGAAGTCCGAGGAGAGGACCGCGGTGGGCGCGAAGTGGCGCCGCGCGAAGGTGGACTTGCCCGCGCCCGTGGAGCCGATGAGCACCACCAGGGACAGGTCGGTGACCGGCAGCGTGATCTCCGCCGCCGTGCCGTTCTCGCTCATGCCGCGTCCCCCCTCGGCCGTCCGGCGGCGTCCGGTGTGTCGTTCCTGGTGAGGACCGCCAGCTGGGTGGGTGGGCCGACCTGCGGGTCCTCCTCGCCCACCGGGGCGAACTCCACCGTGTAGCCGTACCGTTCGGCGGTCCGGCGCGCCCAGCGGCCGAACTCGGCGCGGTCCCACTCGAAGCGGTGGTCGGCGTGGCGCACCTGCCCGGCGGGCAGGGTGGGCCAGCGCACGTTGTACTCGGCGTTGGGCGTGGTGACCACCACCGTCCCGGGGCGGGCGGCACCGAAGACCGCGTACTCCAGCGCCGGCAGCCGCTCCGGGTCCACGTGCTCGATCACCTCGCTGAGCACGGCCGCGTCATAGCCCTTCAGCCGCTCGTCGGTGTACGCCAGCGAGCCCTGGACGAGCCGGACCCGGGCGGCCACGCGCTCCGGCATCCGCTCGACGCGCAGCCGCCGCGCCGCCGAGGTCAGCGCCCGCACCGACACGTCCATCCCGACCACCTCGGTGATCCGCGGGTCCTTCAGCAGCTCACCCACCAACTGCCCCTGGCCGCAGCCCAGATCGAGGACCCGGCGGGCCCCGGCTGCGCGCAGCGCGGCGAGGACGGCCGTGCGGCGGTGGACCGCCAGCGGGACGGGACGCTCCGCGGTGTCGGTGCTCTCGTTG
>JBEHXI010000015.1:0-50186 GCA_048498775.1 Actinomycetota bacterium | reverse complement strand
GACCGCCACCCGCGACCTCCCCCAAGTGCCCCCCGAGCCGTTCCGCGACTGGTGGACCCGCACCCACCCCACCAACCGCCCCACCCCGGCCCGAAAGGACACCCCATGAGCAGCAAGGAACTCATCCTCGGCCGCATCCGCCGCGCCCTCACCGACATCCCACCCACCGAACGCCCCGACGAGGTGGCGGTGGAGCGCACGTATCGCAGGGTGCACGGCGAGCGTTCGGTGGAGCAGACCACCGAGCTCCTCGCGGAGAACCTCGCCGACTACCGGGCCATCGTGCACCGCTGCCCGGCCGCCGAGTTGCCCGACCGGATCGCCGCGCTGCTGGCCGAGCGGGGGTCCCGCACGCTCGTGGTGCCCACCGGGCTGCCCTCCGGCTGGCTGCCCGCGGAGCCGGAGGTCACCGTGGTGCGGGACGCGGCCGACCTGACGCCCAATCAGCTGGACGGGATGGACAGCGTGCTGACCGGCTGCGCGGTGGCGATCGCGGAGACCGGCACCCTCGTACTGGACGCCGGCCCGGACCAGGGGCGCCGCCGCATCACCCTGGTCCCCGACCACCACATCTGCGTGGTGCGGGTGCCGGAGCAGGTGGTCGGCTCGGTGCCGCAGGCCCTGGAGCGCCTGGATCCGCGCCGGCCGCTGACCTGGATCTCCGGCCCCTCCGCCACCAGCGACATCGAACTGGACCGCGTCGAGGGCGTCCACGGCCCCCGCACCCTCGAAGTGGTCCTGGTCCACTAGTGCCGCGTCAGCCAGGGTTTGCCCGTCAAGGAGCGGCGTCCGGTGCGGTAGCCCGCAAGGCGCCGGATCGGCCTCGTACCGGGCGTACTCGGTCGATTCGGCAACACGGCGAGATGCCGTGCCGGGCGTCGCGACGGGGCGAACCCTGGCTGACGCGGCACTAGAGCTGTGGCCGGGAAGGTCACCGGCCACCGCACTAGACGGGTCGGGACGGCTCGGCCGCGGGCGCCAGTTCGGCGTCCCGGCGCACCAGTGCCGCGTACCGCCCGTCCAGGGCGAGGAGTTCGTCATGGGTGCCGCGTTCGACGATGCGGCCGTGGTCGAGCACCACGATCTGGTCCGCGTCGCGCACGGTGGACAGCCGGTGCGCGATGGTGATGGTGGTCCGGCCGGCGGCGAGGGCGTCGATCGCCTCCTGGACGGCCTGTTCGGTGCGGGTGTCCAGGGCGCTGGTGGCCTCGTCGAGGATGAGCACCGGCGGGTCCCGCAGGATGGTGCGGGCGATGGCCAGCCGCTGCTTCTCGCCGCCGGAGAACCGGTAGCCGCGCTCGCCGACCACGGTGCCGTACCCGTCCGGCAGGCTCGCGATGTGGTCGTGGATCTGGGCGGCGCGGGCGGCGGCGGCGAGTTCCTCGTCGGTGGCGTCCGGCTTGGCGAAGCGCAGGTTCTCGGCGACCGAGGCGTGGAAGAGGTAGGTCTCCTGCGAGACGACGCCGACCGCCGCGGCCAGGGTGTCGAAGGCCAGGTCCCGCACGTCCACCCCGTCGATGGTGACCCGGCCGCCGGTCACGTCGTACAGCCGGGGCACCAGGTAGCTCAGGGTGCTCTTGCCCGAGCCGGTGGCGCCGACGACGGCCAGGCTGCCGCCGGCCGGGATGGCCAGGTCGATGCCGTGCAGGGTGTCCCGGCCGCCGGCCGGGTCGTAGGAGAAGTCGACGTCCTCGAAGCGCACGTCGCCGCGCACCCGGGACAGCCGTACCGGGTCGGGGCGTTCGGTGATGTCCACCGGCAGGTCGAGGTACTCGAAGATGCGCTGGAACAGCGCTATCGAGGTCTGCACCTGCACCCCGGTCTGCAGGAGGCTGACGGTGGGCCGGAACAGCCCCTGCTGCAGCGAGACGAACGCGACCAGGGTGCCGATGGAGATCGCCCCGGCGCCGAGGTGCAGAGCGATACCGGCCGCCCAGTAGATGACGGCGGGCATCGCGGCCATGACGATGCCGATGACCGACATCCGCCAGCGGCCCGCCATGTTGGAGCGCACCTCCAGGTCCACCAGGCGCTCGGACTGCCGGGCGAAGGCGCTGGTGAGCTCGCCGGCGCGGCCCATGGTCCGGCCCAGCAGGATGCCGCTGACGGACAGCGACTCGGTGACGACGGCGGACATCGCGGCCATCTGCCGCTGTCGCTCGGTGGTGATCTTCCTGCGTTCGTCGCCCACCCGGCGGCTGATCCAGACGAACCCCGGCAGCAGCACCAGCGAGACCGCGGTCAGCTGCCAGTCCAGGGCGAGCATCGCCACGATCGAGGCGACGACGCTGGTCAGGTTGGAGACGATGGACGTCGCCGTGGAGGTGACGGTCGCCTGCATGCCGCCGATGTCGTTGGCGATCCGGGACTGGACCTCGCCGGTGCGGGTGCGGGTGAAGAACGACAGCGACATCCGCTGCAGCCGGCCGTAGACGGCGGTGCGCAGGTCGTGCATGACCCGCTGGCCGACGGCCGTGGAGATCAGCGTCTGGAGCACGCCGAAGACGCTGTTGAGCACGGCGGTGACGATCAGCCCCAGGGCGAGCAGGCTGAGCAGGCCGGTCCGGCCGCGCGGGATCGCCACGTCCAGGATCGCCCGCAGCAGGAACGGTGAGACGACCGAGACCAGCGAGGCGGCGGCCACCAGCAGGCCGACCAGTGCCAGGCGGCCGCGGTAGGGGCGGAACAGTCCGAGGATGCGCCGCACGTCGGCGGGCTTGTCCGGGTCCTTCGGCGGTGGGGTCCAGTCGATTTCCGGCGGCTTCATGGGCTCCTTCGGCGGGGTCGGGCCGTCCCGGCGACCGAGTGGACGGCGCGCGGCGGGACGGCTTGGCAACTCCAAGAGACTAGCTCATTGTTAGGCAGACTCACAATGAGCCAGGCTCTGATAGCCTCCCGGCATGGACACCCCGATCGCCCGGACGGCGGACGGCGCGGCCGAGAGCGCGGAGAGCACCGGCAACCTCGCCGACCAGCTGCTGCGCCTCACCCGCCGCCTGCAGCGCGCCCAGAGCCGGCACCTGGAACCCCTGGGTATCACCCCCGCGATGTCCCGGCTGCTGCGCACCGTGGCGCACAGCGAGCAGCCCCCGCGCATGGTGGACCTGGCCCAGCGGCTCGACGTCGTCCCCCGCAGCGTGACCACGGTGGTGGACGCCCTGGAGGAGGCCGGGCTGGTGCGGCGCCTGCCCGATCCGGCCAGCCGCCGGGTGACCCGGGTCCAGCTCACCGACCACGGCCACGCCGTCCTGCAGCGGCTGCGCGGCGCCCGGCGGGCGGCCGCCGAGGAACTGCTCGCGCCACTGGACCCGGAGCAGCGGCGCCACCTGGGCGTCCTGCTCGCCGCACTGACCGAGGGCCCCCCGGAGGACGGTCGCGAGGACGGCCGAAAGCACGCCCGGAAGGGCACCGATGCCCGTTCCGGTTGATCTTCGGGACGTTTAATCGGTTGCGGGCGGACACGCCCTGACGCGAGCCTTGCACGGACCGTGACCGGACTCCGCGCCGCCCAGGGACGTCATGCCGCTTCGCCGCCTTCCTCTCGCCGACCCCGGAGAACCCGACACCCGCTCCGGCTTCCGCCTGCTGCTCTGGCTTGAGCTCCGGCAGTGGCGCGGCCAGCTCGCCGCGACCGCCTGGGGCTCCCTCCACATGGTGGCCACCGCCGCGGTCCCGGCCGCCGTCGGCCTGGCCGTGCAGGCGGTCGCCGACCGCTCCGCGAGCCGCCTGGCGCTCGCCGCGGGCCTGACCGGGCTGCTCGGGGTGCTGATCGCGCTCGGCGACACGATGCTGCACCGGGCCGCGGTCACCAACTGGATCACCGCCGCGTCCCGGGTGCAGCAGTTGCTGGCCCGCCGCACCGCGGAGCTGGGCTCGGTGCTCACCCGGCAGGTCGCGGCCGGCGAGGTGGTCGCGGTCAGCACCGGTGACGTGGAGAAGATCGGCTGGTTCGTCGAGGCGCTGGCCCGCTTCGGGTCGGCGGTGGCCGGCTGTGTGGTCGTCTCGGTGGCGCTGCTGGTCTACCAGCCGCTGCTGGGGGCGGCCGTGGCCGTCGGGATCCCGGTGCTGGCGCTGTCCGTGCTGCCGCTGCTGCCCCGGGCCACCCGCCGCGCGGACGAGCAGCGCGCCAAGGCCGGGCGGGCGACCGAGCTGGCCTCCGACACCGTGGCCGGGCTGCGGGTGCTGCGCGGCATCGGCGGCGAGGAGCTGTTCCTGACCCGCTACCGGCGCGCCTCCCAGGAGGTGCGGGCCGCGGCGGTGCGCAGCGCGCGCATGTGGTCGGTGATCTCGGCGGTGCAGGTGGCGCTGCCGGGGCTGTTCCTGGCCGCGGTGGTGTGGTTCGGCACGCGGCTGGCGCTGCGCGGCGAGCTGTCGGTGGGCGCCCTGGTCACCTGCTACGGCGCGGTGATGTTCCTGCTCTTCCCGCTGCGCACCTTCGAGGAGACGGCGATGGCCTGGTCCTTCTCCCGGCCCTCGGCGCGGCGGGCGGCCCGGGTGCTGGGGCTGCGGCGGCCGGTCGCCCCCGCGGCGCACGGGGACCCCGGGGCCGTGACCGGCCTCGCCGACCTGACCGACCCGGCCAGCGGATTGCCGGCCCGGGCCGGGGAGCTGACCGCGGTGGTCTGCGGAGACCCGGACGAGGCCGGACGGCTCGCCGACCGGCTCGGCGGATACCCGGCGCCGGGCGGCGACCGGGAACCGTCGGCCCTGCTCGGCGGTACGGCGCTCGCCGCGCTGCCCCCGGACGCCGCCCGCGCCGCCGTGCTCGTCCAGGACAAGGACCCGGTGCTGCTCTCCGGCACCCTGGCCGAACTGCTGGACGTGCCCCGCTCGGGGCGGGTCGGCGCGGCCGAGGCACTGCGGGCGGCCTGCTGCGCGGACGTGCTGGAGGCGCTGGCCCGCACCTCGGGACCGTCCGGCGGCGATGTCCAGGCCACCCGGATCACCGAACGCGGCAGGTCGCTGTCCGGCGGGCAGCGGCAGCGCCTCGCGCTGGCCCGCTCGCTGGTGGCCGACCCGCCGGTGCTGGTGCTCGACGAGCCGACCTCCGCGGTCGACGCGCACACCGAGGCCCGTATCGCCGACGGGCTGCGGGCGATCCGGGCGGGGCGGACCACGGTGGTGTTCACCTCCAGCCCGCTGCTGCTGGACCGCGCCGACCGGGTGGTGTTCGTCGAGGACGGCCGGGCCGCGGCGGTCGGCACCCACCGCGAGCTGCTGCGGTCCCTGCCGCGCTACCGGGCGGCGGTCACCCGCGAGCCGGACTCCGCACCCGGCACGACACCCGGCCTGGCGCCGGACGCCCCACCGGACCGGACGCTGGAGGAGACGGCATGATCGGGGTACGGCCACCCGCCTTCGACCCGGAGGCCGCCCATCGGCAGGCCACCACGCTGCCGGTCGGCAGACCCGCGACCGTACGGGCCTACGTCACCGAGCTGGCCCGCCGGCACCGCCGTGACCTGGCCCTGCTGGTCGCCGTCAACGCGGTCGCCGTGGGCGCCTCGATGGTCGGCCCCTACCTGCTGGGCGGCCTGGTCCAGGACCTCTCGCACGGGCACCGGGACGTGCACCTGGGCCGCACCCTGGCGCTGTTCTGCGCCGCGCTCGCGGTGCAGACCGTCTTCGTGCGGACGGTGCGGATGCGCGGCGCGATGCTCGGCGAGCGGATGCTCGCCGACCTGCGCGAGGACTTCCTGGTGCGGGCGGTCGCGCTGCCGCCCGGGGTGCTGGAGCGGGCCGGCACCGGCGACCTGCTCTCCCGGATCAGCACCGACATCGACCGGCTGGCCAACGCCATGCGCGAGGCGGTCCCCCAACTGGCCATCGCCACGGTGTGGATCGCCCTGCTGCTCGGGGCGCTGACCGCGACCTCGCCGCCGCTGGCGCTCTGCGCGCTCGTCGCCCTGCCGCTGCTGATCAGCGGCTGCCGCTGGTACTTCCGGCGGGCGCCGTCCGCGTACCGCTCGGAGGCGGCCGGGTACGCGGCGGTCTCCGCGGTGCTGGCCGAGACGGTGGACGCCGGCCGCACGATCGAGGCGCACCGGCTGGGCGAGCGCCGGGTGGCCGAGTCCGACCGGCGGATCGGCCAGTGGGTGGCCTGGGAGCGGTACACCCTGTGGCTGCGCTCGGTGCTCTTCCCCGTGATCAACCTGACGCACGCCACCGTCCTCGTCGCGGTGCTGCTGCTGGGCGGCACCCTGGCGCTGCGCGGCCGGCTGACGGCCGGCGAGCTGACCACCGGGGCGCTGTATGTGCAGATGCTGGTCGAGCCGGTGAACCTGGTGCTGCGCTGGTACGACGAACTCCAGGTCGCCCAGGTGTCGCTGGCCCGGCTGGTGGGGGTGCGGGAGATCGAGCCGGCGTCCGCGGAGCACTGCGCCGACCCGCGGGGCCGGGAGATGCGCGCGGACCGGGTGCGGTTCGGCTATGTGGCGGGCGCCGACGTCCTGCACGAGGTCAGCCTGCGGCTGCGGCCCGGCACCCGGCTCGCCCTGGTGGGCCCGTCCGGCGCGGGCAAGTCCACGCTGGGCCGGCTGCTCGCCGGGATCTACGCGCCCCGGCAGGGCGAGGTCCGCCTCGGCGGCGCGGAGCTGGCGCGGATGCCCGCGGAGCGGGTGCGCCGGCATGTGGCGCTGGTCAACCAGGAGCACCATGTCTTCGTCGGCTCGCTCCGCGACAACCTGCTGCTGGCCCGCGGTGACGCCGCCGCGGAGGAGCTGTGGGCGGCGCTGGCCACGGTGGGCGCCGACGGCTGGGCCGGCGCGCTGCCGGACGGGCTGGACACCGAGGTGGGCTCCGGCGGCACGGTGCTGTCCCCGGCCCAGGCCCAGCAGGTGGCGCTGGCCCGCCTGGTGCTGGCCGACCCGCACACCCTCGTCCTGGACGAGGCCACCTCGCTGCTGGACCCGCGGGCGGCCCGCCATCTGGAGCGGTCCCTGGCGAGGGTGCTCGACGGCCGGACGGTGGTGGCCATCGCACACCGGCTGCACACCGCGCACGACGCGGACGTGATCGCGGTCGTCGAGGACGGCCGGATCAGCGAGTTCGGCAGCCACCACGACCTGGTGGCGGCCGGCGGGGCGTACGCGGCGCTGTGGCGCTCCTGGCACGGCTGAGCCTTGCCCGGCCGGCCCGCGGTCCAGGCAGGTCGGCGGGCCGGGGTCAGCCGGTGAGCAGGCCCAGCGCCGCCACGCCGCCCACGCCCCCGGCGCCGATGAACAGCGGCATCAGCACCTTGATCTCCACCCAGCTGCCGGCCCGGAACCGCAGGAACTCCGGCGGCCCGACCGGGTACCAGCGCTTGCGGCCGATCGGTATCGGCCAGAAGATCGGGCAGCCGGAGACGGTGATCGCGTCCCCGATGCAGTGCACCAGCGCGCCGAGCGCCACCGGGATGCCGATCCACAGGTAGCGCTGCCCGGGCTGGGTGAACAGCCACGCCTGGCCGTTGCCCGGGTTGTTGATCACTCCGGCGAGCGCCCAGGAGGTGGAGGCGGCCAGCAGCCACACCAGCAGCTGGTGCCCGCCCTTGACCTGCCGCCACAGCAGCCCGTCGATGGCGAGCACCAGGTGGACGAAGAGGACGGCCAGCACGCCCCAGCGCCCGCCGTACACGCACGCCGCCGACGCCCCGGCGCCGCACATCAGCGCCCAGGGCCAGGTGTGGGTCAGGGTGCGGTGGCCGCCGTTGCGGTGCGGGTCGCCCTTCATCCGGGTGCCGTTGTAGACGGCGCAGGAGATCCGTTCCACCACCTCGCACACGGCACGGGAGAAGGATCCGAAGGCACGGGAGATGGTGGCCGGCTTGTGGTCCAGGTCGGGGGCGAGGGCGGCGCCGGCGCAGATCAGGGCGCCGACCACGAGCGTCGGCCAGGGCATCGGATGGTGCAGCCCGGCGGCCAGGGCGCCCACCCCCAGCCAGGCGGCCGCTCCCGACAGTGAATGTGCCGGTCCCATCATGGCCGTGCGTCCCCCTTCACCCGCCCGCAGGCGGGAGTTGAGCCTGTTCCAGGCGGCACAGCCTAGCGGGAATGATCACGGCCGCGGCGCCCGGTTCCACCCGGGGCCGCCACGCCAGGCAAGATGGGGGTGTGACCCTCATCGACCGGCTGCCCCCCGCCCCTGACCCGGACGCCCTCTTCGAAGCCTTCTCCACCTGGGCCGAGGAACGCGGCATCTCTCTCTACCCGGCCCAGGAGGAGGCGCTGATCGAGGTGGTCTCCGGGGCGAACGTGATCCTCTCCACCCCCACCGGGTCGGGAAAGTCCCTGGTCGCGGCCGGTGCGCACTTCGCCGCGCTGGCCCGTGACGAGGTCACCTTCTACACCGCTCCGATCAAGGCGCTGGTCTCGGAGAAGTTCTTCGACCTGTGCAAGATCTTCGGCACCGAGAACGTCGGAATGCTCACCGGCGACGCCTCGGTGAACCCGGACGCGCCCGTCATCTGCTGCACCGCCGAGGTGCTGGCGTCCATCGCGCTGCGCGACGGCAAGGACGCGGACGTCGGCCAGGTGGTGATGGACGAGTTCCACTTCTACGCGGAGCCGGACCGCGGCTGGGCGTGGCAGATCCCGCTGCTGGAGCTGCCGCAGGCGCAGTTCCTGCTGATGTCGGCCACCCTCGGCGACGTCTCCCGCTTCGAGGAGGACCTGACGCGGCGCACCGGGCGGCCCACCGCCGTGGTGCGCTCGGCGACCCGGCCGGTGCCGCTGTCGTACGAGTACCGCATCACGCCGCTGACCGAGACGGTCACCGAACTGCTGGAGACCCACCAGGCGCCCATCTACATCGTGCACTTCACGCAGGCGGCGGCGGTGGAGCGGGCCCAGGCGCTGATGAGCATCAACATGTGCACCCGCGAGGAGAAGGACGCCATCGCGGCCCTGATCGGCAACTTCCGCTTCACCACCAAGTTCGGGCGGAACCTGTCGCGTTTCGTTCGGCACGGGATCGGTGTGCACCACGCGGGGATGCTCCCCAAGTACCGCCGGCTCGTCGAACGCCTCGCCCAGGCCGGTCTGCTGAAGGTCATCTGCGGGACCGACACGCTCGGCGTGGGCGTCAACGTCCCCATCCGCACGGTGCTGTTCACCGCGCTGACCAAGTACGACGGTTCCCGGGTGCGGGTGCTGCGGGCCCGGGAGTTCCACCAGATCGCGGGCCGGGCCGGGCGCGCCGGCTTCGACACCGCCGGCCTGGTCGTCGCCCAGGCCCCCGAGCACGTCGTCGAGAACGAGAAGGCGCTCGCCAAGGCCGGCGACGACCCCAAGAAGCGCCGCAAGGTGGTCCGCAAGAAGGCGCCCGAGGGCTTCGTCAACTGGTCCGAGCAGACCTATCAGAAGCTGATCGCGGCCGACCCCGAGCCGCTGACCTCCCGCTTCAAGGTCACCCACGCGATGCTGCTGTCGGTGATCGCCCGCCCGGGCAACGCCTTCGACGCCATGCGGCACCTGCTGGAGGACAACCACGAGCCGCGCAGCGCCCAGTTGAGGCACATCCGCCGGGCCATCGCCATCTACCGCTCGCTGCTGGCCGGCGGCGTCGTCGAACGCCTCGACGAACCGGACGCCGAGGGCCGCATCGTCCGGCTCACCGTCGACCTCCAGTCGGACTTCGCGCTCAACCAGCCGCTGTCCACCTTCGCGCTGGCCGCGTTCGAGCTGCTGGAGCCCGAATCCCCGTCCTACGCCCTCGACATGCTCTCCGTGGTGGAGTCCACCCTGGACGACCCGCGCCAGATCCTGGCCGCGCAGGAGAACAAGGCGCGCGGCGAGGCGGTCGCCGCGATGAAGGCCGACGGCGTGGAGTACGAGGAGCGCATGGAGCGCCTCCAGGACGTCACCTACCCCAAGCCGCTGGAGGAGCTGCTCTTCCACGCCTACGGCGTCTACCGCAAGAGCCACCCGTGGGTCGGCGACCACCCGCTGTCGCCGAAGTCCGTGGTCCGCGACATGTACGAACGGGCCATGACCTTCACCGAGTTCACCTCGTACTACGAACTCGCCCGCGCCGAGGGCATCGTGCTGCGCTACCTGGCGAGCGCCTACAAGGCGCTGGAGCACACCGTCCCGGAGGACCTGAAGTCCGAGGACCTCCAGGACCTGATCGCCTGGCTGGGCGAGATGGTGCGCCAGGTGGACTCCAGCCTCCTGGACGAGTGGGAGGCCCTGGCCAACCCGCAGGAGGAGACCGCGGACGAGGCCGCGGACCGCGCCGACCAGGTCAAGCCGGTCACCGCCAACGCCCGGGCGTTCCGGGTGCTGGTGCGCAACGCGATGTTCCGCCGCGTCGAACTGGCCGCGCTGGAGAAGTACCGGGAACTCGGCGAGCTGGACGAGGAGTCCGGCTGGGACGCCGACGCCTGGGCCGACGCGATGGACGCCTACTGGGACGAGTACGACGACCTGGGCACCGGGCCCGACGCGCGCGGGCCGAAGCTGCTGCAGATCGAGGAGCAGCCGCAGCACGGGCTGTGGCGGGTCCGCCAGGTCTTCGCCGACCCGCGCGGCGACCACGACTGGGGCATCTCCGCGGAGGTGGACCTCGCCGCCTCCGACGAGGAGGGACGCGCGGTGATCCGGCTCACGGACGTCGGCTCGCTGTAGCACACCCGGCCGCGACAGGCCCCCGGTACGCTGGCCGGTCCGTGCCCCGGCGGGACACCGCCGCGGCACGGCGGTGAGGGACGGTGAAGGACGGTGAGGGACGGCGAGGGAAGGGAACGACGATGACCAATCCGGCTGAGCGGCTGGTGGACCTGCTGGACCTGGAGCGCATCGAGGAGAACATCTTCCGCGGCCTGAGCCCCGACGAGCGGCTGCAGCGGGTCTTCGGCGGGCAGGTGGCGGGCCAGGCGCTGGTGGCCGCGGGCCGGACGACGGACGGGCAGCGCCCGGTGCACTCGCTGCACGCCTACTTCCTGCGGCCCGGGCGGCCCGGTGTGCCGATCCTCTACCAGGTGGAACGCGTGCGCGACGGCCGGTCGTTCACCACCCGCCGGGTCGTCGCGATCCAGCAGGGCCGCACGATCTTCAACCTCACCGCCTCCTTCCACCTGCCCGAGCCCGGCTTCGAGCACCAGCTGCCCATGCCGAAGGTGCCGGACCCGGAGGAGCTGCCCACCCTCGCCGACGAGCTCCGCGCCCACCTGGGCACCCTGCCCGAGCAGTGGGAGCGCATGGCCCGCAGACAGCCGTTCGACATCCGGTACGTCGAGCGGCTGCGCTGGACACCGGAGGAGCTGGAGGGCATCGAGCCGCGCAGCGCCGTGTGGATGCGCGCGGTCGGCCCGCTCGGCGACGACCCGCTGGTGCACACCTGCGCGGTGGCCTACGCCAGCGACATCATGCTGCTGGACGCGGTGCGGGTCCCCATCGAACCGCTGTGGGGGCCGCGGGGCTTCGACATGGCGTCGCTGGACCACGCGATGTGGTTCCACCGTCCGCTGCGCGCCGACGAGTGGTTCCTCTACGAGCAGGAGTCACCCATCGCCACCGGCGCCCGCGGCCTGGCCCGCGGCCAGATCTACGACCGCTCCGGCCGGCTGCTGGTCTCCGTGATGCAGGAGGGGCTGTTCCGCACGATGGGCGGCTAGGGCGTGTTTCAGAAGTCCCGCCGGGCCCGCGCCGCCTGGCACGCACGCTCGCTTCGTTGTCGGGATCGCCCGAGTACGCCCGGTACGAGGCCGATCCGGCGCCTTGCGAGCCACCGCACCGGACGCCGCTCCTTGACGGGCAAACCCTGGCTGACGCGGCACCAAGTCCCGGACGGGGGCCGTCACAGCGCCCGCAGCCCGCTGATCACATGCCGCAGCAGCCCGGCGTCCGGCAGCTCCGCGGGCATGATCGGCGGGATGATCCGCACCCGGCCCCACTGCAGCAGGTCACCGATCAGCACCCGGACCACGCCCAGCGGCAGATCCGCGTCGGAGGCCAGCTCGGCCACCGACAGCGGGCCCTCCTGGCACAGCTGGAGCAGCCCGGCGTGCTCCTCGTCCAGGGTGCCGCCGGCCGGCTCGGGCCCGGCCTCGTCCTCCGGGGCCGCGGCGGGGGCCGCCGGCTCGACGCCGTCCACCGCGACCAGCGTGATCGGATCGACCTCGACGCCCGACGACTTCGGACAGGTGCGGCCGCGGGTGACGGTGTAGGGCCGGACGACCGGCCCGGCTTCGTCGTCGTACCACAGCGCGCCGGGTTCCTCGGACCTGTCGTCCACGGCAGGTCACTCCCCGCCGGATGCGCCGTCGGCCTGCCGAGGGGCGACTCCCAGGTGCTCGCCGACCCGGTGGACAAGCAGCGTCATCTCGTAGGCTATCTGCCCGACGTCGGCGCCCGCGGTGGTCAGCACCGACAGGCAACTGCCGTCCCCGGCGGCGGTGACGAACAGGAACCCGTCGTCGAACTCGACCATCGTCTGCCGCACCGCGCCGGCCGAGAAGTGCTTCCCGGCGCCTCTGGCGAGCGAGTGGAACCCGGAGGAGACGGCCGCCAGATGCTCGGCGTCCTGTGGGTCCAGGTCCCGGCTCACATCGGTCACCAGCCCGTCGCTGGAGAGCACGAGCGCGTGCCGGACATGCTCGACACGATCGGCGAGATCGTCCAGCAGCCAGCCGAGTCCTGCGCTCTTGCCCGGTGTGGTGCCCTTGGTCACGGACTCCCCCCGTCTTCCTGTCTCGACTCCGTCGCGGCCGTCCAGGCCCGCCCGCGGGCGAGCCCCCGTGCGTAGGCCGCCATCGTGGAACGGGCGGCCTCTGGTGATCGTTCCCCGTTGTGGGCGTCACAACCCGCCGATCGGTCCTCGTTTGCCCGGTCATGGGTGACCGGTTCGTCCTTCGCGCGCTGGGCCAGGGAGGCCCGGCGCACCCGGCGCGGCAGGCCGCGCTCGGTCGTCGGCGGGGCCGGCGGGGCCGGCGTCCCGGCGGCGGGAAGGGTCACGACGGCCCGCTGCGGGCCCGGTGCCGCGGCGGCCACCACCGCCGGCTTCGGCGCGGTGGCCGGCCGGTGCGGCGGGACCAGCCGCTGCTCGCCGGTGTCCTCGCTCTCGTCGGAGGGGACCAGCAGTTCCGCGGGGAGGCGGACGACGGCCACGGTGCCGTTCGGCTCCACGCGCCGCAGCGTCACCCGGACCGAGTGCCGGGCGGCCAGCCGGCCCACCGTGAACAGGCCCAGCCGGTCGGTCTCCGGCAGGTCCGCGCCGCGCGCCGACTCCTCGATCTCCGCCGCGGACTGCTCCAGCCGCTCCGGGCTCATCCCCAGGCCGCGGTCCTCGATCTCCACCACGAAGCCGCCGTCGGCCTCGGTGCCGCGCACCACCACCTCGGAGTCGGGCGGCGAGAAGGCCGTGGCGTTCTCGATGAGTTCGGCCAGCAGGTGCACCACGTCGGCGACCGCGGCGCCCACCAGCGCGACCTGCGGCATCCGCCGCACCGACACCCGCCGGTAGTCCTCCACCTCGCCGACCGCCGACCTGACGACCCGGGTCATCCGCACCGGGCGCCGCCAGGCGCGTCCGGGGGTGTTGCCGGAGAGGATCAGCAGCCCCTCGGAGTGCCGGCGCATCCGGGTGGTCATGTGGTCCAGGCGGAACAGGTCGGCCAGTTCGTCCGGGTCCTCGGTGCGCCGCTCCATCGCGTCCAGCAGCGTCAGCTGACGGTGCAGCAGCACCTGGCTGCGGCGGGCGAGGGTGGTGAACACCGACGAGACGCCGCGGCGCAGCCGGGCCTGCTCGACGGCCGCCTGGATCGCCGCCCGCTGCGCGACCAGGAACGCCCGGCCGACCTGCCCGATCTCGTCGTCGCCCAGCCGCAGCGCGCTGCGCCGGTCCGGGGCGACGTCCTCCAGATCGCCCACCGGCTCGCCCTCGCGCAGCCGGCGCATGATCTCCGGCAGGCGCCGCACGGTGAGTTCCTCGGCCGCGTCGCGCAGCGCGGTGAGCCGGGCGGCGATCCGGCGGCTGATCCGCAGGGAGATCAGCAGCGAGGCGACCACCAGGGCCAGGCCGGCGAAGCTGACGGCGGCGGCCTGGACGAGCACCGACATGCCGGTGCCGTGGGCCTGCTCGGTGACCTGCTGGGCGGCCTCGCTGTCGATGGCGGCGAGTTCGTCCAGCGCGGTGTCCGCGGTGCGCCGCCACACCCCGGCGGGCACGTCGTCGGTCGCGGTCATCGCGTTGGAGGTGCGGGCCGCCTCCTCCATGGAGTTGAGCGACCAGGTGGCGTTGCCGTCCTCGAAGTCGTCGAGCCTGCTGCCCTCGTCCGGCGGCAGTTCAGGCGCGTAGATCTGGTGCAGGAGCTTGCGGCCGTCCATGGTGCCGATGAAGTCGCGGTACTGGCCGTCCGTCATGCCGCCCGCGGCCCGGGCGCCGGTGACCATCGCGTCCTCGCGGGAGAGCAGTTCACGGGCGCGGGCGAGCTCGACCACCACCGAGCCCTCGTGCGCCAGCTGCCCCGCGGGCAGGGCGGTCAGCGAGGTGCGCAGCCGGAACTCCGGGTCGATCATCCACGAGTAGCGGCTCAGGATGTCCGACCAGTTGGAGGTGCGCACGTCGACCTGGCTGCGCAGGTGGGGCAGGTAGTCCAGGACGGACAGCAGGCCGGTGACCCGGTCCCACTGGTCGCGGGTGAGCGGCGCGGCGGCCTCGTTGTCGTGCACCCGGGCGCGCAACGCGGCGACCCGCCGGTCGGTGGTGCGCTCCAGGGCGTGCAGGGTCTGGGCGGTGCCCGGGGCGCCCCCGGAGGCGACGTACTCGACGGCGGCGCGCCGCTCCTGCTGGAGCGCGAGCGTCAACCCCTCGGTGGGGATGCCGTAGTAGCGGTACGTGGCGGTCACGTGGATGAGGGCCACGGCCCCGCGCACGGTGGTGAAGGAGCTGTACGTCCACAGGGCGGCCAGCGAGATCATGGGTACCAGCAGCAGCGCGACAAGCTGCGTGCGGATGGTCGGTGGGCGCAGACGCATGGGTGGGAAGATCCTCGGTCGCTGGCGACTGGCCGCGAGCATATCCGCTCACCCGGTGTTTCGGCAGCCGTTCCGGAACTGTCTGTGACATGCCATCGAACGGGGGCCGCTGCCGCCCTGTTCGCGCGTGCGCGCGGTGACGCGCACCATGGAGGACATGGCGCAGACGATGACGGACGAGCAGTGGCGGGCCTTCGTGTCCGCCGGGACACGCACCGGCAAGCTGGCCACCGTGCGGGCGGACGGCAGCCCCCACATCGCGCCGGTCTGGTTCCTGGTCGACGGCGACGACCTGGTCTTCACCACCGGCCGGGACAGTGTCAAGGGCCGCAACCTGGCCCGGGACGGCCGGATGATGCTGTGCGTGGACGACGACCGGCCCCCGTTCGCGTACGCGATGCTGCGCGGCCGCGCGTCGCTGAGCGAGGACCTGGCCGAGGTACGGGCCTGGGCGACCCGGATCGCGGCTCGCTACATGGGCGAGGAGCGGGCGGCCGAGTACGGGGCGCGCAACGGCGTGCCCGGCGAGCTGCTGGTGCGGGCCCGGATCGACAGGGTCTCGGCGGTGACCGGGGTGGCGGACTGAGCGCGCGCTCAGCGCGGGGCGTACATGATGATCGCCATGCCGGCCAGGCAGACCAGCGCGCCGGCGATGTCGAAGCGATCGGGCCGGTAACCGTCGGCCACCACGCCCCACAGCAGCGAGCCGGCGACGAACACCCCGCCGTACGCGGCCAGGATCCGCCCGAAGTGCGCGTCGGGCTGCCAGGTGGCGACGAAGCCGTACAGCCCCAGCGAGACGACGCCGGCCCCCGCCCACAGCCAGCCGCGGTGGTCGCGCACGCCCTGCCAGACCAGCCAGGCGCCGCCGATCTCGAAGAGCGCGGCGAGCACGAACAGGGCGACGGAGCGGAGCGTGGACATGCGACCATGATGCCCGCCGCCGAACCCTGGGAGCCGCCCGCCATGAGCAGCCGTGATCTCGCCGAGGTCCGCGCCTTCTTCGCCGCGAAGGCCGCCACCTGGGACGGCAAGTACCCGGACGACACCCCCGCCTACGAGGCCGCGGTCGCCGAACTCGCCCTGGGTGCGGGGGACTTCGCCCTGGACGTGGGCTGCGGCACCGGCCGGGCGCTGCCGGCACTGCGCCGGGCGGTCGGCCCGCGTGGCGTGGTCATCGGCGTCGACGTGACGCCCGAGATGCTGCGCGAGGCGGTGCGTGCCGGACGGGACCGGGTGGCGACGCTGGCCGAGGCGGACGCGGCGCGCCTGCCGGTGCGCGACGGCGTCCTGCACGCGGTCTTCGCCGCGGGCCTGGTCAACCATCTGACCGACTCGGCCGCCGGGGTGCGTGAGCTGGCCCGGGTGACCCGGCCGGGCGCCCGCCTGGCGCTGTTCCACCCGGTCGGCCGTGCGGTGCTGGCCGCCCGCCACGGCCGCACCCTGACCCCCGACGACGTGCGGGCCGAGCCCAACCTGCGCCCGCTGCTGGCCGCCGGCGGCTGGCGGCTGGTCCGCCATGTCGACACCGAGGAACGCTTCCTGGCCCTGGCCGTCAGGGACCGCTGATCACGTCCACCAGCGCCTCCGGATCGTCGAACATCACCAGATGGCCGGCGCCCGGGACGGTCCTGACCTCCACCCCGGCGGCCTCCAGACCGGCGCGCCCGTCGAGTTCGCCGCTGCGGCCGCCCTGCACGAAGACCCGCGGGACGTCCAGCGCGCACAGCAGGTCCCGCATGGCCGGCCGGGTGCCGCGGACCAGGCCCACCGCGCTGCGGTGCAGGGCCACCGGGTCGGCCAGCCGCATCGTCGCCGCCCATCGCGGCCCGACCCGCCGGAGGACCTCGGCCAGCCCGCCGCCGTGCACGAAGTCCTCCTCCCGATAGCGGGCGATGCCGCTGCTTCCGGCGGTGACGGGCGGATCGGGGTCGAGGTTGGCCTCGATCAGGACCAGGCGGGAGACCAGGCCGGGACGGCGGGCGGCCAGCACGATGGCCACCGCCCCGCCCATGCTGTGCGCGACCAGCTCGGCGCCGCGCACCCCGGCGGCGTCCAGGGCGGCGGCCAGCGCGGCGGCGTGGTCGTCGAGGGTGTAGCCGAAGTCGGCGGGCCGGTCGCTGAGGCCGAAGCCGGGCAGGTCGACCAGGAGCGAGCGGCGCCCGGCCAGGGCCGGGTGGGCCACGACGGCGGCGTAGTACGGGGCCGAGGCGGCGCCCAGACCGTGCACGTACACCCGGGCCGGCTCCTTCCCCGGCACCTCCGTCCACCGGATCACCGCCGTGCCGTCCGCGAACCGTGCCTCACGCATATCTCCGCTCCCCTCGGCCGCCCTGAGTGGCAGCCGCGAGGATACATCGCTTCGATGTACAGCGTCAGCCAGGTACGGCAGCACTGCGACACAATGAGGGGATGCTGGAGCTCGCCATCCTCGGCTTCCTCTACGACGCCCCACTGCACGGCTATGAGCTGCGCAAACGCATCGCGGCACTGGCCGGGCACGTCCGTCCCGTCTCGGAGGGCACCCTCTATCCGGCGATCAAGCGGATGGAGCGGGCCGGGCGGCTGACCCGCCGCACCGAGCCCGGAGCGGCCGCGGCGCCCCGGCACACGCTCCTGCTGACCGAGGCCGGCCGCGACGAACTGCGGCGCCGCCTCGGCGAGCCGGCCGAGCAGGACATCACCGACGAGAACCGCTGGTTCACGGTGCTCGCCTTCCTCAGCCGGCTGGACGACCCCGCCCGCCAGGCGGCCGTGCTCCGCCGCCGGCTGGACTTCCTGCGGCAGCCCAGCAGCTTCTTCTACGACGGCGACCGCCCGGTGCGCGCCGAGGAGACCGCCGACCCCTTCCGCCGGGGCCTGCTGACCATCGCCCGCGCCACCAGCGAGGCGGAGCTGCGCTGGCTGGAGGGGATGCTGGCCGAGCTGGATGCCGGGCGGCCCTGACCGGGTGCGCCGAGGGGCCGGGCGCCCGTGCCGCCGGGCGTCCTCAGGCCACCGGCTCCAGGATCGGGCGCAGGTCGTGCGGCAGCGCCTTGAGCACCTCGTCCAGCTGGCCGGGCGAGGTGTGCCGCAGGACCGTGGTGCTCACCGCCCGGGCCGCCTTCTCCACGCCCGCCTCCGGGACGGCCGCCTCGTAGGCGAACCGGTTGATGTACGCCTCGCGGTCGTACTTCACCGGGGTGTCGCTCGGGTCCCAGCCCTCGTAGTAGATGCCGCGCAGCAGTACGGGCAGCTGAGCCCCGAAATTCGCCGCGATATCGACTGGGAGGCGGTCGCGCAGGGTGTGCAGCCAGGCCCGGATGGTGCGGTAGGCGTGCTGCCGGTCGTCGTCCTCCATGGTCCTGGACACCTCGATCAGCCAGGTGTTCGCGGTCTGGACGGCGCGGTCGAAGGTGTGGAGTCCGGTCGCGGACATGGCGTTCTCCTTGATCTGTGCTGCCGGTCGGTGCTGCCGCGGGGGGCTTCGGCGCCTCCACGCCGGCCCCGGTCCGCCATGCCCCCAGTGTGAAATGCGGGGAAATGCCCCCATAAGGGCCGAAAGGACCAGTATTTTGTCCGCATCCCCGCGGCTCGGCTCGCGGGGCGTCCCCACCGGCCACCACCGGAATCTCCATCGTCTCTCCCCGCCGGAACCCTCGACGCCGGAGTTACCCGCTGGTTAGGGTGCGCGGACGACATTGGCGCGAAGGGGAGACGCGGGGTGGAAGAGGTGGAAGGTGCCGTGCCCGAAGCGGACGAGGACGCCCTGTATGTCCTGACGGCGACCCTGCTCACTCCCGCCCGGTTCCCCAGCGTGCTCGGCGACGACTACCCGGAGGCGTGCGCGGCGCTCGGGCTCGACCCGGTGCCCGGCGGTTACGGCCTGGTCCTGGGCCAGGACGGCCGGGGCGCCCGCTGGACCGTCGCCACCTCGGACACCGCGCTCGTCGCGGTCGCCATCGCGACCTGGGACTGCGGCCTGCCCTACGACCTGTCGCCGGACGAGCGGGACATCGTGGCCTCGCTGCCCGGCTGGCCGCTGGCGCTGGCCGTCAGCGCGGGCGGGCTGCCGGAGCCGCACGACCCCGACGAGGCCGAGGCCGGACCGCCGCTCACCCCGCCGGAAGCCGGCCACTGGGGTCCGGCGCAGCGCCGGCTGGGCGCCGACGAGATCGCCCAGAAGTGGCGGACCTGGCGCGCCCAGGTCGACGACGAGACCGCCTTCGCACCGGCCGGGGAGGGCCGCAGGCACGAGGGTGTGCGGCGGGCGCTCGCCGAGGCGACGGCGTACCGCGAGCAGCCCCCGCCGGCCGGCCGGGTGCGGTCCTCCTACGCCGAGGGCGGCGCGCGGGTGCTGCGCGCCGACGGGCCGGGCTGGAGCATCGTCGCCCACACCGAGGACATCGCCTTCGTCCTGCTCGACGAGGAGCCGGGCGAGGTGCTGCCGGTCGGCCGCGGCAGCGAGCTGCCGTCGCTGCTGGCCGCCCTGGACTCGCTGGCGGTCCGCGAGGACGACGGCCGCGGCTATCCGCCCAGCGAGGAGGCCACCGTGCGGGCCGCCACCAGCACCGGATCCCAGACCGGCGAGAACGGCGGGGCGTAGCCCAGGTCGAGGCCGACGACCTCCTCGGCCGTCATCCGGGCGGTGAGCGCGACCGCCGCGATGTCCACCCGTTTGGCGGCGCCCTCCCGGCCGACGATCTGCACCCCCAGCAGCCGCCCGCTGCCGCGCTCGGCGAGCATCTTGACCGTCATGGGGGCGGCGCCGGGGTAGTAGCCGGCGCGGCTGGTGGACTCCACGGTGGCGGAGACGAACTGCAGCCCGGCGGCCGTGGCGTCGGCCTCCCGCAGGCCGCTGCGGGCGATCTCCACCTCGCACACCTTGCTGACCGCGGTGCCCACCACGCCGGGGAAGGTGGCGTAACCGCCGCCGATGTTGGTGCCGATGACCCGGCCGTGCTTGTTGGCGTGGGTGCCCAGCGCGATGTACTGCGGGACGCCGGAGACCAGGTTCAGCACCTCCACGCAGTCGCCGCCGGCCCAGATCCCCTCATGGCCGCGCACCCGCTGCGCCCGGTCGGTGAGCAGCCCGCCGGACTCGCCGAGCGGCAGGCCCGCGTCGGCGGCCAGCCGGGTGTCGGGGCGGGTGCCCAGGCCCAGCACCACGATGTCGGCCGGGAGTTCGGCCCGGTCGGTGGCGACCGCGCGGGCCCGGCCGTCGGGGCCGGTGAGCACCTCGCGGACCCGCGCGCCGGTCACCACCTCGATGCCCATGCCCTCCATGGCGTCGCGGACCAGCCGCCCCATGTCGGGGTCGAGCGTGGTCATGGGCTGCTCCGCCTGGTCGACCACCGTCACCGCGAGGCCGCGCCGCAGCATCGCCTCGGCCATCTCCACGCCGATGTAGCCCGCGCCGACCACCACGGCCCGGCGCGGCCGGCCGCCGGAGAGGGCGTCCAGCAGCGCCTCGCCGTCGTCGAGGGTCTGCACCCCGTACACGCCGTCCGCGTCGATCCCCGGGACCGGCGGGCGCAGCGGCCGCGCGCCGGTGGCGATGACGAGCTGGTCGAAGGCGGTCCACTCCTCGGTGCCGGCGGCGTCCCGGGTGCGCACCCGCCGCCGCTCCAGGTCGAGTTCGACGGCCTCGGTGCGCAGCCGGACGTCGATGCCGCGCGCCCGGTGCTGCTCGGCCGTCCGGGCCACCAGCGCGCCGGGGCCGTCCACCTGGCCGCTGACCCAGTAGGGGATGCCGCAGGCCGAGTAGGAGACATGGCGGCCGCGGTCGAAGGCGGTGATCCGCAGGTCCTCCGGCCCCCTGCGGCGGCGCGCCTGGGAGGCGGCCGTCATGCCCGCCGCGTCGGCGCCGATCACGACCAGGTGTTCCGTCATGGGCCGGGTCCTTCCGGGACTGGTGCGGTGATCATGCGTGCCGGTGCCGACCCTAGCGGGCGCGGGGGACGCGCCCCAAGGGGCGCTCCGAGCGCGGGTACGCGTGCGCCGGTGGCTCCGGCGCGGTGTCGGAACTGCCGGTTCCGCGCGCCCTTGTTGCCGGGTAAACGTCGAGTGAATCCTCGTCACACGCCTTCACCGGGCGGTGGCGGCCGGTCCAGACTGACGGCATGCGAATCACTCTACGCGCGTTGCGCTCCCGTGGCTCCGCACTCCTCCTGGCCGGAACGCTGGTCCTGGGCCCGGCCGTCGCCGCCGGGTCCGCGCAGGCGGCGACGGCCCCGGCCGCGGCCGGCGTGGTCTCCCCCGCGGCCATCGGCACCGTCTGCCAGAGCGCCCTGCCCAGCCAGGCGGACGACACCCTGAACCTGATAGCCCAGGGCGGCCCGTTCCCGTACTCGCAGGACGGCGAGGTCTTCTACAACAACGAGGGCATCCTGCCGTCCGAGCCCTCCGGCTACTACCACTCCTACACGGTGATCACCCCCGGCTCCAGCACCCGCGGGGCCCGCCGCATCGTCACCGCCGACAGCGGCACCGACTACTACACCGCCGACCACTACGCGTCGTTCAGCCGGATCGACTTCGGCTGCTGAGCCGGCCGTCTCCTGACGAGGTGTCAGACGACGTCGAGCGGGCGGTGGGGGCCCTCCGGCAGCTCGATCCCGATCGGGTCGCCGGGGCGGACCTCACCGCCCTGGCGCACCACACCCATCACCCCGGCCCTGCGCACCACCCGGCCGTCCGCGTCCCGGCCGACCAGGCGCCTCATCAGCCCGTGCTGGAAGCGGTCGAGCTGGACGCAGGGGTTGCGCAGCCCCGTCACCTCGACCACCGCCGACTCCCCGAGCCGCAGCAGCGTCCCGGCCGGCAGCCCGAGCAGGTCCACGCCCCGGGTCGTGACGTTCTCGCCCATCGAGCCGGGCCCGACCCGGAATCCGGCGGCCCGCAGCTCGTCCTGGAGCTCCTCGTGGATCAGGTGGACCTGCCGCAGGTTGGGCTGGGTCGGGTCCTGCGCCACCCGGGAGCGGTGCTTGACCGTCACGCCCGCGTGCGCGTCGCCCTCCACCCCGAGGCCGGCCAGCAGCCGGATGCCGTCCCGGCCGTACTTGCTGAAGGTGTGCCCGTCGCTGCTGCTGACCGCCACGACCCTGCTGGCCCTGCTCTCCATGAACCCTCCGCCGCTTGGAGCTCCTAACAGAGTGAGCGCCCGGCCCGCGACGCCTGGCACCGCACCTCGCCGCACTGCGCTTCGCTCCGTCTCTGCTCTGTCATGGGACTACGGAAGCAGAGCGTCGGGATCGTCCGAGTACGCCCAGTACGAGGACGACCCTCCGCCTTGCGATGCACGGCACCAGCTTCGCTGCGCTCCGCCTCTGCTCTGATGACGTCCTTCGGATGCAGAGCCGCCGCGGGCTGATCGACCGCCCACTCTATTAGGAGCTCTTGGCCGTGCCCCCACCCTAGAGCCTCTGTTTTGATGGGGGCATGGCTGAGGCGGCGCAGGGGCGGTCGGCGGACGAACTGCTGGACATCGTGGACGAGCACGACCGGGTGACCGGCCAGGCGCGGCGCGGCGCGGCGATGGCCGCCCGGCTGCGGCACCGCTGCGTCTTCGTGCTGGCCCGCGATCCGGGCGGCCGGATCTTCGTCCACCGGCGCACCGCGGAGAAGCTGGTGTTCCCCTCCCGCTACGACATGTTCGTCGGCGGGGTGGTCGGCGCCGGGGAGAGCTACGACGACGCCGCGCTGCGCGAGGCCGAGGAGGAACTCGGCGTCCACGGCCTGCCGCGGCCGGTCCCCGTGCTGGGCTTCCTGTACGAGTCGCCGGAGCACACCTGGTGGTCGCGGGTCTACGAGGTGGAGTGCGCGCTCCCGGTGCGTCCGCAGGCCGAGGAGATCGCCTGGCACGCCTTCCTCACCCCGGCGGAGCTGGAGCGCCGCCTGCCGGAGTGGAGCTGGGTGCCGGACGGCCTGGAGGCGTACCACCGGCTGCGCGCGGCGCGCGGCGGGGCGCTGTGAACGCCTGACACCCCGGTCCGTCAGCCGGCGGCCTCGTCCGCGGCCCGCAGCCGGTTCTCCCACTTCTCCTCGACGCGGGCGATCCGCCAGACCGCCAGCGCGGCCGCCCAGGCCAGCGCGAACAGCCCGACGATCCAGAAGCCCAGCGCGTTGAGGTCCACCCGGCCGACCGCGTCCCAGAACGGGCCGGTCAGCGAGAGCCGTTCGGCCACGATCGACAGCAGTTCGACGCCGCCGATGCCCAGCGCCACCGCGATCGACAGCCCGGTGACGGTGAGGTTGTAGTAGACCTTGCGGACCGGGTTGGAGAACGCCCAGCCGTAGGCGAAGTTCATGAACGAGCCGTCGATGGTGTCCAGCAGCGACATCCCGGCCGCGAAGAGCACCGGCAGGCAGACGACGGCGTACCAGGGCAGCCCGGAGGCGACCGATCCGGCGGCCATGACCAGCAGGCCGACCTCGGTGACGGTGTCGAAGCCCAGGCCGAACAGGAAGCCGAGCGGGTACATGTGCCAGTCGGTGCGCACCGCGCGGGTGGCCCGGCCCAGGACGCGGTTCATCAGGCCGCGGTTGTTCAGGTGCTGCTCAAGGGTCTCCTCGTCGTACTCGCCGCGCCGCATGTCGCGGAAGACGCGCAGCAGTCCGCGCAGGATCACCAGGTTGATCGCCGCGATGAGCAGCAGGAAGGCGCCGGAGACCAGGGTGCCCACCAGCCCGCCGACCCGGTGGAGTTCGGAGTCGCCGTTCGCCAGGCCGGTGCCGACGGCGCGGACGCCGATCGCGAGCAGGAAGGTGAGGACGAAGACCACCGAGGAGTGGCCCAGCGAGAACCAGAAACCGACCGACAGCGGCCGCCGCCCGTCGGCCATCAGCTTGCGGGTGGTGTTGTCGATGGCGGCGATGTGGTCGGCGTCGAAGGCGTGCCGCATGCCCAGGGTGTACGCGGTCAGGCCGGTGCCGAAGCCGAAGGCGCCGCCGGCGGCGCGGTAGTGCCCGGGCACCACCAGTAGCGCGAGCACCCCGAAGCCGGCCAGGTGCAGCAGCGCGATGAAGGCCGCCATGCCGCCGAGACGGGTGCGTTCCGGGCGGCTGAGCGGGCGCCGGGCGGTGCCGGCCGCGGCTGCTGCGATGTCGGGCACGAGTGGTTCTCCCCCCGCGGGCTGCGGTTGCGGTGGCACGGCGCACCGGACGGCGCCCGCGCCACCATTGAATCGCTATTGCACATGAGATGCAATAACGAGTCGGATGCACCAGTGGCGCGAGCAGGGGGTGTTCGGGGCTCTCGCAGGGCGCGTTCAGGGCGCGTTCAGGGCGCCAGGATGTCCAGTTCGCGCATGGCGCCCACGCAGATCTCCCGCATCAGGCGCTCGGACTCACCGGCGTCCCGGCCCCGGATCGCCTCCGCGGCCCGCACGTGCAGGGTGACCGCCTCGGGGTCGGGGGCGGTGAACATCACATGGTGCTCGGTGCGGCCGGTCAGCACCTCCGCGACGACATCGCCGAGCCGGGCGAACATCTCGTTGCCGGACGCGCCCAGCACCGTGCGATGGAAGGCGATGTCGTGCACCAGGTACTCGCCGAGGTCGGCGGCGCGCGCGGCGGCTGCCATGTCCGCGGCCAGCACGGTGAGCCCCCGGCACTGCTCGGGGGTGGCGTGCGCGGCGGCCAGCCCGGCGGCGACCGGCTCGATGGCGGTGCGCAGCATGGTCAGCGAGCGCAGCTGGCGCGGCCGGTCCGGGCCGGCCAGCCGCCAGCGGATCACCGCCGGGTCGAAGACGTTCCACTCCTCGGCCGGCCGGACCGTGATCCCCACCCGCCGCCGGCTGGCGACCAGGTGCATCGCCTCCAGCACCCGGACCACCTCGCGGACGACGGTGCGTGAGACGCCGTAGCGCCGCTCCAACTCGTCGATGCGCAGCACCGTTCCGGGCGGGCACTCCCCCGAGGCGATGGCCGGGCCGAGTTCGGCCAGGACACGGGCGTGCAGGCCACCGCGCTCCTTGTGATCAGGCATGGCGACAGCCTATGCGCTACGCAGCGTGCCCACCCGTCACGTATGACGTTTTCATATCGGGCTCTTGAATAAGTAGTACCAATGGCGTTAAGTGAGCTCGACAGTGAGCAGCAGGAGGTACCAGAGCATGACCGCGGCGGAACCGCAGCTTCCGGTGATCGTGGTGATGGGGGTCTCGGGATCCGGCAAGTCGACGGTGGGCGGTCTGCTCGCCGAGCGGCTCGGGGTCCCGTACGCCGAGGCGGACGACTTCCATCCGCCCGCGAACATCGCGAAGATGTCGGCCGGCCACCCGCTGGACGACGCCGACCGCGAGCCCTGGCTGGACGCCATCGCCCACTGGATCGCCGAACGCCGCGGACAGGGCGGCGTGGTCAGCTGCTCGGCGCTGCGCCGGCGTTACCGCGACCGGCTGCGCGCCACCGCCCCCGACCTGTTCTTCGTCCACCTCGACGGCCCGCCCGAGCTGATCGCCGCACGGCTGGCGGCGCGCATGGAGCACTTCATGCCCTCGCAGCTGCTCCGCTCGCAGTTCGACGCCCTCGAACCGCTCGAACCGGACGAGGCGGGCGCCCTGGTGCCCATCGACGGCGGTCCGCAGCAGGTCGCCGAGGCGGCCTGGCGCGCCCTCCCCCGCTGAACGCCTCCCCCCAGCCTCCCCCCACGCCTTTCCTCTCCCCTTTTCCTCATCGCCCCTACGGAGAAGCCCGTGTCCGCACTCAGCGTCGAGCTGCTGGCCGCCGATGCGCCACCACCGCCCATCACCAGCGCCGGCAACCTCCAGCTCGGTATCGCCGTCCTGGTCGGCATCGCCGTGATCGTCGTGCTGATCACGCGGTTCCGGATGCACGCCTTCCTGGCGCTCACCATCGGCTCGGGGGTGCTCGGCGCCGTCGCGGGCGCACCGCTGGCCAAGACGATCACCAGCTTCAGCACCGGCCTGGGCGCCACCGTCGCCAGCGTCGGCACCCTGATCGCGCTCGGCGCGATCCTCGGCAAGCTGCTGGCCGACTCCGGCGGCGCCGACCGGATCGTCGACACGATCCTGGCCAGGACCGGGGAGCGCGGGCTGCCCTGGGCGATGGCGCTGATCGCCGCGCTCATCGGCCTGCCGATCTTCTTCGAGGTCGGCATCGTGCTGCTGATCCCGGTCGTGCTGCTGGTGGCCCGCCGCGGGAACCAGTCCCTGATACGCATCGGCATACCCGCGCTGGCCGGTCTGTCGGCGATGCACGGCCTCGTCCCGCCGCACCCCGGCCCGCTGGCCGCGGTGGCCGCCATCCACGCCAGCGTGGGCACCACCCTGGCCCTGGGCGTGCTGGTCGCGGTGCCGACCGTGGCGATCGCCGGACCCCTGTTCGGCCGGCTCGCGGACCGCTGGGTGACCGTGACGCCGCCCGAGGACCTGACCCCCACCCGCTCCACCGAGGAGCTCGACCGGCGGCCCGCGTTCCTCCCCACCATCGCCACGGTGCTGCTGCCCGTCGTGCTGATGCTGCTCAAGGCGCTGGCGGACGTGCTGATCACCGACCAGTCCAGCCTGGGCTACCGGATCTTCGACACCCTCGGCACGCCGCTCGTGGCGCTGCTGGCCGCGGTGCTGGTCGGGATGTTCACCCTGGGCCGGGCCGCCGGGTTCACCAAGGAGCGGATCTCCACCACCGTCGAGAAGTCCCTCGGCCCGATCGCCGGCATCATGCTGATCGTCGGCGCGGGCGGCGGCTTCAAGCAGACCCTGACCGACGCCGGGGTCGGGCACATGATCCTCACCTGGTCGCAGCACTGGCACCTGTCGCCGCTGCTGCTGGCCTGGCTGATCGCGGTCCTCATCCGGGTCGCCACCGGATCGGCGACGGTCGCGACGATCTCGGCCGCGGGCCTGGTCGCCCCACTGGCGGCGGGCATGAGCACCACCCACACCTCGTTGCTGGTACTGGCCGTGGGCGCCGGGTCGGTGTTCTTCTCACACGTCAACGACGCCGGGTTCTGGCTGGTCAAGGAGTACTTCGGGATGGACGTCCCGCAGACCCTGAAGTCCTGGTCGCTGATGGAGACCGTGCTGTCGGTCGTCGGGCTGGCCCTCGTGATGGCCCTGTCGCTGGTCGTCTAGCGATCGTCCGGCGGCCACCGTCCGGAACGCCCCGGCGCCCTCACACCCGCGTGGTGCGAGGGCGCCGGGGCGTCCGTGTCCCCACGGCCGCCCGGGCTCCGTCGCGATCGACACACCGCCGGGGACTGGACGACATACCGACTGGTCGGCATGATGGCGGGTGCGACCGTGCCCCAGGCGAACCCGGTCGCCGCGATGGCGACGTACCAGTGAGTACCGTGAGTACAAGGAGCAGTGGATGAGTGGCAACAACCCGCCCGGCCTTGATCCGGAGCGGCTGCGTGCCCACCTGGACCGTGAGCTTCCGGGGCTGGTGAGCGGCCCGCTGGAGGCCAGGCTCATCGAGGGCGGGCGGTCCAACCTCACCTACGCGGTCACCGACGGGACCTCCCGGTGGGTGGTCCGCAGGCCGCCGCTCGGCCATGTGCTCGCCACCGCGCACGACATGAGCCGCGAGTTCACCGTCATCAACGCGCTGCACCCCACCCCCGTACCCGTGCCGCGGCCGCTGCTGCTGTGCGAGGACCCCGAGGTCAACGGTGCTCCGTTCTACGTCATGGAGTACGTCGAGGGAACCCCCTACCGCACCGCCGACCAGCTCGTCCCGCTCGGGCCCGAGCGCACCCGGCGGATCGCGCTGAACCTCGTCGACACCCTGGTGGACCTCCACGCGGTGGACCCGGCCGCCGTCGGCCTGGCCGAGTTCGGCCGCCCGGACGGGTTCCTGGAGCGGCAGTTGCGCCGCTGGGGCAAGCAGCTCGCCGCCTCCCGCAGCCGGGACCTGCCCGGCATCGACGACCTGCACCAGCAGCTGGGCGCGGCGCTGCCGTCCTCCGGCGCCCCCGCGGTCGTGCACGGCGACTACCGCCTGGACAACGTCCTGGTCGGCTCGGACGACCGGATCAACGCCATCCTGGACTGGGAGATGTCCACGCTCGGCGATCCGCTGACCGACCTGGGCCTGCTGGTGATGTACAGCGAGCGGCTGCCGGTGGAGAACGCGCCGGTCTCCACCGCGGGCGACGCTCCGGGCCACCCGAGCACCGCCGAACTGATCTCCCGCTACACCGAGCGCTCCGGCCGGGACACCTCCGCGGTCGCCTGGTACACCGCGTTCGCGTACTTCAAGCTCGCCGTGATCCTCGAGGGCATCCACTACCGGTACACCCTCGGGCAGACGGTGGGAGCGGGCTTCGACCGGATCGGGGCACTGGTCCCGGTCTTCATCGACCGCGGCCTGACCATCCTCAAGGAGGACTGATCCCCATGGACTTCGGTTACGACGCACGCACCGAGGAGTTGCGCGGACAACTGCTCGCCTTCATGGACGAGTTCGTGTACCCCGCCGAGGCGGTCTTCCACGAGCAGCGCGCCGCGGCCGCCGACCCGTGGTCGCCGCCGCCGGTGATCGAGGACCTGAAGGCCGAGGCACGCAAGCGCGGCCTGTGGAACCTCTTCCTGCCCGGCGAGCACGGCGCCGGCCTGACCAACCTCCAGTACGCGCCGCTGGCCGAGATCACCGGCCGCAGCCCCGCGCTGGCGCCGCCCGCGCTGAACTGCGCCGCCCCCGACACCGGGAACATGGAGGTGCTCGCCGAGTTCGGCAACGAGGCGCAGCGCAAGCAGTGGCTCGAGCCGCTGCTCGCCGGGGAGATCCGCTCGGCCTTCGCCATGACCGAGCCGGACGTCGCCTCCTCCGACGCGACCAACATCGAGACCCGTATCGAGCGCGACAGCGACGAATACGTCATCAACGGCCGCAAGTGGTACATCACCGGCGCGATGAACCCCAACTGCAAGATCTTCATCGTCATGGGGAAGACCGACCCGACCGCCGAGCGCCACCGCCAGCAGAGCATGGTCCTCGTCCCGCGCGACACCCCGGGCCTTGAGGCGACACGCGGCATGGGCGTCTTCGGCTACGACGACGGGGACCACGGCGGCCACGCCGAGGTGGTCTTCACCGACGTCCGCGTGCCGGTGGAGAACCTCATCGGCGAGGAGGGCGGCGGCTTCGCCATCGCTCAGGCGCGCCTCGGGCCGGGCCGCATCCACCACTGCATGCGCCTGATCGGCATGGCCGAGCGGGCCGTCGAGCTGATGTGCCGGCGGGCGGCGTCCCGTACCGCGTTCGGCAAGCCGCTGGCCGCGCAGGGCGTGGTGCAGGAGTGGATCGCCGAGGCCCGGGTGGAGATCGAGCAGCTTCGGCTGCTGGTCCTCAAGACCGCCTGGCTGATGGACACCGTCGGCAACCGCGGCGCGCACACCGAGATCCAGGCCATCAAGATCGCGACCCCGGCCGGTGTCCTGCGGATCCTCGACCGGGCGATCCAGGTCCACGGCGCGGGCGGGGTGAGCCAGGACTTCCCGCTGGCCGAGCTGTGGGCGGGCGCCCGCACGCTGCGGCTGGCGGACGGTCCGGACGAGGTGCACAAGCGCTCGCTGGCCCGGCGGGAGCTGAAGAAGTACATGTAGCGGAACGCGAAAGAAGGGGGTGGGGCCCACCGGACGGTGGGCCCCACCCCCTTCTTTCGCGTTCCCGTTCCCGTTCCGTTCCCGCTAGGACGTGACGACGACCAGGCGGCCGGTGGTGGTCCCGTCCGCGACCCGCTGCACCGCGTCGGCGGCCGCGTCGAACGGCACCCGCTCGCTGACCAGCGGCCGGATCGCCCCCTCGGCGGCCAGGCGGGTCAGCTCCCGGTGGCAGTCGGCCACCGCCCGCGGGTCCTTGGTGTTGTACAGGCCCCAGTGCAGGCCCAGGATCGAGTAGTTCTTCACCAGCGCGTGGTTGAGCCCGGGCGCCGGGATGGTGCCGCTGGTGAAGCCGATGATGACGATCCGGCCCTCGAAGGCGATGCACTTGGTGGACTTCGTGTACGCCTCGCCGCCCACCGGGTCGAAGACCACGTCCGCGCCCCGCCCGCCGGTCACCTCCTTGACGACGGCGACGAAGTCCTCGGCGTGCCGGTCCACCACCACGTCGCAGCCCAGCTTGCGGGCCACGTCGGCCTTCTCCGGACCGCCGACGACCCCGATCACGGTGGCGCCGGCGGCCTTGCCCAGCTGGACGGCGGCGCTGCCGACACCGCCGGCCGCCGCGTGCACCAGCAGCGTCTCCCCGGCCTTGATCGCGGCCCTGCGGTGCAGCGCGAACCAGCCGGTCTGGTAGCCGATGTGGAGCGCGGCCGCCTCGGCGTCGTCCAGGGCCTCGGGCGCGGGCAGCGTGCTCGCCGCCGGGACGACCGCCAGCTCGGCGAACGCTCCGCCCGGCAGCGCCGCCGGCGCGATGATCCGTGCCCCGGCGGCCGGGTCGCCGACGCCCTCGCCGAGGGCCACCACCTCGCCGCACAGCTCGACGCCCGGGGTGAACGGCAGCGGCGGGCGCACCTGGTAGTGGCCGCGGCACAGCAGCGCGTCGGGGAAGTTGACGTTGGCGGCGCGTACCCGCACCAGCACCTCACCGGGCCCCGGCTGCGGGTCGGGCACCTCGTCGAGCCGCATGGCCTCCCGCGGCTCGCCGTTCTCGTGCACGCGCCAAGCCTTCACGTAAACCCTCCGATGGGTCAGGGCCGCCGTACCGAGTACAGCAGCAGGTCTGCGAACTCCCGGGCCACCTGGTCCGCGGAGAGCGGGCCGCCCTGCCGGTACCAGGTGCCCAGGTGGTGCACCGATCCGAAGAAGTAGTCGACGACCAGGTCCGGGCGGATCTCCTCCCGGAAGTCCCCGGCGCGCTGTCCTTCCTCGATCAGTGAGCGGAACTTCTCGTGGTAGCGGCGGCGTTCCGCGCGGACCGCCTTCTGCTTCTCCGGGCTGAGCTGGTGCATCGACCGGAAGAAGATCTTGGTGTCGTCGAGGTTCTCGATGCTGGTGACCACCACGTCCGCGGCGGCCCGGTGCAGCCGCTCGGGGACGGTGCCGGGGCCGGCCGCGATCTCCTCCAGACGCTCGGTCTGCAACCGCAGCACCCGGGCGTACACCTCGTGCAGGAGATCGTCCTTGGAGCCGAAGTAGTGGTACAGGGCGCCCTTGGTCACCCCGGCCGCCTCGACGATCTCCTGCACCGAGGTGCGGTCGAACCCGCGGTCCGCGAAGAGGCGGGTGGCCTCGGCGAGCAGCCGCTGCGGAACCGCGGTGGTCGCCTTGCTGGTGCCGGCCTGTGGCATGGCCCGTCCCTTCCGTCGTGCGTGCGAACGCGGGTCAGCATACCGAGCGGTATGACCGCTATCCCCGCGTCTGCCCCTCGCCGCGTGCCGTGGCCCGCAGCTCGCGGCGGAGGATCTTGCCGCTGGTGGTCTTGGGCAGCTCGGGCAGCAGCTCGACCTGCCGGGGGTACTTGTAGGCCGCCAGCCGCTCCTTGCAGTACGCGCTGAGCTCGGCCGGCTCGACGCTCGCACCCGGCTTGAGGCTGACGTACGCCCGCACCGTCTCGCCGCGGTACGCGTCCGGGACGCCGACCACGGCCGCCTCGCGGACCGCCGGGTGGGTGTAGAGCACGTCCTCGACCTCGCGCGGCCACACCTTGAACCCCGAGGCGTTGATCATGTCCTTCTTGCGGTCCACGACGTAGAGCCAGCCGCCGGGGTCCATGAACCCGATGTCCCCGGTGCGCAGTTCGCCGTCCGGGATGGCCACCGCGGAGTCCGCGGGCCGGTTCCAGTAGCCGGGGACGACCATCGGGCCGCGCACCGCTATCTCGCCGTGCTCGCCGAACGGGACGTCGTTGCCCTCGTCGTCGATGATGCGGACCACGGTGTCCAGGCCCGGCACGCCGACCGCGAGGGTGCCGGAGACCGGGTCCACCGGCGCCTCCTTGCCCGGCGGCACGCTGGCGCAGGGCGCGGTGCACTCGGTCAGGCCGTAGCCGTTGCGGATGTAGTGGCCGAAGCGCCGGCGGAACTCCTCCACCACCGCGGGCGGCAGCGGCGCCCCGCCCGAGCTGAGGATGTGGAACGAGGAGAAGTCCTCCGCGGTGACGTCGGGGCGGGCCATCAGCGCCATGAACGCCGTCGAGGGCCCGACCATGTACGCCGGGCGCCGCTCGCGGATGGTGTCCAGCACCACGCCGGTCTCGAAGCGGTACGCCAGCGCCAGGGTCGCCGCGTCACAGACGGCGGCGGCCAGCTGCACCACCATCCCGGTGATGTGGAACAGCGGGGCCAGCGCGAAGATCACCGGGTGCTCCGGCAGGCCGAGGATCCGGTTCTGGCGGTAGGCGTTGTACGCGATGTTGCCGTGGGTGTTCATCGCGCCCTTCGGCACCCCGCTGGTGCCGGAGGTGTAGCTGATCAGCGCGATGTCGTCGCCGGTCAGCCCCGGGTCGGCGGGCGCCTTTCCGGCGGCGGCTCGGGCGGCGGCCAGCAGGTCCTCGGCGCCCTCGACGACCGGGCGCTCGCCGTCGGGCAGCACCCGGTGGTCGTCGCGGGTCTGCAGGTCCAGCTCGCTGGTGGTCAGCGCGATGGAGACCGGCGAGTCGGCGGCGGTGGCGCGCAGATAGCCCGTCCAGGCGGTCTCGGAGCACACCAGCGCCCGCACGCCCGCGTCGTGCAGCACGTGGGAGACCTCGCGCTCCTTGTACATGGGGTTGACCGGTACGGCGGTGCCGCCGGCCTTCCACGTTCCGAGCAGCGCGATGACGAACTGCGGGATGTTCTGCAGGATCAGGGCGAGCCGGTCGCCGCGCGCGAAGCCGTGCGCGGCCAGGTGTCCGGCCACGCCGTCGGATAGCTCATCGACCTGACGGTACGTCAGCTCGGTGTCGAAGTAGGTCATCGCGATCGCGTCGGGCGCGCGTTCCACACTGGCCCGGAAGGCGTGCAGGACCGAGGGGGGCGGGCTCGCGGGCTCCAGCGCCGCCGGCGGGAGGTGCTGCAGCCAGGGCTTGTCCGCGTACGAGGTGGTCGACGTCACGATGCCCGTCCTTCCAGCGAGTCGAGCTTGCGCTGCAACTTGTTCATGGACCACAGCCAGTGGTCGGTGTCGGTGGCCCGGGCCGTGTAGTAGTCGGCGACCTCGGGGTGCGGAAGGATGAGGAAACGATCCGCCGCAATGCCGTCGATCAGCGCCTCGGCGACCCGGGCCGGCTCGATGGCGGTCGGCTCCAGCACCAGGCGGCCGGCCTCGCCGGTGTCGCGCAGCATGTCGGTGCGCACCCCCTGCGGGCAGACGGCGTGCACCTTGATGCCGCGGTGCCGGTAGGTCAGCGCCAGCCACTCGGCGTGCGCCAGGGCCGCGTGCTTGGTGACCGAGTACGGGGCGGCGCCCAGCATGGTCAGCAGCCCGGCCGCCGAGACGGTGGCGACGAACCGGCCGTCGCCGCGCTCCAGCCACCCCGGCAGCAGCACCCGCGCGGCCCGCACATGGGCCATCACGTTGACGTCCCAGGCCAGGGCCCAGTCCGCCTCCGGGGCCTCCGGCCCGCCGCCGGTGCCCACCCCGGCGTTGGCGCAGTACACCTCCAGACCGCCGCCGAGCGCCTCCTCGGCCTGTCCGATCAGCTCCGCCACGCCCTGCTCGCTCGCCGCGTCGCCGGGCACCGCGTGACCGCCGATCTCCTCGGCGACCGTCTTCGCGGCCGCCGCGTCGAGGTCGTTGACCGCGACCCGGGCCCCTTCCGCGGCGAACGCGCGGGCGAGTGCGGCACCGATGCCGCGCCCCGCTCCGCTGACGAAGACCCGTTTGTCCTGGTGAGCGCCCACCTGGCGTCCCTTCGGCTCGTTGGACCACCCCGTCCAGGCCGGATACTAACCGGTCGGTATGGTGTCGGGAAGCCCTCACTCGCGTCACGTTGCGCCCGGAAGCCGGCGCACCCCTGCCGTCGGGCCCCTGTGGATGCGGAATCGCCGGAGTGCGCCCGCGAGCCGCGGCCGCGGCGGTAGCGCCATCGCGTGGATCACGGGAACGGCAGCCGCACGCCTCGTCGTTCGGCGCGGCGGCGCCCTCCTACGCCGAGCGCCGTCCGGACTACGCGGAGGCCGCGGTGCGCTGGGCGCTTGGACCCGCGCCCGGCCCGCGCGTGCTCGACCTCGGCGCCGGGACCGGCAAGCTGACCGCCACCCTGGTCCCGCTGGGCGCCGGCGTCATCGCGGTCAAGCCCGACCCGGCGATGCCGACCGGTGTGCTGCGCTCCCGGCGGCTGTGCGGTGTCACGTCGGCAACCGGGTCCCGCCGGCATGGATGGCGGCGGACATTCCTGGGAATTCCCGTCTCGTGGATACCTCTGACGGACATCTCTCCCCCGGTCGGCCGAACCCGGACATCGGTGTCTACCCGTACTGGGAGCTGACCTTCGACGCGGACGGGCATCCCGAGCAGGCCCAGCTCGACGGACTGGTGCAGGGCGTCGGGACCGCCGGGACCACCGATCTGGTGCTGTTCGCGCACGGCTGGAACAACGACCTGACCGCCGCCACCCGGCTGTACCGGAGGTTCTTCACGCCCTTCCCGGCCCTGCTGGTCAGCGCCGGGGCCACCGCGAAGGTGGGGTACGCCGGGGTGTACTGGCCCTCGATGCGCTTCTCCGACGAGCCGATCCCGGAGTTCAACCCGGCGGTCGCGCCCGAGGCGGCGCGGATGGCGGCCGAGCGCGGCATGGACCGCCAGACCCTCGACGGCCTGGTCCGCCAGTTCCCGGACGGCGAGCCGGAGTTGCGGGCGATGGCCGAACTGCTGCGCGCCCGCCCGGCCTCCCGGACGGACCTCGACACGTTCTTCCGGCTGGTCCGGAGCTTCACCGGCACCCCGGACCGCAGCACCCTGCTGGACGCCGGCGAACCGGGCGAGGCGCTGCCCGCGATGCTGGCCGACGATCCCGAGGAGGTCTGCGGCCGGTTCGCCGCCGCACTGCGGAGCACCGGCGCCGCGCCCGCCGCGGATCTGCTGCCGGACCCGTTCGCCGCTCTGTGGGGCGGCGCCCGCGAGGTGCTGCGGGGGGCCGCGTACTACCTGATGAAGCACCGCGCCGGGATCATCGGCGAGTACGGACTCGGGCCGGTGCTGTGCCGGCTGGCCGAGCGGTCGCCCGGCCTGCGGATCCACCTGGTCGGGCACAGCTTCGGCGGGCGCCTGGTCTCCTTCGCGCTGCGCGCCCTGCCGCCGGAGCCCGGCGCGGTGAAGTCGGTGACCCTGCTGGAGGGCGCGTTCTCCCACTACGCCTTCGCGGCGAGCCTCCCGCAGGCGCCCGGGCACTCCGGTGCCCTGGACGGCCTGTACCGGCGCGTCGACGGGCCGCTGGTGTCCTGCCACTCGCGGCACGACACGGCGCTCGGTGTCTTCTACCCGCTGGCCTCGCGGCTGTCGGGGGACGACGAGTCGCTGCTCGGCGACTTCGAGGACCACTGGGGGGCGATCGGCTACTCGGGGGTGCTGGGGGTGCCGGACGCGGTGCGGCTGACCCTCGCCGACACCGCGCCCAGCGCCGGCCGCCCCTTCCCGGCCACCGGCTGCGTCAGCGTGGACGCGCAGGCGGTGGTGAAGCGGGGCTGGCCGCCGATCGGCGCGCACTGCGACATCTGCCACGCCGAACTGGCCCGGGTGGTGCTGACGGCGGGCCGGATCACCTAGCTTCCGGCCCGCCGCCACCGTGCCTCAGCGGTGCGTGGGGAACTCCACGACCTGCTGGTAGGTCGGCCGGTTCTGCCAGGAGATCCGGCCGTCGGTGATGCCGCCGAGCGGCCGCTGCAGGATGGAGTCCGCGCACCACTGGTCGCCCGCGGAGCAGCCCGTGCTGTCACCGGGGTAGACCTGGCTCGCCGACTCCCCGACCGCCTGCTTCAGGCTGGTCAGCAGCGCCTGCTGACAGGCCGTCAGGTCGCCGCCGCCGCAGTACGGCTGGGCCAGCCCGCCCTGGACGGGCTTGCCGAGCACCGCGCGCAGGTCCTTGTCGACATAGCTCCACCAGCCGTACTGGAAGGAGCTGCCGGCGTGCGAGCCGGTCGGGCCGTGGCCGGCCGACGGGGACTCGTCCACGGTGAGGTTGGCGGTCAGCGCGTTGTACAGGTCGCTGCCGAGGCCCGGCTGGAACTCGGCCGGGACCAGCAGCGGCCACCACGCGTCCATGATCCGGATCGCGTCGGAGTCGGCGTACTGCTTCGAACCGGCGCTGGTCTCCCGCCGCTTGCTGCCGTCCTGCTGCCAGGTGGACAGCTCGTTGATGGCGGTGGTCAGCTGCGGGTCGGTGACCGGCCCGCTGCGCAGCACCGCCAGCAGGTCGGGCAGCACGTCCTCACCGCGCAGGTCGGTGACGGCCGCGTCGGCCATCGCCTTGGTCAGCGCCACGCGGGTGACCCCGCCCTGCGCGACGAGGGCCTTGACCCGGTCGTCGAGGAGGTTGGCGCGGTGCACCGAGCCGTTGCCGAAGGAGGCCGAACTGTAGTCCTTGGCCTGCTTGTTGTTCCAGGAGACGTAGTAGTCCTGGTCGATCGACTGCGGGTGCTGGGCCGGCGGGGTGTAGTCCGCCGTGTAGGTGGACGGGTCGAAGTTCTGCCACTCGTACTGCGGTTCGGCCAGCACGGGCAGCGAGGCGTCGACGCCGGCCGCGCGCACCGGGTTGTTGCCGGAGTTGTAGTACGCGATGTCGTTGGAGTCGGCGTAGAACCAGTTGAACGTGTAGTTGATGTGCTGGACGGCCGACTGGAAGCTCGCCGCGTCGTGCACGTAGCCGGGGTCGTTGAGCATCTGGAAGCCGATGATGGAGTCGGCCTCGTGCATGTAGGAGCTGCGCAGCGTGGTGTACGCCACCGGCTTGCCGCCGACCGTGCCGCGGTAGGCCACCGTGCCGTAGTTGGTCCGGTAGACCTGCATCCGGTAGGAGCCGGCCGGGGTGGAGTCGGCGAGCGTCGGGGACCAGGAGTCGGTGCGCTCCAGCTTCTCCATCGGCAGGCAGCTGCCGTGGTAGACGTAGTACGTCGAGTCCTTGGTCGGGGTGCCGCCGTTGGGGTCGCACAGCGTGACGGCGTAGGTGTCGGTGACGTCCTGGCCGGCGGAGGTGGCGCTCCAGGCGTAGTCCTGGCCGCGGCCGAGTTCCACGTACAGGCTCAGGCCCGCGAAGGCGGCGCCCCGGGCGCTGATGCCCGGGCCCTGGAGCTCCTCCAGCATCAGCAGCTGCGGCGCGAAGTAGCCGGTCTGCGGGCCGAAGACGGCGACGGGGTGGCCGCTGGCGGTGTGCTTGCCGGACACCAGCAGGGCGTTGGACATGCCCTTGTGGGTGGTGAACAGGTTGGCCGGCAGCACGCCGTTGTCGAAGATGCCCGTCAGGCGGCGCAGCCGGGCCGGGGCCTTCTTGGCGACCTTCTTCGCGGTGGTGGCGGTGGCGGCCTTCAGCGCGGTGGACGACGTGGCGGCGGACCCGGTGCGGTCGTAGACCAGCGGCTCCTCGGTGACCGATCCGCTGTCGGGCAGCGCCGTGCCCTGCGGGTTCGCGGGCTCACCGGCGTAGGGGAAGCTGCCGTCGTGGACGGTCAGGACGGCCTCGGGGTCGTTGCGCTCCCGGAAGGAGTCCCAGACCTTGGTGCCCTCGGCGACCCCGTACTTCTGCTGGGCGGCCAGCAGGGACAGCGCCGACTGCACCTCGCCGCCGCCCCCGGAGCCGAACAGCGCGCCGATGACGGAGGCCAGGGCGACCAGGTCGGTGAGCTTGAACGGCTCGATGGTGCCGGCGTTGGTGATCGGGTCGATGTGGCCGGTCAGGTCGTACTCGCCGGGGAAGTAGCGGCCTGGCTTGGCCTTGGCTATGTAGGCGTTGATGCCGTCGATGTACGCCTGGGCGTCGGCCAGCGCCTGCTGTCCGCGGGCGCCGTTGTTGGCGGCGATGCGGTCGATCTGGGTCTGGAGGTCGGCCTCGGTGTACGGCGCGGCGCGCCAGAACTCCTGTTCCAGGCCCTGGTTGGCGGCCGCTCCGCCGGCGAACGAGGTCAGCTCGCCGCGGCCGACGTGCCGGAAGAGGTCCATCAGCCACAGGCGGTCCTGCGCGGCGGCGTAACCGGCGCCGAACTCCGTCCCGTCGCGGGTGGTTCCCTGGATGTGCGGGACGCCGGTCGCCTTGTCCCGGGTGATCGTCACGTCCGAGCGCGGGCTCTCGGTGGACTCCACCTGATCGGCGGGCACGCCGAAGGAAGAGGAGTTGTAGAAGTTGGTGAGCGTGGCATCGGTGAGGGAGGGGTACCCGGACGCAAGGGACCCGTATTCGCCCAACTGGTCATCGGTGTGGGCGGGTCGGGTGCCCAGGGTCCGGTTGGCGAGGATGTCGGCGAGAGTGGCGTTGCCGTTCTCACCGGGCGGCAGGATGTCGTCGCACTGGCTCTGGCAGTAGTCGGTGGTGGCGGAGGCCGCCGCGACGGCGTGGGGAAGTGGTGCGGTGAAGGTGGTGCCCAGCGCGAGCAGTACGGCTGTCGCTGCTGTTCTCAGTGCCAGGGTGCGTGGTCGCATACCTGTCCTCCTCATCTGCCTCACGGGAGCGGCCACATGAGGCGGTCCCGAGGACGTTACCGCCGGGTACAGGGCCCCGGGAAGATGAGCAACCGTCATGTTTTCGGCTCTTCTTGCCCGCAGGGGAGCCGAATCGCGATTCGCTACGTCCATTCCGTAGCACTGCGAGGCAATGCGACCGGAGGTGGGATGCGATGGCCGGATTCCGGAGTCTGGCGAGACAAGTACGCGATCCGCGGCTGCTGGCGGCCCAGCAGCGTTCCTCGTTGCGCAGGTGCGTCGAGCACTTCGCCCCGTACGGGCACCGGGCGACCTGGCACCATCTGTGCACCCGCGCGGGGTTCGACCCCGCCGACCGGCACCCCCGGCAGCGCCGACTGATCGCCGCGCTGGAGGAGTTGGAGGAGGCCCGGGAGGTGTGGCTGGGCTACGAGGCCGACTTCGCCGCCCGCCGCAGGCGCGAGAAGTTCGACGGGATCCGGCGGCCGAGCGCCTGGGACGACTGGGCCGGACGCGCCTCGGGCGGCTTCGGCATCGTCTGGTGCGCCGACCCCGAGGTCCACCCCACCGAGCGGCTCGCGGTGGTCATGCGGCGGCTGATCCACGCCCTGGAGTCCGAGCCGGGGCCGCACTGCCCGGTCTGCCACTGCCCCGACCTGTACTGGCGGCGTTCCCCCGACTGCTGTCCGTGGTCCGGCCCGGTCTGCGCCGGCTGCGGCATCGTTGTCCCTCGTCCGACCCTGGCGCCCGGGGTACTCCAGGGCGCTACGATGCTGAGCAAGCGCTTGGAAAGTGCCATGGGGTCGGTCTGAGGAACACACGCAGGAGGCAGGAGATGTCGAAGGCCAGGGTCTTCTCGTCGGTGGACGAGTTGCGCGAAGCGGTCGGCGAGCAGGCCGGTCCCACCGAGTGGGTGGAGATCGACCAGAAGCAGATCGACCTGTTCGCCGAGGCGACCGGCGACCACCAGTGGATCCACGTGGACCCGGAGAAGGCCGCCCAGGGCCCGTTCGGCACCACCATCGCCCACGGCTATCTGACCCTCTCGCTCATCCCGTCGTTCCTGCCCGAGCTGTTCCGGGTGGAGGGCGTGAAGATGGGCGTCAACTACGGATCCAACAAGGTGCGCTTCCCCTCCCCCGTCCCGGTCGGCTCCCGCCTGCGGGCGACCGCGCGGATCGGCGAGGTGACCGAGGTGGCCGGCGGTGTCCAGCTGGTCAGCCAGATCACCCTCGAGCGGGAGGGCGGCGACAAGCCGGTCTGCGTCGCCGAGACCGTGACCCGCTTCTACCTGTGACACCTGATGAAACCGGTGCGCCGGTGACACCCGCGCACCGGTGACCGGACGCGTCACCTGAACCGTTCCGCCCGGTGACCGGCGGCCGCACCACGGCCGCCGGCCCGCGCCTCCGGGACCGGAACCCGCGCTCAGGGCCGCGCCGGGCGGACCATCCGCAGCACCAGGTCCGCGTAGAGCTCGCCGACCGCCTCGGGGGAGCGGCGGCGGCGCTCGGCGCCGAACCAGCGCGCCACGTCGATGCAGAGCGACATCACGGCCAGCACCGTGCCGGCCAGGTCCGCGACGACGAAATCGCCCGCGTCGATGCCGTCCTGGATGATCCCGCGCATCACCGCGTCGGTGCGGCGGCGCAGATCGACGATCTCCGCCCGGTGCTCCGGGGACAGCGCGCCCATCTCGTACTGCACGACGCGCGCGGTGGTGTGGTGCTCGGCGTGCCAGCGGGTGAAGGCGCGCACCGCGGCGGCGAGCCGCTCGGCCGGGGTGCCCTCGCCGCCCCCCGCCTCCTCCAGCAGCCGCAGCGCGAGCCGGTGGCCCACCCCGCTGATCTGGTAGAGCAGCTCTTCCTTGGTCTTGTAGTGGATGTAGAGGGCGGCCGGGCTCATCCCGGCACGGCCGGCGATGTCACGGGTGGTCGTGGCGTGGTAGCCGCGCTCGGCGAACGCCTCGACGGCGGCGGTCACCAGCCGGCGCGCCGCGTCCGGCGTCACGTCGCTCCACGACTGGTTCTCCTTCTCCTCCACGCCCATCCCGTAACTCGCCCTCCCGCGCTCCGCCGTGCGACTGCGTATGCCACTGCCCTGGCCGGGCGGATGCCACTGCCAGGGCGAACACCATACCCTCTCGCCTGAGCAAGCGCTTAGAGCTCCTGATCCTGCGGGCGCCAGCCTCTACTATGTCCGGCATGGCACGCCCCCGAAAACCCCTGCTCAGCCGCGAGCGCATCGTCGGCACCGCGCTCGCGCTGGTGGACGCGGAGGGGCTGGAGGCCGTCTCCACCCGGCGGCTGGCCGCCGAGCTCGGGGTGAGCGGGCCGTCGCTGTACAACCACTTCCGCACCAAGGACGAGATCCTCGACGCCGTGGCGGACACCGTCATCGCCAAGGTGGACCTGTCGATGTTCGGCTCGGGGGTGGAGTGGGACGAGGCGCTGGTGCGGTGGGGGCGCTCCTACCGCGCGGCGCTGACCGAGCACCCCAACATCGTGCCGTTCCTGGCGCGGGGCCCCGGCCGCAGGCCCGCGGGCCTGCGGCTCGCGGACGCCGTCTTCGGCGGCATGGTGGAGGCGGGCTGGCCGGCCGGGCACGCCACCCGGATCGGGGCGATGATGCGGTACTTCGTCGCCGGGTCGGCGCTCGGCTCGTTCGCGCGCGGCTTCGTCGGCGACCCGACCGCCTACGACCCGGCCGACTACCCGCACCTCGGCCAGGCCCATCTGCTCGCCGAGCGCCAGCAGCAGGTGGACGAGGGCGCGTTCGAGATGGGGCTGCGGGCCCTGGTCGACGGGCTGGCCGCGCAGTTCCGGGACCTGGAGAGCCGGCGGCCGGCCGGCTGAACGCGGAAGGGCCGGCGGCCCCGCCGCCGGCCCTTCCGAAGCGCGTCCTAGAACACGACCAGCGCCCGCCCGCCGCGCCCGGCCAGCATGTCCTCGAAGGCGGCCGGGATCCCCTCAAGGGCGATCCGCTCGGTGACCAGCGCGCCCAGGTCCAGCCGCCCGGCCCGGACGTGCTCGGCCAGGACCGGCAGGTCCCGCGCCGGATCGCTGTTGCCGTAGACGCAGCCGGACAGGGTGCGGGCGAAGTGGAACAGCTCCAGCGCGGAGAACGCGACCTGCTGGTCCTTGCCGCCGATGCCGACCACGATGGTGCGGCCGCCGCGCCGGGTCGAGGACCAGGCGGTGCGGATGGTCTCGGCGCGGCCCACGCACTCGACGGCCACGTCCGCGCCGAACCCGCCGGTCAGCTTGCGGACGGCCTTCGCGGTGTCCGGGCCGGACGGCAGGAAGTCGGTGGCCCCGGCGGCCCGGGCCAGCTCCTCCTTGTGCTCGGAGACGTCCACCGCGATGATCGGGCCGGCCCCGGCGATCCGGGCCGCCTGGAGCACGGCGAGGCCCACGCCGCCGACGCCGTAGACGACGACGCTCTCCCCCGCGCGCACCCGGGCGGCGTTGTGCACCGCGCCGTAGCCCGTGAGCACCGCGCAGCCGAGCAGCGCGGCGGCGTCGAGCGGCACCCCGTCCGGCAGCGGCAGCACGGCACCGGCCGAGACCACCGTCTCCTCGGCGAAGACGGCGGTGCCCAGGCCCGGGTAGAGCTCGGCGCCGTCCGAGGCGCGCTTGGCGTACGGGGTGCCCGCGGCGGCGGCCGCGTTCATGCACAGCCACGGCTCGCCGATGCCGCAGAAGTGGCAGTCGCCGCAGGACGGCGCCCAGTTGAGGACCACCCGGTCGCCGGGCGCGACGGAGGTGACCCCCTCGCCCACGGCCGCGACCGTGCCCGCGCCCTCGTGCCCGAGCACGGCGGGCACCGGCTGGCGCAGCGTGCCGTTGGACAGCGACAGGTCCGAGTGGCAGACGCCGGCGGCGGCCAGCCGGATCCTCACCTGCCCGGGGCCGGGCTCGGGCAGGTCGATCTCGGCGATCTCCAGCGGGGCGCCCACAGCGGGCAGGACGACGGCGCGGACCACGGCTGCTCTCCTTCGGTGGCGTTGACCGCCCGCGGGCCGGGGCGCCGCGGGCGGTCCGTTCTCGGAAGCGGTTGAAGCGGTTCTCCGAAGCGCTTCTCGGAACTCGTTACTGCTTCTCGGAACTCGTTCTCAGAACTGCAGGGACTTCGTCTGGAGGAACTCGGCCAGGCCGTGGGAGCCCAGCTCACGGCCGATGCCGGACTGCTTGTAGCCGCCGAAGGGCGCCAGCGGGTTGAACCGGCCGCCGTTGATGTCGACCTGGCCGGTGTCCATCCGGCGGGCGAAGGCCACCGCCTCGTCCTCGTCGGCCGCCCAGACCGCGCCGGCCAGTCCGTAGACCGTGCCGTTGGCGATCCGCAGGGCGTCCTCGGTGTCCTCGTACCTCATCAGGCAGATCACCGGGCCGAAGATCTCCTCCTGCGCGATGGTCATCTCCTCGGTGACGTCCGCGAAGACCGTCGGGCGGACGAAGAAGCCGGTCTCCCGGCCCTCGGGCGCCTCCGGCCCGCCGACGACCAGCCGGGCACCCTCCTCGACGCCCTTGGCGATGTAGCCGCGTACCCGGTCGCGCTGCTTGGCGTTGACGACCGGGCCGAGGCGCACCCCCGGCTCGGTCGGGTCGCCGGGCACGTACTTGGCGGCGGCCTTGACGGCGAGCTGCACCGCCTCCTCGTAGCGCTCGGCGTCGACCAGCATCCGCGTCCAGGCGCTGCACGTCTGGCCGGAGTTGGCGAAGACGTTGGCGATGCCGACGTTCACGGCGCGCGACAGGTCGGCACCGGGCAGGATCACATTGGCGGACTTGCCGCCGAGTTCCAGGGCGACGCGCTTGATCGAGGCGGCGGCGAGCTCGGCGATCTGCCGGCCGACGGCCGTGGAGCCGGTGAAGGACACCATGTCCACGTCCCGGTGCCCGGCCAGCGCCGCGCCGGCGACCGTGCCCACGCCGGTGACCAGGTTGAACACCCCGGCCGGGAAGCCGGCCTCGTGGACCGCCTCGGCGAACAGCTGCGCGACCAGCGGGGTGTCCTCGGCGGGCTTGAGGACGACGGTGCACCCGGCGGCCAGCGCCGGGACCACCTTGGCCACGATCTGGTGGAGCGGGTAGTTCCACGGCGTGATCGCCGCGACGACGCCGACCGGCTCGGAGTAGACCGTGGAGTTGCCGACCCGCTCGGTGAAGGAGTAGGTCTCCAGCAGCGTGGCGTAGGAGGCGGCGACGTTCGTCGGCAGGTCCGCGCTGACCACCTCGCTGAAGGACAGCGGGGAGCCCAGCTCGGCGGTGACGGTCCGGGCGATCTCGTCGCGCCGGCCCCGCAGTTCGGCGCTGAGCGAGGCGATCCGCGCGGCGCGCTCGGCGGGCGGGGTGGCGGCCCAGCCGGGCAGCGCGGCCCGGGCGGCGCTGACGGCGGCGTCGACGTCCCCGGGGCCGCCGGCCGGGACGCGGCCGATGACCTGCTCGTCGGCGGGGTTGACCACCTCGATGGCGTCGCCGCCCTCGGCGGGCCGCCATGCGCCGTCGATGTACATGCCGTCGTGGGCCTGGAACACCCCGTCGTCGGACCTCATCGTCGCTTCCTCCCGGTGCGGGTGCCGTATGGGGACTTAAACTAGCGGCGCTAGTTAGGTTGCGCCACAACCCGGCCAGTGCTGTCAGTCACGCGGTGCCGGTCAGCTCCACGACGGCCGTCACCTGGACGGGCACGCCGTTGAGTGCCGCCGTGCCGGACAGCGGGTCCAGCCGGGCGCCGTCCAGCAGCCGGTTGACGTTGGCACCCGGCTCGCGGGCGGCGACCGTCTGCCGGGTGCCCGGGCGGTCGTGGCCCCAGCCGTGCGGCAGGCTGACCACCCCGGGCCGCATGGCCTCGGTGACCTCCACGGGCACCTCCACCTCCCCGGCCTCGCCCTTGACCCGGGCGGTGGCGCCGTCGGCCAGCCCGGCCCGTTCCGCGTCCGCCGGATGCATCCGCAGCGTGCAGCGGTTCGTCCCGCCGGTCAGCGCCGGCACGTTGTGCAGCCAGCTGTTGTTGGACCGCAGATGGCGGCGGCCGATCAGCAGCAGGCCGTCGGCCCGCTCGGCCAGGGCGCTGCGCAGCCGGGGGACGTCCGCCACCAGCGGCGCCGGCGCCAGTTCGACGGTGCCGGAGGGCGTCGAGAGGACTCCGGGGATCCGCGGGGCCAGCGGGCCCAGGTCGATGCCGTGCGGGTGGTCGAGCACCGCCCGCAGGCTCACCCCGTCCGGCTCGGCGCCGAAGGCGTCCCCGTACGGGCCCAGGCGCAGCATCGCGTCCAGCCGCCGCTCGTAGCCGGTGCGGCCGGTCAGCGCGGCGGCGAGCTCGTCCGGCTCCCGGCCGTGGACCGGGGAGTGCGGGTCGGCGGTGGCCTGCGCCAGCAGGCGCCGTATCGCCTCGGTGTCGACGGCCGCCGGATCGGCCTCGGGACCGGCACCGGAGGCGATCATCACCAGCCGCGCCAGGATCTCGCTCTCGTCGGGCCGCCCGTCCGGCAACGGCACGACGGGACGGCTGTAGCGGACGGTGTTGCGCACCGCCAGCGTGGCGAACGCGAAGTCGTAGTGCGGACTGCACGCGGGCCGCGGCGGCGGCAGCACCACATGGGCGTGGCGGGACGTCTCGGTCAGGTACGGATCGACGCTCACCATGAAGTCGAGACCGGCCAGCGCCCGGTCCAGGCGGTCGCTGTCCGGGGCGGAGAGCACCGGGTTGCCCGCGATCGCCAGCAGCGCCCGGATCCGTCCCTCGCCCGGGGTGTCGATCTCCTCGGCGAGCGCGGTCGCCGGCAGTTCGCCCTTGACCTCCGGGTACCCGGAGACCCTGCTGTGCCACCGGCCCACCCGGAAGCCGCGCCCGGGACCCGCGTCGGGGCGGGGGCGGCGGCCCGTCGCCGACAGCGGGAACATCGCGCCACCGGGCCGGTCGAGGTTGCCGGTGAGGACGTTGAGCACGTCGACCAGCCAGCTCGCCAGGGTGCCGAAGGTGGCGGCGGTGGTGCCCAGCCGCCCGTACACCGCGGCGCGGGGCGCGGCGGCCAGTTCCCGGGCCAGCGTCCTGATCTCCGCGGCGGGCACCCCGCAGACCTCCGCGACGGCCTCCGGGGGGAGGTCCGCCGCCAGCCGCCGCACCTCCTCGACGCCGCTGACGTGCCCGGCGAGCGCGCCGAGGTCCACCAGGTCCTCGGCGAAGAGCACCTGGACCATGGCGAACAGCAGGGCCGCGTCCGTGCCCGGCCGGAGGGCGACGTGCCGGTCGGCCAGCTCGGCGGTACGGGTCCGCGCGGGATCGACGACCACCACCCGGCCGCCGCGCCGGCGCAGCGCCTTGAGCTTGCCCGGGAAGTCCGCGGCGGTGGCCAGGCTGCCGTTGGAGACCGCCGGGTTGGCGCCGATGATCAGCAGGTACCCGGTGCGGTCCAGGTCGGGGACCGGGATGGCGTTGGGGTCGCCGTAGAGATGACCGCACGCCACGTGCTTGGGCATCTGGTCGAGGGTGCTGGCGGTGAAGACGTTCGGGGTGCGCAGCGCCTTGAGCAGCGCGCCCGGGTAGAGGCCGCCGGCGACCGTGTGCACGTTGGGGTTGCCGAGGAAGACGCCGACGGCCCGCGGGTCGCCGCCGGCGAGCACCCGGCCGAGCCCGTCGGCCACCGCCCGGTACGCCTCCGCCCAGCCGGTCTCGACCAGGCGGCCGTCCCGGCGCACCAGCGGGGCGGTGAGCCGGTCGGGATCGGCGTCGAGCCCGCCGAAGGCGGCGCCCTTGGGGCAGACGAAGCCATGGCTGAAGACGTCGTCCCGATCGCCGCGGGCGCCGGTGATCCGGCCGTCCTCCGCGACGGTCAGGCTCAGCCCGCAGGTGGCCTCGCACAACGGGCAGATACGCAGCGCGGTACGGCTCATCGGGCCCTCCCGGAACGACGGGGCGACGCGTCGTCTTCGACGCCGCCGCCGCCGACTCTAGTGCCGCGGCCGGAAAGGTCCACCGGCCCCGGCGAGTGAGCCGGGGGGTGCCCGCGCCGGTCGAAAGCGAGGAGACCCAGCGACCGAGGTACGAGGGAGTGCGGCGTCGACGAGTGTCGACAGGTGCTTCCGGGCACCCGGAGGCGAACCGAAGCCCCGGGACCCGAGACCCGGTTCCCGGACCCGGGCCCGTCCGCGGACCGTTCCCGGAGCTGCCGAAAGGGCCCGTTGACGGCGCCGCCCCGCAATCCTATGGTCGAGCATAGGATTCCCGAGTCCGCACCGATCACCACACCGATCACCGAACCGATCACCGGGAGCAGGCGATGAGCGCAGCGCAGCGCGCAGGCACCGGGGGCTCCCAGACGGCCCGCAAGGCGGCGGCCGCCCTGGAGTACTCCCCCGGCTTCGGCAACGAGCACGTCAGCGAGGCCGTACCGGGGGCACTGCCGGTCGGCCGCAACGCGCCGCAGCGCGCCCCGCTCGGGCTGTACGCCGAGCAGCTGTCGGGCACCGCGTTCACCGAGCCGCGTCACACCAACCGCCGCAGCTGGCTGTACCGGATCCGCCCCTCGGCCGCCCACCCCCCGTTCCGCCGCACCGGCAACGGGCTGCTGCGCACCGCGCCGTTCACCGAGGCCGAGCCGGACCCCAACCGCCTGCGCTGGGACCCGCTGCCGCTGCCCGACGGGCCCACCGACTTCGTCGCCGGCCTGGTCACGGTCGGCGGCAACGGCGACGCGCTCCAGCGCTCCGGCATCGGCATCCACTGGTACGCGGCCAACCGCTCGATGACCGACCGCGTCTTCAGCGACAGCGACGGCGAGCTGCTCATCGTCCCGGAACGCGGCGGGCTGCTGCTCCGCACCGAGCTGGGCGTGCTGGCCGCCGAGCCGGGGCAGGTGGCGCTGGTCCCGCGCGGCGTCAGGTTCCGCGTCGAGCTGCTGGACGACGTCGCCCGCGGCTATGTGTGCGAGAACCACGGGCAGCCGTTCCGCCTGCCGGAGCTCGGCCCGATCGGCGCCAACGGCCTGGCCAACCCGCGGGACTTCCTCGCCCCGGTGGCCGCCTTCGAGGAGCGCGACGAGCCCGTCGAGGTGGTGAACAAGTTCGGCGGCAACCTGTGGGCCGCCGTCTACGACCACTCGCCGCTGGACGTGGTGGCCTGGCACGGCACCCATGTGCCGTACGTGTACGACCTGCGCCGCTTCAACGTCCTCGGCTCGATCAGCTACGACCACCCCGACCCGTCCATCTTCACGGTGCTGACCGCCCCCTCCGACACCCCGGGGCTGGCCTCGGCCGACTTCGTGGTGTTCGCGCCGCGCTGGCTGGTCGGCGAGGACACCTTCCGGCCGCCGTACTTCCACCGCAACGTGATGAGCGAGTTCATGGGCCTGATCGAGGGCGCCTACGACGCGAAGGCGGAGGGGTTCGTCCCGGGCGGGTCGTCGCTGCACAACATGATGTCCGCGCACGGCCCCGACCGGGCCACCTTCGAGCGGGCGAGCACCGCCGAGCTGGTGCCGCAGAAGGTGGACGACGGCCTGGCGTTCATGTTCGAGACCCGCTGGCCGGTGGTGCCGACCGCCCACGCGCTGGCGGCGGACTTCCGGCAGCACGGGTACGACGAGGTGTGGCAGGGTCTGGAGCGCCACTGGACGGGAGCGGGGGACCGCGTCCGGGAGCAGCCCTGACCCGGCCCCGCACCGACCGGAGCACCCACGTTGAGCGCCTTCGCCCCCGACCCGATCACCCTCAACCGCCGCCTGCCGCTGTGGTACCAGGTCTCCCAGTCCCTGCGCGCCTCGATACTCGGCCGGGGACCGGACGCGCCGCTGCGACTGCCCACCGAGGAGGACCTCGCGGCGCACTACGGGGTGAGCGTGCTCACCATGCGGCAGGCGCTCAAGTGCCTTGAGGAGGAAGGGCTGATCAGCCGGCACCGGCGGCGCGGCACCTTCATCGAGCCGGGCGCGCGGCGCACCGCGCCGGTGCGGTTGCTGGGTTCGGTGGACGCGATCGTGGCGCAGCAGTCCGGCATGCGGGCCACCGTCCTGGAGCACGGCCCGGTGCCGGTGCCCGCCGGTCTCGACGAGTACTTCCCGGGCCGTACCGAGGTGGTCGCCTACCGCAGGCTGCGGCACGACGAGAGCGGGGAGCCGACCAACTGGGCCGTCAACCACGTCCTCCCCGAGCTCGCCGAGCGCATCGACCCGGCCGACCTGGAGCGCTGGCCGATGACCAAGGTGCTGCGCGACCGGCTCGGGGTGCGGGTCAGCCGGATCACCGACACCGTGGAGGCCAGGCTCGCCGACCCGGAGACCGCCCGGCTGCTGGACGTACCCCTGCTCAGCCCGATCCTGCACTACACCGGGGTCACCTACGACGACGGCGGCCGGGCCGTGGACGTGGTGCGCATCCACTACCGGGGCGACCGCTTCTCCTTCACCGTCACCCTGGAGGCGGAGAGCGACTGACGGCCGCCCGGTACGCCCGGCTCCGGCCTACCATGTCCTGCGATGAGCGACGACGAGCCCCTGCCCGGTCCCCGGCTGGACGACCTGATGCCGTGGTCCGCCGCTCCCCTGCGGCTGGGCCGCGGCTGGGTCATGGCGCCCGACGCCGCCTCGCTGCGCGCCCGTTGGGAGACGCTGGTGCGCCGCGCGGGCGAGGCCGAGCGGGAGGCCCTGTTCGGCGCCACCCGCTCCCGCACACTGCACAGCGCCGTGGCGCAGCTGCCCGGGCATGCCGCCCCGACCGGCCGGCTGGCCCGGGAGGACGGCCCCTGCCCGGAGCCGGTACGGGTGCTGCACGGCCCGTACGACCACCAGTGGCTCATACCGGACCACCGGCTGATCGACGCGGCGCGGCCCGAGGTGTGGCGGGTGGCCGACGAACGGCAGGTCTTCGTCGTCGAGCAGGGTTTCGTCCCGCAGGCGCCGGGCCCCGCGCTCACCCTGACCGCGCTGCTGCCGGACGGACGCTCCCCGGCCGGCCGGCCCGGGCGGATCCGCCCGCTGTACCGGCGGCCCGGCGGCCGGGAGCCGAACCTGGCACCCGGACTGGCCGAGGCGCTGGCGGCGCGGCTGGGGGTCGCGGTGCCGGCCGAGGACGTCCTCGCGTGGATCGCGGCGGCCGCCCGGCGGGACCCGGCCGGCTGCGCGGTGCCGCTCACCGCCTCGGCGGAGGTGTGGGCGGACGGGGTCGCGCTGGGCCGTGAGTCGCTGCGGATCCACACCAGGGGCGCCCGGGGCGGGGAGCGCCCACGATTGCCCGGCGGCCGGCGCCCCTATGTGCGCGCGCCGCTGCCCCCGCGGCCGGACGCGCCGCGCTACGAGGCGGAGGAGGAGGCGCTGTGGGTCGGCGAGGGCCGCATCGCGCCGGTGCCGCGCGCCGCCTGGGAGTTCGAGGTGAACGGGGTGCGGGTGCTGGAGAGCTGGTTCGAGGCGCGGATCGCGCCAGGGCCGGCGGGCACCCTGGAGGCGGTCCGCCCGGCCGTCTGGCCCCAGGAGTGGACCTCCGACCTGCTGGAGCTGATCACCACGCTGGCCCTGCTGGACGCGCTGGAGCCACGGCGGCGGGCCCTGGCGGCGCGGCTGCGCGGCGCCCCGTCCGTCGGCGTGGCGGAGTTGCGGGAGGCGGGGGTGCTGCCGGTGGCGGCCGCCGCGCTCTCGGGCGGGGCGGACGACGACTTCCTGAACGGCCAGGCGGGCGACGACGTGATCGACGGCGGCGCGGGCATCGACCGGGCGAGCTTCGGGGATGCGGGGGTG
>JBEHXI010000014.1:0-50333 GCA_048498775.1 Actinomycetota bacterium | reverse complement strand
CTGGTCGCCCGCGCCCTGCCGGTCCAGCTCGTCCTCGTCACCCTCCACCCGGCGCTCGTAGGCCGCGTCGACGCCCTGCGCGATGTCCGGCGACTGCGCGCCGATCGACACCGACACACCGCAGGAGGCCCCGTCGAAGCCCTTCTTCGAGCTGTCGTACCCGATGCCCAGGATCGTGTTGCGGACCAGGGTCGCGATGTCCGCGTAGCCCTTGGTCGTCACCTCTCCGGCGACGTGCACCAGGCCGGTGGTGATCAGCGTCTCGACGGCGACCCGCGAGGTGGGGTCCTCCTTGAGCAGGGCGTCGAGAATGGTGTCGCTGATCTGATCAGCGATCTTGTCCGGGTGGCCCTCGGTCACGGACTCCGAGGTGAACAGGCGGCGGGACACATCGCTCCCTGGGGTTGCAGCGGCTGCTGGCTGATAGCGGTCGGCCCGTGTGCGGGGCTGCGCCCGAACGGACCATGGGCCAGTTTATCGGTCGGTACGGGGATCGGACACGATGTCTCGCACCTTGGATGCACCGCGCACCGGCGCCCCGCTCGAACGGTACGACAATACCGTCCCCCCGTCGTTCGAAAAGGCATGACTTCACCGGAATCACCCGGCGCGTCGCACCCCGCTCACCAGCGCGCCGCGACCAGGTCCCACACGACCTCGGCCAGGGCCTCCTTCGGTCCGTACGGCACAGGGGTGCTGCCGCCCCGGGCGTCCAGGACGACGGCCTCGTTCTCCTCGGAACCGAACGCCTTGTGCTCCCCCACCTCGTTGACCACCAGCAGGTCGCACCCCTTGCGGGCCAGCTTGGCGCGACCGTTGGCCAGGACGTCGTCGGTCTCGGCGGCGAAGCCGACCACCACCTGCCCGGGATGCGGGCGGTCCGCGGACAGCTCGGCGAGGACGTCCGGGTTGCGCACCAGCTCCAGGGGCGGCGGCTCCTCGCCCTCCCGCTTCTTGATCTTGCCCTCGGCGTAGTGGGCCGGGCGGAAGTCCGCCACCGCGGCGGCCATCACCACCGCGTCGGCGTCGGCGGCCGCCTTCAGCACCGCCTCGCGCAGCTGCCGGGCGGTGGTGACGCTGATCACATCGGCGCCCGCCGGGTCGGGCAGGCCGGTGTTGGCGGCGACCAGGGTGACCCGGGCGCCGCGCGCCACGGCCGTGCGGGCGAGCGCGTAGCCCTGCTTGCCCGAGGAGCGGTTCCCCAGGAAGCGCACCGGATCCAGCGGCTCGCGGGTGCCCCCGGCGCTGACCACCACATGCCGGCCGGCCAGGTCGGCGGCGGCCGCACCGCCGCGGGCGAGCACCCGGCGGCACACCTCGAAGATCTCCGCCGGGTCGGGCAGCCGCCCCTTGCCGGTGTCGACGCCGGTCAGCCGGCCCACCGCCGGCTCGATGACCACCGCGCCACGGCGGCGCAGGGTGGCCACGTTCTCCTGGGTGGCGGGGTGCTCCCACATCTCGGTGTGCATCGCGGGGGCGAAGACGACCGGGCAGCGCGCGGTCAGCAGGGTGTTGGTGAGCAGGTCGTCGGCGAGGCCGTGGGCGGCCTTCGCGAGCATGTCGGCGGTGGCGGGGGCGACGACGACCAGGTCGGCGCCCTGCCCGATGCGCACGTGCGGGACCTCGTGCACCGCGTCCCACACCCGGGTGGAGACCGGGTTGCCGGACAGCGCCGACCAGGTGGCCTCCCCGACGAAGTGCAACGCCGACTCGGTCGGCACCACCCGCACGTCGTGCCCCGACTCGGTGAGCCTGCGCAGCAGCTCGCACGCCTTGTAGGCGGCGATGCCGCCGCTCACGCCCAGGACGACCTGTGGCCTGCCCATCGACTCTCCCGGTTTCCTCGTCGCCGTGCGCCGTGTGGTCCGCTTGCTGTCCGGTTCCATGACACACCACGGGCCCGGCGGTTGTGCCCGCCGGGCCCGTCACATCGCTGTGGTGTGCGTTACGGAGTCTCGACCGACTCCGAGGTCAGCAGACCCGCGTTGATCTCACGCAGCGCGATCGACAGCGGCTTCTCGTGGACGTGGGTGTCCACCAGCGGGCCGACGTACTCCAGCAGGCCCTCGCCGAGCTGGGAGTAGTAGGCGTTGATCTGGCGCGCCCGCTTGGCCGCGTAGATCACGAGGCTGTACTTCGAGTCGGTCGCCTCGAGCAGCTCGTCGATCGGCGGGTTGATGATGCCCTCGGGCGTGGTGATGGAAGAGGACACGCTCTACCTTCCGATGGGTTTCGGTGGTGCGGGGGCCGGCCGGCTCAGTGGTCTGCTTCTCGGTCCCCACAGCTCTGCGTCATCAAGGCTAGCAGCTCGCGCACGACATCCTCGACGGACGTGTTGACCAGGGTGGTGTCGAACTCCGGCTCGGCGGCCAGCTCGACACGGGCGGCCGCCAGGCGCCGCTCGATGACCTCCGGGGCCTCGGTGCCCCGCCCGGTCAGGCGGCGCACCAGCTCCTCCCAGTTCGGCGGTGCCAGGAACACCAGCCGGGAGGACGGCATCGACTGCCTGACCTGCCGGGCGCCCTGCAGGTCGATCTCCAGCAGCACCGGGATCCCGGCCTCCAGACGCTCCTGGACCGGCCGGCGCGGGGTGCCGTAGCGGTTGCCCGCGAACTCGGCCCACTCCAGCAGCTCGCCGTTGGCGACCATCTTGTCGAACTCGTCGGCGTCGACGAAGTGGTAGTGCACCCCGTCCCGCTCGCCCGGCCGGGGCTTGCGGGTGGTCACCGAGACGGAGAGCCAGACGTCCGGGTGGACCGTGCGCAGATGCGCGACGACCGTGCTCTTGCCGACCCCGGAGGGGCCGGAGAGCACGGTCAGTCGCGGACATGAATCCGGGGGTACGGGGGTCGTCCCCCGGGAGTGTGCAGCCATGCAGCGATTATCCCGGTTCCTCGCGGAAGCGGGAAAACGTCAGGCCGCGCCGCCGCCGAACTCTCGCTCCAACGACGCGATCTGGTTGGAGCCGAGCCCGCGCACACGGCGGCTCTCGGAGATGCCGAGCCTTTCCATGATCTGCTTGGCGCGGACCTTGCCCACGCCCGGAAGGCTCTCCAGCAGGGCGGAGACCTTCATCTTTCCGATGACATCGTTCTCCTGTCCCTGCTTGATGACCTCGTGCAGGGAGGCGCCGGAGTGCTTGAGGCGATTCTTGACCTCGGCGCGCTCCCGGCGAGCCGCGGCGGCCTTCTCGAGCGCGGCAGCGCGCTGTTCAGGGGTAAGGGGCGGTAGAGCCACGCCTACGTCACCTCGGTTTAGAGCTGTCGGATACGGACCGGTGAGGAACCTAGTCGGCCCCCACCTGCGGAGCAACGCGCAACGCGCTGCGTTGCGCGCTCTCGTCGGAGACTAGCGGCCAGAACGCCCGCAGTCAGTGCAAACAAGAAGAAAAGTCCTGGTCAGCTGTGTTGGACCGGCAGATTTGCATGACATTTCCGACAAACGGCACACGATTGCGGCCGAACGGCCCTCGCCGGCCGGCCGCGAAACGCGCTCCCACTCAGCCGAGAACGGCCGCCAACTGCTCCGTCTCACGCTCCGCGGCCTCCCGCAGCGCCGCCGCGGAGGGGCCATGCTTGAGCACCGACCGGCTCACCGAGGGCACCACGTTGCGCACCGCGTCGCCGAAGACCTTCGGCAGATCGGCGGCCGTCGCGCCCTGCGCGCCGAGCCCGGGCGCCAGCAGCGGCCCGTTGACGTCCAGGGCGACACCCGCCTCGCCCACCGTCGCGCCGACGACCGCGCCGACCGAGCCCAGCGGCCGGGCGCCGCGGTTCTCCGCCGCGATGTGGTCCAGCATGACCTGCGCCAGCGGGCGACCGCCCGCGCCGGTCGCCCGCTGCACCTCGGCGCCCTCCGGGTTGGAGGTCAGCGCCAGCACGAACACCCCGCTGCCGGCGGCCCGGGCCGCGTCCAGCGCCGGACGCAGCGACCCGAAGCCCAGGTAGGGGCTGACCGTCACCGCGTCCGAGAACAGCGGCGAGCCCGGCTCCAGGTACGCCGAGGCGTAGGCGGCCATGGTGCTGCCGATGTCGCCGCGCTTGACGTCCATCAGCACCAGCGCCCCGGCCGAGCGCGCGTCGGCGACCGCCCGCTCCAGCACCGCGACACCCCGGGAGCCGAACCGCTCGAAGAACGCCGACTGCGGCTTGAGCACCGCCACCTGCCCGGCCAGGGCCTCGACCACGGTGTGGGTGAAGCGCTCGAGCCCGGCGATGTCGTCGTCCAGACCCCAGGCCTGGAGGAGCGCCGCGTGCGGGTCGATGCCCACGCACAGCGGTCCGCGGCTGTCCAGGGCGCGCCGCAGCCGGGCGCCGAACGGTTCCGGGGTCGTCGCGGTCATGGCTCTCTCTCCTGTTCGCTGCCCGGGGCTCCGGGGGGACTGCGGCGCGTGCGGCGCGCCGCTCACGGGGTCTGCTCGCGGGTCGCGGCGCCCACGGCCTCGGCGAGGCCGCGGTAGGGGCTCGCCGCCAGCCGGGCGGCCAGGCCGCGGTGGATGCGCCGGCACCACAGCGGCCCGGCGTAGATGAATCCGCTGTAGCCCTGCACCAGGGTGGCGCCCGCCAGGATCTTCTCCCAGACGTCGTCCGCGGTCTCCACACCGCCCACGCCGATCAGGGTGATCCGGTCCCCGACCCGCTCGTACAGGCGCCGCAGCACCTGGAGGGAGCGCGCCTTGAGCGGCGCGCCGGACAGGCCGCCGGCGCCGATGGCCGCCACGGTGGCCGCGTCGGTACGCAGGCCGCCGCGGGCGATGGTCGTGTTGGTCGCGATGATGCCGTCCAGGCCGAGTTCCACGGCCAGGTCGGCGACGGCGTCGACGTCCTCGTCGGCCAGGTCGGGGGCGATCTTGACCAGCAGGGGCACCCGGCGCCCGGGGACGGACCGGTCGGCCGCCTCGCGCACCGCGGTCAGCAGCGGGCGGAGCTGGTCGACGGCCTGGAGGTTGCGCAGCCCGGGGGTGTTGGGCGACGAGACGTTGACGACGAGGTAGTCGGCGTGGACCGCCAGGCGCTCCGCGGACGTCACATAGTCGCCGACCGCCTCACCCTCCGGGACGATCTTCGTCTTGCCGATGTTGACGCCGACGACGGTTCCGGCGCGCCGCGTGGCGCCGCGGGCGGCGAGCCGGGCGGCCACGGCGGCCGAGCCGTCGTTGTTGAAGCCCATCCGGTTGATCAGGGCCCGGTCCTTGACCAGGCGGAACAGTCGCTGCGGCGGATTGCCGGGCTGCGGCTGCGCGGTGACCGTGCCGATCTCGACGTGGTCGAAGCCCAGCATGGCCAGCGCGTCGATGCCGACGGCGTTCTTGTCGAAGCCGGCGGCGAGTCCGAACGGGCCGGGGTGCTCCAGGCCGAGCGCGGTCACCCGCAGCTCGGGGCGGGCCGGCCGGCACACCGCGCGTACCAGCGCGCGCAGCACGGGCACCCGGGCGGCCAGCCGGATCCAGGCGAACGCGAGGTGGTGCGCCCGCTCGGGGTCCATGCGGCTGAAGAAGAGGGTGAAGAACAGGCGGTACATGGGTTTTCCGGGCCTTTTCGCGGGAGTTCGCGGGGTCGGACGGGGACTCGCGGAGAGGGGCTCGTGACGAGGGGGACACCGCTCGCGGTGTCCCCCTCCCGGCGATCAGCCCTCGCGGGCGGCGATCAGATGCGCCGCGTGTTCCTGCAGCGAGCGGACCCCGACGTCCCCGCGGGCCAGCGCGTCGATGCCCTGCACGGCGGCGGCCAGCGCCTGGACCGTCGTCAGGCACGGGACGCCCCGGGCGACGGCGGCGGTACGGATGTCGTAGCCGTCCAGGCGGCCGCCGGTGCCGTACGGGGTGTTCACGATCAGGTCGATCTTCCCGTCGTGGATGAGCTGGACGATGGTCGGCTCGCCGGCCGGGCCCTCGCCCTCGCTCTGCTTGCGCACCACCGTGGTCTCGATGCCGTTGCGGCGCAGGATCTCCGCGGTGCCGGAGGTGGCGAGCAGCTCGAAGCCGTGCTCGGCCAGCGCCCGGGCCGGGAAGATCATCGCCCGCTTGTCGCGGTTGGCCACCGAGACGAAGGCCCGGCCCTTGGTGGGCAGCGCGCCGTAGGCGGCGGCCTGCGACTTGGCGTAGGCGGTGCCGAAGACGGCGTCGATGCCCATCACCTCGCCGGTGGAGCGCATCTCCGGGCCGAGGATGGTGTCCACGCCGCGCCCGGAGGCGTCCCGGAAGCGGCTCCAGGGCAGCACGGCCTCCTTGACGGAGATCGGCGCGTCCATCGGCAGGGTGCCGCCGTCACCGCTGGGCGGCAGCAGCCCCTCGGCCCGCAGCTCGGCGATGGTCGCGCCGAGCGAGATGCGGGCGGCGGCCTTGGCCAGCGGCACCGCGGTCGCCTTGGAGGTGAACGGCACGGTCCGCGAGGCGCGCGGGTTGGCCTCCAGCACGTAGAGGATGTCCCCGGCCAGCGCGAACTGGATGTTGATCAGACCGCGCACCCCGACACCCGCGGCGATGGCCTCGGTGGAGGCCCGCAGCCGCTTGATGTCGAAGCCGCCGAGCGTCATCGGGGGCAGCGCGCAGGCCGAGTCGCCGGAGTGGATGCCGGCCTCCTCGATGTGCTCCATCACGCCGCCGAGGTACAGCTCGGTGCCGTCGTAGAGCGCGTCGACGTCGATCTCGATGGCGTCGTCGAGGAAGCGGTCCACCAGCACCGGCCGGTCCGGGCTGATCTCGGTGGACTCGGCGATGTAGGTGGCCAGCCGGGCCTCGTCGTAGACGATCTCCATGCCCCGGCCGCCGAGCACGTAGGACGGGCGCACCAGCACCGGGTAGCCGATCTCGTCCGCGATGGCCTTGGCCTGCGGGAAGGAGGTCGCGGTGCCGTGCTTGGGCGCGGGCAGCCCGGCCTCGGCGAGCACCCGGCCGAACGCCCCGCGGTCCTCGGCGAGATGGATGGCCTCCGGGGAGGTGCCGACCACCGGCACCCCGTTGTCCTTCAGCGCCTGCGCCAGGCCCAGCGGGGTCTGCCCGCCGAGCTGGACGATGACGCCGGCGACCGGCCCGGCCTGCTGCTCGGCGTGGACGATCTCCAGCACGTCCTCCAGGGTGAGCGGCTCGAAGTACAGCCGGTCGGAGGTGTCGTAGTCGGTGGAGACGGTCTCGGGGTTGCAGTTGACCATCACGGTCTCGTAGCCCGCGTCCGACAGCGCGAACGAGGCGTGGACGCAGGAGTAGTCGAACTCGATGCCCTGGCCGATGCGGTTGGGGCCGGAGCCCAGGATGATCACCGCGGGCCTCTCGCGCGGCGCGACCTCGTTCTCCTCGTCGTAGGACGAGTAGAAGTACGGGGTCCGGGCGGCGAACTCGGCCGCGCAGGTGTCGACCGTCTTGTAGACCGGGCGTACCCCCAGGGCGTGCCGCACCTCGCGCACGACCTCCTCGCGCAGGCCGCGGATCGCCGCGATCTGGGCGTCGGAGAAGCCGTGCCGCTTGGCCCAGGCCAGCAGCTCCGGGTCGAGCTCGCCGGCCGCGGCCAGCTCGTCGGCGATCTCCTTGATCAGGAAGAGCTGGTCGACGAACCACGGGTCGATGCGGGTGGACTCGAAGACCTCCTCGGGGGTGGCGCCGGCGCGGATCGCCTGCATCACCGTGTTGATCCGCCCGTCGGTGGGGATCGCGGCGGCCTGCAGCAGCACGTCCTTGTCGCCCGGGTCGCCGGTGAAGGAGAACTGCGAGCCCTTCTTCTCGATCGAGCGCAGCGCCTTGTTGAGCGCCTCGGGGAAGTTGCGGCCGATGGCCATGGCCTCGCCGACCGACTTCATGGTGGTGGTCAGCGTGGAGTCGGCGGCCGGGAACTTCTCGAAGGCGAACCGCGGCACCTTGACCACGACGTAGTCGAGCGTCGGCTCGAAGGACGCCGGGGTCTGCTCGGTGATGTCGTTGGGGATCTCGTCGAGGGTGTACCCCACCGCGAGACGGGCGGCGATCTTGGCGATCGGGAAGCCGGTCGCCTTCGACGCCAGCGCGGAGGAGCGCGACACCCGCGGGTTCATCTCGATGACGATGACCCGGCCGTCGGCGGGGTTGACCGCGAACTGGATGTTGCAGCCACCGGTGTCCACGCCGACCTCGCGGATCACGGCGATGCCGATGTCCCGCAGGATCTGGTACTCGCGGTCGGTGAGCGTCATCGCGGGCGCGACGGTGATGGAGTCGCCGGTGTGCACGCCCATCGGGTCGAGGTTCTCGATGGAGCAGACGACCACGACGTTGTCGTTCTTGTCGCGCATCAGCTCCAGCTCGTACTCCTTCCAGCCGAGGATGGACTCCTCCAGGAGCACCTCGGTGGTCGGGGAGAGCGCGAGTCCCTGGCCGGCGATGCGGCGCAGCTCGGCCTCGTCGTGCGCGAAGCCGGAGCCGGCGCCGCCCATGGTGAACGAGGGGCGGACCACGACCGGGTAGCCGCCGAGCTGCTCGACGCCCGCCAGGACGTCGTCCATGGAGTGGCAGATCACCGAGCGGGCCGACTCGCCGTGCCCGATCTTGCCGCGGACCGCCTCGACGACCTTCTTGAACTGGTCGCGGTCCTCGCCCTTGTGGATCGCCTCGACCTTGGCGCCGATCAGCTCGACGCCGTACTCGTCGAGCGTGCCGGCCTCGTGCAGGGCGATCGCGGTGTTCAGCGCGGTCTGGCCGCCCAGGGTCGGCAGCAGCGCGTCGGGGCGCTCCTTGGCGATGATCTTCTCGACGAACTCCGGGGTGATCGGCTCGACGTAGGTGGCGTCGGCGATCTCCGGGTCGGTCATGATCGTGGCCGGGTTGGAGTTGACCAGGATGACCCGCAGGCCCTCGGCCTTCAGGACCCGGCACGCCTGGGTCCCGGAGTAGTCGAACTCGGCGGCCTGGCCGATGACGATCGGGCCGGAGCCGATGACCAGAACGGACTGGATGTCGGTGCGCTTAGGCACGCTGGCCCTCCATCAGGGTCACGAAGCGGTCGAACAGGTACGCCGCGTCGTGCGGGCCTGCTGCTGCCTCGGGGTGGTACTGGACGCTGAACGCGGGGACGTCGAGGCACTCCAGGCCCTCGACCACGTCGTCGTTGAGGCAGACGTGGGAGACCCGGGCCCGCCCGAAGGGGGTGTCGGCGTCCCGGTCCAGCGGGGCGTCCACGGCGAAGCCGTGGTTGTGGGCGGTGACCTCCACCTTGCCGGTGGAACGGTCCTGCACGGGCTGGTTGATGCCGCGGTGGCCGTACTTGAGCTTGTAGGTGCCGAAGCCCAGGGCGCGGCCGAGGATCTGGTTGCCGAAGCAGATCCCGAACAGCGGGGTCTTCCGCTCCAGGACGCCCTGGGCGAGGGCGACCTGGTGGTCGGCGGTGGCCGGGTCGCCGGGGCCGTTGGACAGGAACACCCCGTCCGGTCCGGCCGCGTAGATCTCCTCCAGGCTCGCCGTCGCCGGGAAGACGTGGACCTCGATACCGCGCTCGGCCATCCGGTGCGGGGTCATCGACTTGATGCCCAGGTCGATCGCGGCGACCGTCAGCCGCTTGGTGCCGATCGCGGGCACGACGTAGGGCTCGGCCGTGGTGACCTCGCCGCACAGGTCGGCGCCGGTCATCTGCGGGGCGGAGAGCACCCTGGCCAGCAGCGCGGCCTCGTCGGCGAGCGCGTCACCGGAGAAGATGCCCACCCGCATCGCGCCGCGCTCGCGCAGGTGGCGGGTGAGGGCCCGGGTGTCGACACCGCTGATGCCGACGACGCCCTGGGCGGCCAGTTCGTCGTCCAGGCTGCGGCGGGAGCGCCAGTTGGACGGGGTGCGGGCGGGGTCGCGGACCACATAGCCGGACACCCAGATGCGGCGCGACTCGGGGTCCTCGTCGTTGACGCCGGTGTTGCCGACGTGCGGGGCGGTCATGACCACGACCTGGCGGTGGTAGGACGGGTCGGTGAGGGTCTCCTGGTAGCCGGTCATGCCGGTGGAGAAGACCGCCTCGCCGAAGGTCTCCCCCACGGCCCCGTAGGCACGGCCGCGGAAGCTGCGGCCGTCCTCCAGGACGAGTACGGCGGGGACGCGGGCGGCCCGGTCGTGCCGGGTGGAGGTGGTCATCGTGCGCCTTCCTGGTGGTTCGTGCCGGCGGCAGCGTGCCCGCCGCCGGTGATCCGCTCGATCGCGGCGACCCACGCCGCGTGCTCGGCGGGGTGCTCGGAGCGGAAGCCCGAGTCGATCAGCCGGTCCCCCAGCTGCCAGGTGATCACCAGCAGACCGCCCTCGGGGACGACCTTGCCGGCGATGCCCTTGTCGAGCCGGGCGCCGCGCAGCGCGCCGGCCGGGATGAAGAAGTCGGTGGCCGCCGGGCGCCGGACCACCACGCCCTGCTCGGTGAGCGTCAGCTCGACCAGGCTGCGGGTGCCGAGATCCCGCGCGGCGATGCGGTCCAGCCAGTCCCCCGCGGTCGTGCTGGCGTGGTAGCGGCCGGTCAGCTCGGCGAGCGGCTCGCCCGGGGTCGCGGGGATCGCCGGGAGCTCCGGCAGGTCCGACTGGCGCTCGGCGCGCGCCCGCCACGCCCGCCACATCAGCCAGTAGGCCAGGGCGATCAGCGCGAGGAGGATCAGTACCCACAGCAGCCGGGCCCCGAGATCGGTGGTCCGCGCCGAGTGCTTGTCCAGCGCCTGGAGTACGTAGGTGGTGGTGTTCACGCCAGCTTCCCGTCCATGACCGTGGCCTTGCCCCGCAGGAACGTGGCGGTCACCCGGCCCGGCAGCTGAAGCCCCTGGTACGGGGTGTTGCGGCTGCGGGAGGCGAAGCCTGCGGGGTTCACCACCCCACGGTATGCCGGGTCCGCCAGGACCAGGTTGGCGGGCTCGCCCGCCGCGATCGGGCGGCCGTGGCCGTTCAGCCGGCCGATGACCGCCGGGCGGACCGACATCCGGTCGGCGACGCCCGCCCAGTCCAGCAGCCCGGTGTCGACCATGGTGTGCTGGACGACCGACAGCGCGGTCTCCAGGCCGATCATGCCCATGGCCGCCGCCGCCCACTCGCAGTCCTTGTCCTCGGCGGGGTGCGGGGCGTGGTCGGTGGCGACGCAGTCGATGGTGCCGTCGGCGAGCGCCTGGCGCAGCGCCATGACGTCGGCCTCGGTGCGCAGCGGCGGGTTGACCTTGTAGACCGGGTCGTAGGAGCGGACCAGCTCGTCGGTGAGCAGCAGGTGGTGCGGGGTGACCTCGGCGGTGACGTTCCAGCCCTTGGACTTGGCCCAGCGCACGATCTCCACCGAGCCGGCCGTGGACAGGTGGCAGATGTGCACCCGGGAGCCGACGTGGGCGGCGAGCAGCACGTCGCGGGCGATGATCGACTCCTCGGCGACCGCCGGCCAGCCGCGCAGGCCCAGCTCACCGGAGACGGTGCCCTCGTTCATCTGGGCGCCCTCGGTCAGCCGCGGCTCCTGCGCGTGCTGGGCGATCACCCCGTCGAACGCCTTGACGTACTCCAGGGCGCGCCGCATGATCACCGCGTCGTCGACGCACTTGCCGTCGTCGGAGAAGACCCGCACCGCGGCGGCGGAGTCGTGCATCGCGCCGAGCTCGGCGAGCTGCTTGCCCTCCAGGCCGACGGTGACGGCGCCGACCGGCTGCACGTCGCAGTAGCCGGACTCCCTGCCGAGCCGCCAGACCTGCTCGACGACGCCGGCGGTGTCGGCCACCGGGAAGGTGTTGGCCATGGCGTGCACCGCGGTGTAGCCGCCGGCGGCCGCGGCCCGGGTGCCGGTCAGCACGGTCTCGGAGTCCTCGCGGCCCGGCTCGCGCAGGTGGGTGTGGAGGTCGACCAGGCCCGGCAGCAGGATCTGCCCCGCCGCCTCGACCACGTCGGCCCCGTCGGCGGACAGCCCGGCGCCGACCGCCGCGACCCGCTCGCCGTCGATCAGCACGTCCTGCGCCTCGCCGCCGAGGATCCTCGCGCCGCGGATAAGGGTCTTGCTCATCGTTACTTGCTCTCCTCGGTGCTGCGGTGGTTTGCGGGGGCGGGCGCGGCGACGGCCGGTTCGGAACCGCCGAGCAGCAGGTACAGCACGGCCATCCGGACGCTGACGCCGTTGGCGACCTGCTCGACGACCGTGCTGCGGGCGGAGTCGGCGACCTCGGCGGTGATCTCCATGCCGCGGTTCATCGGGCCGGGGTGCATGACGATGGCGTGCTCGGGCAGCGCGGCCATCCGGATGCCGTCCAGACCGTAGCGGCGGGCGTACTCGCGCTCGGTGGGGAAGAACGCGGCGTTCATCCGCTCGCGCTGCACCCGCAGCATCATCACGGCGTCGCTCTTGGGCAGGACCGGGTCGAGGTCGTAGGAGACCTGGCAGGGCCAGCTCTCCACCCCGATCGGCAGCAGGGTCGGCGGGGCGACCAGCGTGACCTCGGCGCCCAGGGTCCCCAGCAGGTGGACGTTGGAGCGGGCGACGCGGCTGTGCAGCACGTCGCCGACGATGGTGATCCGGCGACCGGCCAGGTCGCGGCCGGTGCCGTCCCCGGGGCCCCGGTGGTGGGTGGGGCCGCCGTCCGGGGCGCCGGCCAGGTGGCGGCGCATGGTGAAGGCGTCCAGGAGGGCCTGGGTGGGGTGCTCGTGGGTGCCGTCGCCGGCGTTGACGACCGAGCCGCCGATCCAGCCGGAGGTGGCCAGCCGGTGCGGTGCACCGGAGGACTGGTGGCGGATGACGACCGCGTCGGCGCCCATCGCCTCCAGGGTGAGCGCGGTGTCCTTCAGGGACTCGCCCTTGGAGACCGACGAGCCCTTGGCGGAGAAGTTGATGACGTCGGCGGACAGGCGCTTGGCGGCCGCCTCGAAGGAGATGCGGGTGCGGGTGGAGTCCTCGTAGAACAGGTTGACGACGGTCCGCCCGCGCAGGACCGGCAGTTTCTTGATCGGGCGGTCCGCGACCCTGGCCATCTCCTCGGCGGTGTCGAGGACCAGGATCGCGTCGTCCCGTGTGAGGTCGGCGGCCGAGATCAGGTGGCGCTTCATCGGGGGCACTCCGGGAGGTACGTGGTGGCGGGGGAGTTTTCGGGCACGTCGGGTCGGCGTGAGCCTGCGGCGGGTGCGGTGACTCGCGGAGGAGTGCCCTACACGTCCCGTGCGCCGAGCAGGACGGCGTCGCGGCCGTCGTTCTCGGCCAGGTGGACCTTGACGGTCTCGCGCAGCGAGGTGGGGATGTTCTTGCCCACGTAGTCCGCGCGGATCGGCAGCTCGCGGTGGCCCCGGTCGACGAGCACGGCCAGCTGCACGGTGCGGGGGCGGCCGATGTCGTTCAGCGCGTCGAGCGCGGCGCGGATGGTCCGGCCGGAGAAGAGCACGTCGTCGACGAGCACCACCAGGCAGCCGTCGATGCCGTTGCCGGGGATCTCGGTGCGGGCCAGCGCGCGGGCCGGCTTCATCCGCAGGTCGTCGCGGTACATGGTGATGTCGAGCGAGCCGACCGGCACCGTGCGGCCGGTGATCTCGGCGAGCTTGTCGGCGAGCCGGCGGGCGATGAAGACCCCGCGCGTCGGGATGCCGAGGAGCACCACGTCGTCGGCGCCCTTGGCGCGTTCGACGATCTCGTGGGCGATGCGGGTCAGTGCCCGGGCGATGTCCGGCGCCTCCAGGACGGGGCGTGCCGGGGCCGCGGAGTTCGTGCTGTGGCCTTCGACCATGGGTCGGGGACCTCCTTCCCCGCCTCACGGGACGGGCCTTAAAGGACGTCTGGGATCGCACCCAAGACTACCAGGGGCCCGGAGACAGCCCTGGTGGGGGCCGGAGAATCCCGTTCGGCTTGACGAAGCCAGATTACGCTGCGTAACCTCACAGTGAGTTACCGAGTCCATCCGGGGAGCCCTATGTCCAGCGATTACGCCAAGCAACTCGGAGCAAAACTCCGGGCTATCCGCACACAGCAGGGCCTGTCCCTGCACGGGGTGGAGGAGAAGTCCCAGGGCCGCTGGAAGGCCGTCGTGGTCGGCTCGTACGAGCGTGGCGACCGTGCGGTGACCGTGCAGCGGCTGGCCGAGCTGGCGGACTTCTACGGTGTCCCGGTGCAGGAGCTGCTGCCCGGTTCGGCACCCGGTGGTGCGGCGGAGCCGCCGCCGAAGCTGGTGCTGGACCTGGAGCGGCTGGCCCAGGTGCCGTCCGAGAAGGCCGGCCCGCTGCAGCGCTACGCGGCCACCATCCAGAGCCAGCGCGGTGACTACAACGGCAAGGTCCTCTCGATCCGCCAGGACGACCTGCGCACCCTCGCCGTGATCTACGACCAGTCGCCGTCGGTGCTGACCGAGCAGCTGATCGGGTGGGGCGTCCTCGACGCCGACGCCCGGCGCGCGGTGCAGCACGAGGAGAGCTGACGGGCGGACCGCCCGTTCCTCCGCGGCACTGGCCCCCGGCTCCGTCACCGGCGCGGCGTGCGCCCGCCGGGAGAGAGCCTTGTGACAACTGAGGAAACGTTGTGCCGGGCGGCGGTACGCCGTAGGCGCCCGGCCGGGAAGGCAGCGGGCCCCGGACACCTCCACGGTGTTCCGGGGCCCGCTGACGCGTGCGGCCGTCCGCTGCCGCGCCGCCGCGGTCTCAGTCGCGGTCCAGCGTCGGCTTGAGCTCCATCAGACGGGCCAGCAGCCCGTTGACGAAGGCGGGCGACTCGTCGGTGGAGAACTCCTTGGCGAGCTGGACGGCCTCGTCCAGCACGACGGCGTCCGGGACCTCGTCCTGCCAGAGCAGCTCGTAGGTGCCCAGGCGCAGGACATTGCGGTCCACGGCCGGCATCCGGTCCATCGCCCAGCCGACCGCGTGCTTGGCGATCAGCTCGTCGATGCGGTCGGCGTGGTCCTGGTATCCCTCGACCAGCCGCATGGTGTACTCGGTGACCTGCGGCTGCCGGTCGTCGGTCCGCGCCAGCCGGATCCAGTCCGCCATGACGGCCCGCGGCGCGGCGGCGCGCTGGTCGGCCTCGAAAAGGATCTGGAAGGCTCGTTTACGGGCCTTGGTGCGGGCAGCCACAGTCAGCTGTTCACCCGGCCGAGGTACTCACCCGAGCGGGTATCGACCTTGATCTTCTCGCCGGTGGTGATGAAGAGGGGCACGCCGATCTCGTAGCCGGTCTCCAGGCGGGCCGGCTTGGTGCCACCGGTGGAGCGGTCGCCCTGCACACCGGGCTCGGTGTACTCGATGGACAGCTCGACGGAGGCGGGCAGCTCGACGTAGAGCGGCGCGCCCTCGTACATCGCCACGACCGCCTCCTGGCCCTCCAGCAGGTAGTTCGCGGCGTCCCCGACGGTGTCGGGGGAGATGTTGATCTGGTCGTACGTCTCCGTGTCCATGAAGACGAAGTCGGCGCCGTCCTTGTAAGAGAACTGCATGCCGCGCTTGTCGACATTGGCCGTCTCGACCTTCACACCGGCGTTGAAGGTCTTGTCCACGACCTTGCCGCTGAGCACGTTCTTGAGCTTCGTGCGGACGAAGGCGGGGCCCTTGCCGGGCTTGACGTGCTGGAACTCGACGACGGACCACAGCTGGCCCCCGTCGAGCTTGAGCACCAGGCCGTTCTTGAGGTCGTTCGTGGTGGCCACGGTTGCGGATTCTCCTGAAAGTGGTGCATCGGGGACCAGGCGCGGCCCGCTCACAGGGCGAGCAGCTCCTTGGTCGTGATGGTGAGTAGCTCGGGCCCGCCGTCCGCCGGGGGGCGCACGACGAGTGTGTCGTCGATGCGGACACCGCCCCGGCCGGGGAAGTGGACCCCCGGTTCGACGGTGACCGGCACGCAAGCGTCCAGTTTACCCATGGCGGTGGGAGTGAGCCGAGGCTCCTCGTCGATTTCGAGTCCCACGCCGTGCCCGGTCCACGCCCCGAGCGCGTCCGCGTGGCCCGCCGCCTCCAGGACCTGCCGGGCCGCCCGGTCGACCGCGCGGCACGCCGCACCCGGCGCGAGCGCCTCCCGCCCGGCCCGCTGGGCGGCGAACACCTGCTCGTACAGTTCGATCTGCCAGCCGGCCGGCGAGCTGCCGATGACGAACGTACGGCCGACCTCGCTGCGGTAGCCGCGGTAGCAGGCGCCCAGGCACACCGTCAGGAAGTCGCCCTCCTCCACCCGCCGGTCGGTGGGCAGGTGCCGCAGCGCGCCGGAGTGCGGGCCGGTGCCGACGCAGGTGGGGAAGGCGGGGGCGTCGGCGCCGTGGTCGACCAGGCGGCGCTCCAGCTCCAGCGCGAGATGCCGCTCGGTGCGGCCGACCAGGATGGACTCCAGCAGCTCGCCCAGCGCCTGGTCGGCGATCTCCGCGGCGATGCGCAGGCAGGCGATCTCGTCCTCGTCCTTGACCAGCCGGAGCTGTTCGACGGCCTGCCCGAGGTCGACCAGCCGCAGGCCGGGGACGGCGGCGGCGATCGCCCGGTGCCGCACGACGCTGAGCTGGTGCTCCTCGACGGCGAGGGAGTCGGCGCCCAGGGCCCCGGCGAGCTCGGCCGCCGCGATGGCGGTGTCCCCCTCGGTCGCCGGCAGGAAGTGGACCCGTACGTCCTCCGGCGGCGTCACGGTGTCCGGGTCGCCGGGGCTGCGGCGCCGCAGCACCAGCGTCTCCCCGCAGGGCCCCGGCGCCACCAGCAGCGCGGCCCCGGCCGGCGCGCACCCGGTCAGGTAGCGGATGTTGGCGGGGCTGGTGACCAGCGCGGCCGCCGTCCCGGCCGCCGCGCACCTCTCGTACAGACGCATCCGTCGGGAAACGTGCACTTCGGGCATGAGCCGAGCCTACGCGGCGCGGCGCCGCGGGACCTTCCGGCGCGTCCGGACGGGGACGGCGGGCTCGGCGGGCTCGGCGGGCTCGGCGGGCTCGACTGGCGCCGGCGGGCTCAGCGGGGCTGCTGGCCGCTCAGGCTGCGCAGCACCATCTGGTCCAGCGCCTCGGCGGCCGCCGGCACGTCCAGCTCGGAGTTGTCGATGATCGGCAGCCCGGAGCCGTACCAGCCGGCCATCCGCCCGTGGATGCGGGCGACCTCGTCGTCCGCGAGCCTGCGGTTCCCGCTGCGCTCGGCGTTGCGGGCCAGGACGGTCTTCAGGCCGGGCAGCAGGACGACCGGCAGCAGCCCCGGGCCGACATGGCGTTTCCAGCCGCCGAGGCCCACCACCGGCCAGTCCGGGAAGACGGCGTCGTCGATGATGCAGGAGATCCCGTTGGCCAGGAAGTTGCGGGCGGCGAAGCCGCAGGTGCGGCGGGCCAGGCGGTACTGGGTCTCGGAGTGCTCGTTCCAGCCGGACTGCGGGTCGGCGAAGCCGGAGCGCACCCACTCGCGGACGTCGTCCAGGCTGATGTGGGCGGTCGGCGAGGGGCGGTGCTCGGCCCAGTAGCGGGCGATGGTGGTCTTCCCGGCGCCCGCCGCCCCGATCAGCAGCACCGCGATCGGGGCCTGCGGGGTGGCGTGCCCGGGCCCGGGCGGCGGAGCGGGCATGGCCGCCGGGCCGCCGGACGGCAGCGGAAAGTGACCGGTGGGGCCGGTCGGGCCGGTCGGGCCGGTGGGTGCGGCGGGCGGCGGGCTGCCGGGCCAGCTCGGCGCGGGCGGCGGAGCGGTCCCGCCCTGGGGCCCGGGCGGGACCCAGCCGCCGGCACCCGTCGGCGCCGGACCGTTCGGCGGTGGCAGCGGCGCCCCCGAGGCATGCTGCATGTCGGGCCACTCCGTCTCGTACCGGTGTCTCGCTGGGGTCGGCGGCCGCCGGGACCATCGTTCCGGACCGGCTCGCTACCGAACGGTACCGTCCCGCACGGCAGTTGTGTGAACGTCCGACACGCCGGAGGAGTGCCCGGGCGGCGGCACGCACCGCCCGGGCGGCCCGATCCCTGACCTGGCTACTTGGCGACCTCGGCGTAGGCGGCGAGCAGCAGGGCCGGGTCCGGGGCCTCCAGCACGGCCGGCTTGGCCAGGCCCCCGAGCACGATGAAGCGCAGCCGGTCGCCGCGGGACTTCTTGTCGACCTTCATCGTCTCCAGCAGCCTGGGCCACTGGTCGCCGCGGTAGGTCAGCGGCAGGCCGACCGAGGCCAGGACGGTCCGGTGGCGCTCGGCGGTCGCCTCGTCCAGGCGGCCCGCCAGCCGGCCGAGTTCGGCGGCGAAGACCATGCCGACCGAGACCGCGGCGCCGTGCCGCCAGGTGTAGCGCTCGTTCTTCTCGATCGCGTGGCCGAGCGTGTGGCCGTAGTTGAGGATCTCGCGCAGCCCGGACTCCTTGAGGTCCTGCGAGACCACGTCGGCCTTGACCCGGATGGAGCGCTCGATCAGCTCCGCGGTGTGCGGGCCGGCCGGGCCGCGGGCGGCCTCGGGGTCCGACTCGATCAGGTCCAGGATCACCGGGTCGGCGATGAAGCCGGCCTTGATGATCTCGGCGAGCCCGCTGACGTAGTCGTGGACCGGCAGGGACTCCAGGCTGGACAGGTCGCACAGCACCCCGGCGGGCGGGTGGAAGGCGCCGACCAGGTTCTTGCCCTCGGCGGTGTTGATGCCGGTCTTGCCGCCGACGGCCGCGTCCACCATGCCCAGGACCGTGGTCGGCACCGCGATCCAGCGCACCCCGCGCAGCCAGGTCGCGGCCACGAACCCGGCCAGGTCGGTGGTCGCGCCACCGCCCACACCGATGATCACATCACTGCGGGTGAAGTTCGTCTGCCCCAGCACGCTCCAGCAGTAGGCGGCGACCTCCGCGGTCTTGGCCTCCTCCGCGTTCGGCAGCTGGATCGCGATCGCCTCGTAGCCCTGCTCGGCGAGGTCCTGGCGGATCGCCTCGCCGGTGGCCGACAGCGCCTCGGGGTGCAGGACCGCGACCCGCTGCGCCTTCGCGCGCTCGCCGATCAGCCCGGGAAGCTCGCCGAGCAGCTGCCGCCCGACCAGCACCTCGTACGGCGCGGTGCCCGCGCTGCCGCCGACCCGGATGCGGATCGGCCCGTTGGTGGTCGTCGTCATACCTGCTTCAACTCCAGTGCGTCGAGGACCGCTTCGGCGACATCCTCGGGGGTGCGGCCGTCGGTGTCGACGACGGCACGGGCGACCTCGGTGTACAGCGGGCGGCGGGCCTCCATCAGCTCGCGCCAGCGGGCCCTGGGGTTGACCGCGAGCAGCGGGCGCGGGGTGTCCAGGCCGACCCGCCGCACCGCGTCGGCCAGGCCCACCTGGAGGAACACCACCGGCAGCCCGGACAGCGCCCGGCGGGTGTCCTCGTCCATGACCGAACCGCCGCCCAGGGCCAGGACACCGGTGTGGCCGGCCAGCGCCTCGGCGACCGCGGCGCGCTCCAGCGCCCGGAACGCCGGCTCGCCGTCCTCGACGAAGATGTCGGCGATGCTGCGGCCCTGGGCGGCCTCGATGTCGGCGTCGGTGTCGCGGTAGCCGGTGCCCAGCCGCTCGGCGAGCACCCGGCCGACGGTGGACTTGCCCGAGCCGGGCGGCCCCACCAGGATCACCGCGGGGCCGGTCGCCCCTTCCACGTCGCGTGCGTTGCTCATCGGATGGCCAGGTTCTCCAGGTAGCCGGTGATGTTGCGGCGGGTCTCGGTCACGCTGTCGCCGCCGAACTTCTCCGCCACCGCGTCGGCCAGCACCAGCGCCACCATCGCCTCCGCGACGATTCCCGCGGCGGGCACCGCGCAGACGTCGGAACGCTGGTGGTGGGCCTGTGCCGGCTCGCCGGTGGACACGTCGACGGTCGCCAGGGCGCGCGGCACGGTCGCGATCGGCTTCATCGCGGCGCGCACCCGCAGCAGCTCGCCCGTGGACAGGCCGCCCTCGGTGCCACCGGAGCGCCCCGAGGCCCGCCTGATGCCCTCCGGGGTGGCGAGGATCTCGTCGTGCGCCTGGGAGCCGGGGATGCGGGCCAGTTCGAAGCCGTCGCCGACCTCGACGCCCTTGATCGCCTGGATGCCCATCAGCGCGCCGGCCAGCCGGGCGTCCAGACGCCGGTCCCAGTGCACATGAGAGCCCAGCCCGACCGGCACGCCGTAGGCCAGGACCTCCACGACGCCGCCGAGGGTGTCGCCGTCCTTGTGCGCCTGGTCGATCTCCTCGACCATCGCCGCGCTCGCCGCGTCGTCCAGGCAGCGCACCGGGTCGGCGTCCAACTGCTCGACGTCGGACGGCCGCGGGTAGACGCCGCGCGGCGCCTTGGCCGCGCCCAGCTCCACCACGTGCGAGACGATCTCGATGCCGGCCGTCTCCTTCAGGTACGAGCGGGCCACCGCGCCGAGCGCCACGCGCGCCGCGGTCTCCCGCGCGGACGCCCGCTCCAGCACCGGCCGGGCCTCGTCGAAGCCGTACTTCTGCATGCCGGCCAGGTCGGCGTGGCCGGGGCGGGGCCGGGTCAGCGGGGCGTTGCGGGCCAGCTCGGCGAGGATCGCCGGGTCCACCGGGTCGGCGGCCATGACCTGCTCCCACTTCGGCCACTCGGTGTTGCCCACCATGATCGCCACCGGGGAGCCCAGCGTCAGGCCGTGCCGCACACCGCCGAGGAAGGTGACCTCGTCGCGCTCGAACTTCATCCGCGCGCCGCGGCCGTAACCGAGCCGCCGCCGCGCCAGCGCGTCCGCGACCATGTCGGTGGTCACCGGCACGCCCGCCGGCAACCCCTCCAGCGTCGCCACCAACGCGGGACCGTGCGACTCCCCGGCGGTCAACCAACGCAACCTGCTCAACGGTGCTCCCTCTTTCCTGCGCCCGTCTGAAGTTCTCCCCCCGATCCTCCCACGCGGCGCTGACCGGCCGTCCTCCGTGTCCAGCGGGCGGACCGCGGGCCGCGCGCCGGTCAGGACCGGGCGGCGAGGGCGGCCTCCCCGGCCGCCCGCATGGCCGCCAGCGGCGCCGGTGAGCGGCCGGTCATCAACTCCACCTGCAGCGCCGCCTGGTGCACCAGCAGGTCGAGGCCGCCGAGCACCGTCCCGCCGCGCGCGGCCCAGGCGTCGGCCAGCAGGGTCGGCCACGGCTCGTAGATCACGTCGAAGAGCACGCCGGGCGCGTCGGGCACCTCCTTGGCCAGCTCGTCGGTGCTGCCCGCCGGGGTGGTCGCGATCACCAGCGGAGCCGCGAACGCCTCGGCGGCGTCCGCCCAGTCGGCGGTGCGCACGGCGACGCCGAGCCGCTCCCCCAGCCCGCGCATCTCGGCCGCGCGCGCCGCGCCGCGCACATAGGCGGTCACCTCGCCGTCGCAGATCCGGGCGAGGGCGGCCAGCGCGGAGGAGGCGGTGGCCCCGGCGCCCAGGACCGCCGCGGCGGGGACCCGTCCGACGCCGCGCTCGCGCAGGGCGGCGACCAGGCCGGGGACGTCGGTGTTGTGCCCGGTGCGGCGGCCGTCGGCGAAGACCACGGTGTTGACGGCGTCCACCGAGGCGGCGGTGGCGCTGATCTCGTCCAGCAGCGGGATGACGGCGCGCTTGAGCGGCATGGTCAGCGACAGGCCCGCCCACGGCACCGGGTCCGCGGAGATCCGCTCCAGGAAGGCCGGCAGGCCCGCCTCGTCGACGTCATGGCAGCCGTACTCCCAGTCCGGCAGGGCGAGGACGTCGTAGGCGGTGCGGTGCAGCACCGGGGAGAGGGAGTGGGCGATCGGCGATCCGAGGACCGCGGCGCGCCGGGCAGAGATGTTCATGAACCGCCGTGCGTTCGCTGGTACTGGTTGAAGGCCTGGACGTTGCGCTCGTGTTCCGCCGCGCTGGCGGTGAAGCGGGTGTCACCGGGCTTGACTGTGACAAAATACAGCCAATTGCCCGCCTCGGGGTTGAGCGCCGCCTCGATGGCCTCGTGACCGGGGTTGTCGATGGGGCCCGGCGGCAGGCCCTTGTGGAGGTAGGTGTTGTACGGAGAGTCCAGCCGGGTGTCCGCGGTGGTGGTGTGCAGCGTGGAGCGGCCCAGCGCGTAGTTGATCGTGGAGTCGAAGCCGAGGGCCATGTGCTGGGCCAGCCGGTTGTATATGACCCGGGAGACCTTGCCGAAGTCCTGCGGCTGCTGCGCCTCGGCCTGGATGAGGCTGGCGATGATGATGATCTGGTAGGGGGTCATGCCCATCTGCTGGGCGCGGGCCTCCAGATCGTCCTTGGCGTACTCGGCCTGCGCCTGCTTGACCATCTGCGCCAGGATGTCGGCCGGTTTGCCGCTCTTGGAGAGTCCGTAGCGGCTCGGAAAGAGGAAGCCCTCGGGGTTGCCGTTCGCGTAGGACGGGAGGCCCAGGTCGGCGCTCTTGGCGGCGGCCTGCGTGGTGCCGCTGCTCAGGCCGAGCCGTCGGTCGAGGCGCGCATATATCTGGCTGGCCCTGAAGCCCTCGGGGATGATGATCGAATTCTGGCTGGCCGGGTCCATCATCAGGGCGATCGCGGCGGCGGCGGACATCCGCAGGTGGAGCTCGTAGGTGCCGCCCTGGAGGTTGGCGCCGGACTTCGCGGCGGCGGCGGTGAAGGCGTCGACGCTCTCGACCACGCCCGCCTTCTTGAGGATGTTGCCCATCACCGCGAGGGTCGCGCCGTCCGGGATCTGGACCTCCACCGTGCCGCTGCCCTGGCCGGGGAAGTCCGGCGGGGCGGCGAAGTGGTTCTGCCAGTACTGGTAGCCGACGTAGCCGCCGCCTCCGACGACGCCGGTGAACAGCAGCGTCATCACCAGGCAGGCGGAGCCGCTGCGGCGCTTCTTGCTGCTGCCGCGACGTTTCTTCGACCGGCGCCCGTCCTCCTCGTCGTCCGAGTACTCGTCATCCGGGTACTCGTCGTCCTCCGGATCGCCGTGGCGGTCGTCGTGGCCGTCGTCGTACCCGTCCTCGTCCGTTCCGGGGCGGGCGTCCATGTCGCGGCCGGCGCCCTCGCCGTCGCTGAAGAACGGATGGGCCTCGAACTCGTCCTGGGCGGTGTCGTCCTGGGCGAACCCGTCCCCGGCGGGGGCCTGCGGGCCGGCCGGGACCTGCTGCCACTCGGCCGTCTGGTCCGCCCCGGCCCACCCGCCGTTGGGGTCGTAGTACGGCTGCTGCCCGGGGCCCGGGTACGGGCCGGCGGGCCCCGGCCGGCCCTGCTGCCCCGGCTGTTGCGGATAGGGCTGCTGCGGGTACTGCTGCGGGGCGTAGCCCTGGGGCGGTTGCCCCTGCTGGGGCGGGTACTGCTGCGGTGGGCCCTGCTGGGGCGGGTACTGCTGCGGGACGAACTGCGGCTGCGGGTACGGCTCCTGGGGAGGCTGCCGGCCCTCCCAGCCCGGCAGGTACTGCTGCCCGGTGGCGTACGGATCGTAGGGCGCGTACGGATCCCAGCCGCTGGCCACCGGTGCCGCCGGACCCCGCTGCCCGCCCAGGTCGCCGTAGAGCGGATCCTCGGGCCACGGTTCGTAACCGGGGCCTCGGCCGTAGTCAGTCATGGATCCCCTCGTCGGCGAGACGGCATGCGGCCGGCGCTTGTGGCGCGCAACGCGGCCCGCCGCTTCGGCGCGGAACGTTACCGTATCGCCATTCAGCCGGTGACCTCCACGCTTTCCCCGGGCGGCCGTCCCGAACCCCGCTCGGCCTCCAGGGCGCTCTGCAGGATCACCACGGCCGCGGCCTGGTCGACCACCGAGCGGCCCTTCCGTGCCGAGACGCCCGATGCGCGCAGGCCTTGAGCAGCCGTCACCGTCGTCATCCGCTCGTCGACCAGCCGCACCGGCACCGGTGCGATGATCTTCGCCACATCCCCGGCGAAGGCCCGTGCCTTGGCCGCGGCCGGCCCCTCGCGCCCGCTGAGGGAGCGCGGCAGGCCGACCACGACCTCGATCGGCTCGTACTCCGCCACGATGGCGGCGATCCGGCGGCGGGCGGCCGGCGCGTCCCGGCCGGGAACGGTCTCCACAGGCGTGGCGAGCACCCCGTCGGGGTCGCAGGAGGCGACCCCGATCCGGGCGTCCCCGACATCGACGGCGATCCGCCGGCCGCGTCGCATGGTGCCGTTCCCTTCCGTTCCCCGCCGTTCCCTTCTCGTTCCCCGCCGTCAGGCCTTCTCGGCCACCAGGCGCTGCACCGCGGCGATGGCGTCGCCGACGGCGGCCGGGTTGCTGCCGCCGCCCTGGGCCACGTCGTCCTTGCCGCCGCCGCCACCCCCGAGGGTCTTGGCGGCGGTGCGGACCAGCTCGCCGGCCTTGATACCGCGCTCGCGGGCGGCCTCGCTGGTGGCCACCACGGTCAGCGGACGGCCGTTCGCCACGGTGAACAGGGCCACCACGGCCGGGCGGGCGCCGCCGAGGCGGTGCCGGACGTCCAGGACCAGCTTGCGCAGGTCGTCGGCGCTGGTGCCGTCCGGCACGGTGCCGGTGACCAGCGCGACGCCCTTGACGTCCGCGGCGCCCTCGGCGAGCCCGGCGGCGGCGGCGAGCACCTTCTCGGCGCGGAACCGCTCGATCTCCTTCTCGGCCTCGCGCAGCCGGGTCAGCATCGCGGAGATCCGCTCGGGCAGCTCCTCGGCGCGGCCCTTGACCAGGTCGGTCAGCTGCGAGACGACGGCGTGCTCGCGGGCGAGGTAGCTGTAGGCGTCCACGCCGACCAGCGCCTCGACCCGCCGCACGCCGGAGCCGATGGACGACTCGCCGAGCAGCTTGACCAGGCCGAGCTGGGCGGTGTTGTGCACGTGCGTGCCGCCGCACAGCTCCTTGGAGTAGTCGCCGATGGTGACCACGCGGACCTGCTCGCCGTACTTCTCGCCGAACTCGGCGATGGCGCCCTGCCGCTTGGCCTCGGCGATCGGCATCACCTCGGCGGTGACGTCGAGTTCGCGGGCCAGCACCTCGTTGATCTTCTGCTCGACGTCGGTGAGGACCGTGCCCGGCACGGCCGTCGGCGAACCGAAGTCGAAGCGGAAGCGGCCCGGGGAGTTCTCCGAGCCGGCCTGGGCGGCGGTCGGGCCGAGGGCGTCACGCAGCGCCTGGTGGGTGAGGTGGGTGGCGCTGTGGGCGCGGGCGATGGCCCGGCGGCGGCCCAGGTCGATCTGGGCGTGGGCCCCGGAGCCGACCGTGACCTCGCCGACCTGGACGACGCCCTTGTGCACCGTCACCCCGGGGACCGGCTGCTGGACGTCGCGGACCTCGATCACCGCGCCGCTGTCGGTGCGGATGCGGCCGGTGTCGGCGAGCTGGCCGCCGCCCTCGGCGTAGAACGGGGTGCGGTCCAGTACGACCTCGACCTCGTCGCCCTCGTGGGCGGCGGGCGAGGGCACGCCGTCCACCAGCAGGCCGGCCACCGAGGCCTCGCCCTCGTGGTCGGTGTAGCCGGTGAAGACGGTGCTGCCGGAGGCGTCGGCGACCTCCCGGTAGGCGGACAGGTCGGCGTGACCGGTCTTCTTGGCCCGGGCGTCGGCCTTGGCGCGCTCCCGCTGCTCCTTCATCAGGCGGCGGAAGCCGTCCTCGTCCACGGACAGGCCCTGCTCGGCGGCCATCTCCAGGGTGAGGTCGATCGGGAAGCCCCAGGTGTCGTGGAGCAGGAAGGCCTTGTCGCCGGGGAGCACGGTGGCGCCGGCGGCCTTCGTCTCGGTGACCGCGGTGTCCAGGATGTTGGTGCCGGCCTTGAGGGTCTTGAGGAAGGCGGCCTCCTCGGCGAGCGCGACGGTCTCGATGCGCTTGCGGTCCTCCTCCAGCTCCGGGTACTGCGGGCTCATGGCCTTGATGACGGTGTCGACGAGGTCGCCGACGGTCGGCTCGGTGGCGCCCAGCAGCCGCATGTTGCGGATGGCGCGGCGCATGATGCGGCGCAGCACGTAGCCGCGGCCCTCGTTGCCGGGGGCGACGCCGTCGCCGATGAGCATCACGGCGGTGCGGATGTGGTCGGCGACCACGCGCAGCGAGACGTCCGCGCCGGCGTCGGCGCCGTAGGGCTTGCCGGTGAGCTCGGTGGCCTTGTCGATGACCATGCGCGAGGTGTCGATCTCGTACATGTTCCGCACGCCCTGCAGGATCATCGCCAGGCGCTCCAGACCGAGGCCGGTGTCGATGTTCTTGCTGGGCAGGTCGCCGAGGATCGGGAAGTCGTCCTTGCCGGTGCCGGCGCCCCGCTCGTACTGCATGAAGACCAGGTTCCAGATCTCCACGTACCGCTCGTCGTTGACGGCCGGGCCGCCCTCGGCGCCGAAGGCCGGGCCGCGGTCGTAGTTGATCTCCGAGCAGGGGCCGCAGGGGCCGGGCACGCCCATGGACCAGAAGTTGTCCTTCATGCCCAGGCGCTGGATCCGCTCGGCCGGCACGCCGACCACGTCGCGCCAGATCTGCTCGGCCTCGTCGTCGTCCTTGAAGACCGTGATCCACAGCTTCTCCGGCTCAAGCCCGTAGCCGCCGTCCTCCTGGGAGGTGGTCAGCAGCTCCCAGGCGAGCTTGATGGCGCCTTCCTTGAAGTAGTCGCCGAAGGAGAAGTTGCCGCACATCTGGAAGAAGGTGCCGTGCCGGGTGGTCTTGCCGACCTCCTCGATGTCCGGCGTGCGCACGCACTTCTGCACGCTGGTGGCGCGCCGGTAGGGCGGCTTGACCTCACCGAGGAAGTAGGGCTTGAACGGGACCATGCCCGCGGGAACCAGCAGCAGCGTCGGGTCGTCGGCGATCAGGGACGCCGACGGCACGACCGTGTGCCCGCGCTCCTCGAAGAAGCGCAGCCAGCGCCTGCGGATTTCTGCCGACTCCATCAGTGGCCTTCTTTCTCGTCGTACACCCGTCGCACGTGCTGCACGTCGCGCGGGTTCTGCCGGTACGCGTTCTGGGTGATCTGCGGGGAGCGCGGGCGCTGCCCGGGGAGCGCCGGGCGCGCCGCGGATGCCTGCTCGGTGTCCTCGGAGGTCTCGAGGCCCAGCGCCTCGGTGAGCTCGCGTTCGCGCTGGGTCATCCCGGCGCGGACGTCGTGGGCGAACCGCCGCGCCCGCCCGCCGAGTTCGAGGGCGCGGTCCGCGGCGGTCGCGGCCAGGCTGTCCGGGGTGAGGCGGCTGATCGCCCGGTTGACCTTGGTGGTCGCCCACACTCCGGTGAAGATCCCGGTGGCGAACCAGAACAGGCGGCGGAACATGGTCGGATCAGCCCTTCCCTCGGGTGCGGCGCAGGAAGCCGCGGCGGGCCGCGGACCCCGCGGCGCCGATGATCACGGTACGCGCGGCGCCGCTCCGGCGCGTCTTCCGCTCCGCCCTGCTCTCCTCGGCCTGCAGGCCGACCGCGCGCCGCACGCCGTAGCCGAAGGCGGCCACCTTGACCAGCGGGCCACCGAAGGTGGAGGCGACGGTCGAGGACAGCGCGGAGGCGTTGGCGGTCACCTCCTGGACGTCCGCGGTGATGGTGTCCACCCGGTCCAGCTGGGCGTGCGCCGACCGGACGGCCGCGGTGGCCTCGCCGAGCAGCGGCACCGCCTGCTCGGTGACGCCCGCGACGAGCTCGGTCGTCCGCCGCAGCGTCTGGGCCAGTCTGGCCAGGGCGACGGCCAGGAAGGACACCAGGATCGCCCAGAAGACGGCCACGATCAGGCCGGCCACCTCGGCACCGGACACGTTGCGCGCTCCTCTTGATTCACGGGTCTCATGGGTTTGACGGGTTCCAGCGGGCCGCGGCGCTCGCGGGCGGGCGCGGTGCGGGACCAGGATCCGGGTGCTCGAAGGCTCCGATCAGGCTCCGGTGGTCACGCCTGGCGCGGTCCGGCGTCGGCGGGCGGCAGGTTACGACCCTACCGCGCCCGGCCTCGCCGTCCGTACCGCATTGCGGTGGGGGCGCGCGGGGTGGGGCACCGGCCCGAAGTGCGACGTCCGCGCCGATTGTACGGTCCGCATATGGACGGGTACGCTCCGTGTGCCATGCAGTCCTCCGACGCGTTCCCCAGCCCCACTGTCGATCGCGTACCGCCCGCGGTACCGCGTCCCGGCAACCTCCCGGCTGAGCTGGACCGGTTCGTCGGGCGCTCGGCCGAACTCGCCGCGCTGGCGCGCGCCATGGAGCGCTCCCGGCTGGTGACGGTCACGGGCGTGGGGGGCATCGGCAAGACGCGCTGCGCCCTGCGCGCCGCCCAGGACCGGCAGGATCGGTTCTGCGACGGGGTGTGGCTGGTGGAGCTCTCCGCCCTGCGCGATCCCGCCCTGCTGGAGGACACCGTCGCCGGGGCCCTCGGCCTCGCCCGCGTCCAGTCCGGCGTCCCGGGAGCCGGGCACCACGCGCGCCGCGCGGCCGCCGCGGCCGGCCACGAGCCCTACCCGGAGGCGGGGGCCCTCGGCGGCCAGGGACCGCCCGGCCGCCACGCCCGGCAGCGGCACCGGCTGCTCGCCGAGCGCCTCGCCGACCGCGAACTGCTGCTCGTCCTGGACGGCTACGAGCGGATCGTCGGGGAGTGCGCCCGCCTCGCCGCCGAGCTGCTGCGGCGGGCCCCCGGAGTGCGCGTCCTGGCGGCCGGACGGCGGCCCCTGGAGATCGCGGGCGAGCGGGTGCTGCCGCTGGCCCCGCTGCCGGTGCCCGGGGACGCCGTCCAGCTGTTCGCCGACCGGGCCGCCGCGGTCCTGCCCGGCTTCGCGGTCACCCCGGCCAACCGGTCCGCGGTGGCCGAGCTGTGCCGCCGCCTCGACGGCCTGCCGCTCGCCCTGGAACTCGCCGCGGTAAGGCTGCGCGCCCTCTCCGTCGAGCAGCTGCTGGACCGCCTGGAGGACCGCTTCGCCCTGCTGACCGGCGGCGACCGCAGCGCCCCCGAGCGCCATCACGCGCTGCGCACCGCCATCGGCTGGAGCCACGAGCTGTGCACCCCCGCCGAACGGCTGCTGTGGGCCCGGCTGTCGGTCTTCGCCGGGCAGTTCGACCTGGACGCCGCCGAGTACCTGTGCGCCGGCGACGGGCTGGAGGCGGAGGACGTGCTGCCCACCCTGGAGAGCCTGGTCGCCCAGTCCGTCGCCATACGCGAGGACGGGCCGGGCGGGGTCCGCTACCGCATGATCGACACCGTCCGCGAGTACGGCGCCGGGTGGCTGGAGGCCCAGGGCGACGGGGAGCGGCTGCGGCGCCGCCACCGGGACTGGTACCTGGGGCTGGCCACCTGGTGCGAGCTGGACTGGTTCGGTCCCCGCCAGGACGAGGTCGCCGCCCGCATCGGCAGCGACCTGCCGAACCTGCGCCTCGCCCTCGACTACTGCCTCAGCCGCGCCGAGGAGGCGCACATCGGCCAGTACCTGGCGGCCACCCTGTGGTTCTACTGGGTGGGCTGCGGCCGCCTCAACGAGGGGCGGCACTGGCTGGAGCGGGCCGCCGAGGCCGAGAGCGGCAACGACGAGACCAGGACGAAGACGCTGTGGGCGCTGGGATACGTCAGCGTCCTGCAGGGGGACGCGCTCGCGGCCCTCGCCGCGCTGCACGAGTGCCAGGAGCTGGCGGAACGCTCCGGCAACACCGCGGCGGCGGCCTGCGCGCTGCACCACACCGGCAGCCTCGCGCTGCTCTCCGACGACCTGCCGCGCGCCGAGGAACTGCTCGGCGCGGCCCTGGAGCGCTACCGGGAGATCGGGGAGCTCAACAGCCACCAGCTGATGGGGCAGGTGGCCCTGGCCCTGACGATGGCCTTCCGCGGCGACGTGGACGGCGCGGTGGAGCTGTGCGAGGAGGTCCGGGACGTCTGCCGGGACCACGGGGAGCGCTGGACGCTGGCCTACGCCCTGTACGTCCTGGCGTACGCGGCCTGGGCGCGCGGCGAGCCGGAGGGCGCCCGGGACATGCTGCGCGAGTGCCTGGCCATCGACCACTGTCTCCACGACCTGGTCGGCGCCGCCCTCGCGCTGGAACTGCTCGCGCTGCTGACCGAGGACTCCGGCGGCGGTGACGCCTACGAGGCCGCCGTGCTCCAGGGCGCGGCGGCCGGCATCTGGCCGGCGGTCGGCCGCCGGCGCTTCGGGTCCCGCCTGTTCGACACCCCGTACGCGCTGTGCGAGGAGCGGGTGCGCACCCGGCTCGGCCCCGAGCTGTACGCCACGGCGCTCGCGGAGGGCTCCCGGCTGGACATGGACACGGTGGTCGCCCGGGCGCTGCGCGGACCGCAGCCGACGCCGCCCGTGGCGGCCCCCCGGGCCCGGCCGGGCCGCTCCGGGACACCGCGGCGGCCCGCCGTCCCGCCTCCGCGGGGCGGGACGGGGGACCGCCGCCCGGATCAGCGGGCGTAGTACTCCACGACCAGCTGCTCGTCGCAGATCACCGGGATCTCCCGGCGGTTCGGCTCGCGGTCCAGCCGGAAGGCCAGGGCCTCCAGGTTCACCTGGAGGTACCGCGGCACCTCGCCGTCGCCGGCCCAGCCGCCCTCCCGGGCCACCTGGAACGGCGTCTTGGCGCGCGACCGCTCCCGGACCATGACGACGTCGTCGGGGCGCACCCGGAACGAGGGGCGGTCCACCTTGCGGCCGTTGACCTCGATGTGGCCGTGGACGACCATCTGGCGGGCCTGGTAGATGGTGCGCGCCAGACCGGAGCGGAGCACCAGCGCGTCCAGGCGCCGCTCCAGCTCCACGATGAGCGCGTCGCCGGTCTTGCCCTCGACCTTGCGGGCGCGGTCGTAGGCGCGGCGCATCTGCGTCTCGCTGATGTCGTACTGGGCCCGCAGCCGCTGCTTCTCCAGCAGCCGGACCTTGTAGTCGCTGTTCTGCTTGCGGCCGCGGCCGTGCTCACCCGGCGGGTAGGGCCTGGCCTCGAAGTACTTCACGGCCTTGGGGGTCAGCGCGATGCCGAGGGCACGCGACTTCTTGACCTTGGGACGCGACTGGTTCACGTGTGTTTCCAACCTCCGTGGATGCAGGCACCGGCCTGCGCTGAACTGTCCCGTTCACACGCTCCGACCCGGGAACCCCGGACCCGGCGCCCGTCCGCACCGCGTGGGCGGTGGGGGCGTCGAGCACGGTCAGCCGCGTCCCGAGGGCAAAGAAACGGCCCGGATGCCGTGGCAGCCGAGCACCTGTGAACGACGTGCGAGCCGACGATGACTCTCATCGAGGGTAACTCCTCGCGGCGGTGGTCCATTCCCGGGGCCGCTCCGGGAAGCCCGCCGCATAGGGTGCGGTCATGTTTGTTCTCGAACTCACCTACACCGCACCCGAGTCCCGCGTCGACGAGGTCCTCGCCGAGCATGTGGCCTGGCTGGACCGGCAGTACGCGGCCGGGGTCTTCCTCGCCTCGGGCCGCAAGGTGCCCCGGGACGGCGGGATCATCCTGGCCGTCGCGCCGGACCGGGCCGCCGTCGAGGCCGTCGCCGCCACCGACCCGTTCGCGACCGAGGGCGTCGCCACCTACCGCGTCATCGAGTTCCAGGCCACCAAGACCGCCCCGGAACTGGAGGCGTACCGCGAGCAGTTGCGGTAGCGGACCCGCCGCCGGCTCTCAGCCCTGCGCCGGCTCCCCGTCGGAGCCGGCCAGGCGCTCCCGCACCCGGTGCAGCACGTCGGCGTAGCGCGCCTCGGCGCCGTAGCGGGTGGGCTCGTAGTAGCGCCTGCCGTGCACCTCGTCCGGGGCGTACTGCTGGGCGGCGATCGCCCCGGGCAGGTCGTGCGGGTACTGGTAGCCCTGGCCGTGCCCGAGCCGGGCGGCGCCCTGGTAGTGGCTGTCGCGCAGATGGGCGGGCACCGGCCCGGCCAGCCCCTTGCGCACGTCGGCGAGCGCCGCGTCGATCGCCATATAGGCCGCGTTGGACTTGGGGGCCAGCGCCAGCGCGATGGTGGCCTGGGCCAGGGTGATCCGGGCCTCCGGGAAGCCGATCATGGCCACGGCCTGCGCGGCGGCGACCGCGGTCTGCAGGGCGCCCGGGTCGGCCATGCCGATGTCCTCGCTGGCGGAGATCATCAGCCGCCGGGCGATGAACCGCGGGTCCTCCCCCGCCTCGATCATCCGGGCCAGGTAGTGCAGCGCCGCGTCCACGTCGGAGCCGCGAATGGACTTGATCAGCGCGCTGGCCACGTCGTAGTGCTGGTCGCCGGCGCGGTCGTACTTCACCGCGGCCCGGTCGACCGCGGCCTCCAGGGTGGCCAGGTCGATGGTCTCCTCGCCCTTGGCGATGGCCGCCCCGGCGCCCGCCTCCAGCGCCGTCAGGGCCCGGCGCGCGTCCCCTCCGGCTATCCGCAGCAGGTGCGCCTCGGCGTCCTCCGCCAGGCCCACCGCGCCGCCCAGGCCCCGCGGCTCGTCCAGCGCCCGCCGCACCAGGGCGCGGATGTCGTCGTCGGTGAGCGCCTCGAGGGTCAGCAGCAGGGAGCGGGACAGCAGCGGGGAGATCACCGAGAAGTACGGGTTCTCGGTGGTCGCCGCGATCAGGGTGACCCAGCGGTTCTCCACCGCGGGCAGCAGTGAGTCCTGCTGGGCCTTGCTGAAGCGGTGGATCTCGTCGAGGAAGAGCAGCGTCTCACGGCCGTACGCGCCGGACTCCCGCTTGGCGCTCTCGATGACCGCCCGGACCTCCTTGACGCCCGCGGTGATCGCCGACAGCTCCACGAACCGGCGCTTGGTGGCCCGGCTGACCACGTACGCCAGCGTCGTCTTGCCGGTGCCCGGCGGGCCCCACAGGATCACCGACGCCGGCCCGGCCGGGCCGCCGCTGCCCTCTCCGACCAGCCTGCGCAGCGGTGAGCCGGGCCGCAGGAGATGCTGCTGGCCCACCACCTCGTCGAGGGTGCGCGGGCGCATCCGTACCGCGAGCGGGCTCGCGCCCGGCTCCTTCTCCTGGCGTTCCTCCGCGGCTGCGGTGAAAAGGTCGGGCTCCACGGATGCAAGCGTATGGCACGCCTGTGACAGCGCCGCCGGACGCGGGAGAGGGCGTCAGAGCAGGGTGCTCCAGTAGGACCACCAGCGGACCGCGATGGCCAGGAGGATCACGCCGTACCAGAGCACCGGGACGGCCCAGTGGAACTCCAGGACGGCGTTGCGCAGGCCCGCGGGCGCCGGGATGATGCCGCGCTTGATGTTGTGGACGAGCGTGTACCAGAAGGTGGCGATCGTCACGGCCCAGGCCAGCATGCACCACAGGCACAGCGAGCCGATGACGTACAGCGACTCGTACTGCAGCCAGGTCACGAAGCACACGCCGAAGACGGTGCCCGCCTGCAGGCCGAGCCAGTACCAGCGGCGGAAGCGGGCTCCGGCGAGGACGGCCATGCCGATCGCCAGGACGATCGGGTAGGCGATCATGCCGATCATCGGGTTGGGGAAGCCGAAGACCGCGGCCTGCGCGCTCTTCATGATGTTGCCGCAGGAGATGATCGGGTTGATGCTGCAGGCCGGGACGAAGTGCGGGTTCTCCAGGAGCTTGAACTTGTCCAGGGTGATCACCCAGGACGCCAGGATCCCCAGCGCCCCGCAGACCACCAGCAGCACGCTGAAGGCACGCCCCGCCGGTACGGCGGCCGTCGCCGCCTCGTCCTGCTCCCCGTCGCTGCGGGTCTCCTCCAGCGCAGATGTCGTCATGTCGCCTCTGCCGTCGCTCGGTCGGTTCGCCATCGGTGGACACCGCCATTCTGCACCAGGAGCCCCAGGCGACGGGGCCCCTCGGGGAGACCGGAACGGGCGACGGCGCTCACACCGGGTTGACGGACGGAGCGCCGCGCCCCGTGGAAGAGCGTCAGGCCAGCCGCTCGCGCACCACGGCCGCCACCGCGTCCAGCGCCACCGGCTCCTGCTCGCCGCTCTCGAGGTCCTTCACCTGCACCACGCCCTCGGCGAGGTCCCGCTCCCCGGCCACCAGCGCGTAGCGGGCACCGGAGCGGTTCGCCGACTTCATCGCGTTCTTCAGGCCCTTGCCGCCGAACGCGAAGTCCGCGGCGACCCCGGCCCGGCGCAGCTCGGTGACCACGCCGAACAGCGCCCGGCGCGCCTCCTCGCCGACCGGCACCGCGAAGACCGCGGCGCGGTCCGGCAGCGGCAGCTCGATGCCCTCGGCCTTCAGCGCCAGCACCGTGCGGTCCACGCCCAGCGCCCAGCCGACCGACGGCAGGGCGGGCCCGCCGATCATCTCCGACAGGCCGTCGTAGCGGCCGCCGCCGCCGACCGCGGACTGCGCGCCGAGGCCGTCGTGGACGAACTCGAAGGTGGTGCGGGTGTAGTAGTCCAGGCCGCGCACCAGCTTCGGGTCGTCCTCGAAGTCCACGCCCGCCGCGGTCAGCAGCTCGCGCACCTGCTCGTGGTAGCTCTTGCAGCCCTCGCACAGGTGGTCGCGCATCATCGGCGCGCCGGCCAGCTGGCGCTGCACGGCCTCGCGCTTGTCGTCGAGGACCCGCAGCGGGTTGATGTCGATGCGGCGCCGGGTGTCCTCGTCCAGGTCCAGGCCGCGCAGGAAGTCCTGCAGCGCGGCGCGGTAGGCCGGACGGCACTCCTGGTCGCCCAGGGAGTTCAGCAGCAGCCGGAAGTCGCGCAGGCCCAGCGAGCGGTAGGCGTCGACCGCCAGGATGATCAGCTCGGCGTCCAGCGCCGGGTCCTCGGCGCCCAGCGCCTCCGCGCCGACCTGGGAGAAGTGCCGGTACCGGCCGGCCTGCGGCTTCTCGTAGCGGTAGTAGGAGCCGGAGTACCACAGCTTCACCGGCAGGGCGCCGCGGTGCAGGTTGGCCTGGAGCGCGGCGCGCAGCACGGAGGCGGTGCCCTCCGGGCGCAGCGCCAGCTCGGCACCGCCCTTGGTGGTGAGCGTGTACATCTCCTTGGTGACGATGTCGGTGGACTCACCGACACCGCGCGAGAACAGCTCGACGTGCTCGAAGCCCGGCGTCTCGACGTAGCCGTAGCCGGCCCGCTGCAGGGGCGCGGCCAGCGCCTCGCGCACCGCCAGGAAGACCGCGGAGTCCGGGGGGATCAGGTCGTACGTGCCCTTGGGGGCGGAGAAGGTACTCAACGGAAGCGTCGTCACAATCCTCGTCGCGAGGCCGGGGTGCCGGCCTCGAGGTCGCGGGCCACCGCGCTCAGGTAGGGGTTGGTGGCGCGTTCGCGACCGATGGTGGTCTGGGGGCCGTGGCCGGACAGCACCACGGTCGAGTCGTCCAGGGGCAGGCACACCCGTGCCAGCGACCGGAGGATCTCCTCGTGGGAACCGCCCGGCAGGTCGGTGCGTCCGATGGAGCCGGCGAACAGCAGGTCTCCCGAGAAGAACACCGAGGGGATCTCGGCGGTCTCGGGCATCCGGAAGGTCACCGACCCCTTGGTATGGCCGGGCGCGTGCGCCACGGTCATCTCCAGACCGGCCAGGTGCAGGGTGGCCCCGTCCGACAGCTCCCGGACGTCGTCCGGCTCGCCGACCGTCAGCTCGCCCATCAGCGGCTGCCCGATCGAGCGGCCCAGGGCCCGCTCCGGGTCGCTCATCATGAAGCGGTCGTCGGGGTGGATCCAGGCGGGCACGTCGTGGGCGCCGCAGACCGGGACGACCGAGGCCACGTGGTCGATGTGGCCGTGGGTGAGGATGACGGCCACCGGCTTGAGCCGGTGCTTGGCGAGGGCCTCCTCGACGCCTTCGGCCGCCTGGTGGCCCGGGTCGATGATCACGCACTCCTCACCGGCGGCGGGGGCGACCAGATAGCAGTTGGTCCCCCAGGCCCCGGCGGGGAACCCGGCAATGAGCACGATCGTCCTTCTGTCGTCCGCGGCGGTCCTGGCAGGACAAGAGCCTACCGGCGCCGACGCGGCGATCGCGAACCCATAGAGTCCAGTCACTGGACTGCGGGCGCGCCGGACGCGAGGATCGGCTCGCCCGGCGGCTGGACGACACGACCGGCACAGCGGACGAGAAGACGACAAACGGGAGACGGCGACAGTGGTCAGCAAGGATCAGCGGCGGCGGCAGCTCGCCCGGGAGAAGTACGAGCGGCAGCAGCAGCGGCGCGCCCAGCAGCGGACGAAGACCCGCAAGCGCAACGCCGCCATCGCGGGAGCGGTCGTCGTCGTGGTGGCGGCCAGCGCGGCCGCCTACGCGGGCGTCGGCCTGGGCGACAAGGGCTCCGGCGACGCGGCGGCCTCCGCCTCGGCGGCGGCGACCTCCACGGCTCCCGACCCGTGCGCCAAGCCGGCGCCGGGCACGCCGGGCACCAAGCAGTGGAAGACCGAGCCGGCGTTGACCATCGACACCAAGGCGGCCTACACGATGACGCTGCAGACCACCTGCGGCGACATCGCCATGAAGCTCGACACCGCCCAGGCGCCGCACACGGTCAACTCCTTCGCCTTCCTGGCCGCGCAGGGCTTCTTCGACCACACCCGGTGTCACCGGCTCACCACCGAGGGCATCTACGTGCTGCAGTGCGGCGACCCCAAGGGCACTGGTCAGGGCGGTCCCGGGTACACCATCCCCGATGAGAACCTCAAGGACCCGGCGGTCGCCAAGGGCACCTACCCGGCGGGCACCGTCGCGATGGCGAACACCGGACAGCCGCACACCGGCGGCAGCCAGTTCTTCCTCGTCTACAAGGACAGCCCGCTGCCGGCGTCGTACACCCCGTTCGGCACGATCACCGCCGACGGGATGAAGGTGCTCCAGAAGATCGCCGCCGCGGGGAGCGCGCCCGCCGACGCCGCCGGGAACACCGCGCCCAACGCCACGGTGGTGATCAACAAGGCGACGGTCGCGAAGTCCTGACGGACCAATTCGGACCAAGGGCGGCCGCCGGTGAATTTTCGCCGGTGCTGGATGCGGACAGCCAGGGTGCCGGTCGCCTATGTTGGCGTTGTATAGGGTGCCCTGCGGCGGGCTGAGGCCCGAGGTGAGCGAGGTGTCCGGCCGAGGCGTCCGCCGAGGCCGTCCGCGGCGCGAGCGAGCAGGACGCCCCTTACAGCCGCCGACGGGTCACCAGCACGTCGGACCGGTCAGGGCGCGGCCCGGCCGGAGGTAACTGTGGACGATGCCCGGCGCATGCGCGAGAGAAACGGGCATCACGTGGAGGAGGCGCTGTGATCAGCGACCCGTGGGGACGCGTCGACGAGTCAGGGACCGTGTACGTGCGGACGGCCGACGGTGAGCGGGTGGTCGGCTCGTGGCAGGCGGGGTCCCCGGAAGAGGCGCTGGCCTATTTCAAGCGCAAGTACGACGGCCTGGTCGTCGAAATCGGCCTCCTCGAACGGCGGGTGCGGACGACCGACCTGTCCGCCAAGGACGCGACGGCCGCCATCGACCATCTGCGCTCGTCGGTCGTCGACGCGCACGCGGTCGGCGACCTGGACGCTCTGGTCAAGCGGCTGGACGCGCTGGCCGGCGAGGTCGAGGCGCGCCGGGAGGAGCGCAAGGCCGCCAAGGCCAAGGCGACCGAGCAGGCGCGCAGCACCAAGGAGCAGCTGGTCGCCGAGGCGGAGGAGCTGAGCGAGTCCGAGCAGTGGCGGGTCGCCGGCGAGCGGCTGCGCGCCCTGGTGGACACCTGGAAGGGCCTGCCGCGCCTGGACCGCAAGACCGACGACGAGCTGTGGCACCGCTTCAGCCACGCCCGCTCGGTGTTCTCCAAGCGGCGCAAGGCGCACTTCGCCTCCCTGGACCAGCAGCGCGAGCAGGCGCGGCAGGTCAAGGAGCGCCTGGTACGGGAGGCGGAGGAGCTGTCCGGCTCCACCGACTGGGGCCCGACCGCGGCCCGCTACCGCGAGCTGATGGCGGAGTGGAAGGCCGCCGGGCGGGCGCAGCGGGAGGCCGAGGACGAGCTGTGGAACCGTTTCCGCGGCGCGCAGGACGTCTTCTTCGCGGCCCGCTCCGAGGTCTTCGCCGAGCGCGACTCCGAGCAGCGCGAGAACCTCACCCGCAAGGAGGAACTGGTCGCGGAGGCCGAGAAGCTCCTGCCGATCGGCGACCTGAAGGCGGCGCGGGCCGCGTTCCGGTCGGTCAACGAGCGGTGGGAGGCCATCGGGCATGTGCCCCGGGACGCCCGCCCCCGCATCGAGGGCCGGCTGCACGCCGTCGAGCGCGCCCTGCAGGAGGCCGAGGAGGCCGAGTGGCGGCGCACCAACCCCGAGGCGCGGGCCCGTGCCGAGGGCCTGACCGGCCAGCTCCAGGCCGCCGTCGACAAGCTGCAGGGGCAGATCGAGCAGGCCCGCGCGGCCGGCAACACCGCCAAGGCCGACAAGCTCGCCAAGGAGCTGGAGGGCCGGCAGGCCCTGCTGGACCAGGCGCGCAAGGGCCTGGCGGAGTTCGGCGGCTGATCCGGGCCTTCCCGTAAGCGGCGGACGGCCCCGGTACGCGTGACGCGTACCGGGGCCGTCGCCGTCTGCGGGTGATCAGCGCTGGCGGCCCGAGGTGACCCGGTAGACGTCGTAGACGCCCTCCACCCCGCGGACCGCCTTCAGGACGTGCCCCAGGTGCTTGGGGTCGCCCATCTCGAAGGTGAACCGCGAGGTCGCCACCCGGTCCCGGGAGGTCTGCACGGCCGCCGACAGGATGTTGACGTGCTGGTCGGACAGGACCCGGGTGACGTCCGACAGCAGCCGGGAGCGGTCCAGCGCCTCGACCTGGATCGCCACCAGGAACACCGAGGACTGGGTGGGCGCCCACTCGACGTCGATGATCCGCTCGGGCTGCTGCGCGAGCGAATCGACGTTCACGCAGTCCGCCCGGTGCACCGAGACGCCGTTGCCCCGGGTGACGAAGCCGATGATCGGGTCGCCGGGCACCGGGGTGCAGCACCGGGACAGCTTGACCCACACGTCCCGCTCACCCTTGACGATCACGCCCGGGTCGCTGGTGGCCCGCCGCTTGGTGCGGGTGCGCGACGGGGTGGTGATCTCGGCGATGTCCTCGGTGGCGCCCTCCTCGCCGCCGAGCGCGTCGACCAGCTTCTGCACCACCGACTGCGCGGTGATGTGCCCCTCGCCGATCGCCGCGTACAGCGCCGAGATGTCCGGGTAGCGCATCTCGTGCGCCAGGGTGACCAGGGAGTCGCCGGTCAGGACCCGCTGGATCGGCAGGTTCTGCTTGCGCATCGCCCGGGCGATGGCCTCCTTGCCCTGCTCGATCGCCTCCTCGCGGCGCTCCTTGGAGAACCAGGCGCGGATCTTGTTGCGGGCCCGCGGCGACTTGACGAAGCCCAGCCAGTCCCGGGACGGCCCGGCACCGGGCGCCTTGGAGGTGAAGACCTCCACCAGGTCGCCGTTGTCCAGCGTGGACTCCAGCGGCACCAGGCGGCCGTTGACCCGGGCGCCGATGGTGCGGTGGCCGACCTCGGTGTGCACCGCGTAGGCGAAGTCCACCGGGGTGGCGCCCGCCGGCAGCGCTATGACATCGCCCTTCGGGGTGAAGACGAAGACCTCGTTGCGGGACAGGTCGAAGCGGAGCGACTCCAGGAACTCGCCCGGGTCCTCGGTCTCCTTCTGCCAGTCCAGCAGCTGCCGCAGCCACGCCATGTCGTTGACGGCGTCGTCGGCCTTGGCCGAGCGGGGGCTGTCGGTGCGGACCTTGGACGCCCCGGCGACGGCCTCCTGCTTGTACTTCCAGTGCGCGGCGATGCCGTACTCGGCGCGGCGGTGCATGTCGAAGGTGCGGATCTGCAGCTCGACCGGCTTGCCGCCCGGCCCGATGACCGTCGTGTGCAGCGACTGGTACATGTTGAACTTGGGCATCGCGATGTAGTCCTTGAACCGCCCCGGCACCGGGTTCCACCGCGCGTGGATGGTGCCCAGCGCCGCGTAGCAGTCGCGGACGGTGTCGACCAGGACCCGGATGCCCACCAGGTCGTAGATCTCGGCGAAGTCCCGGCCCCGCACGATCATCTTCTGGTAGACGCTGTAGTAGTGCTTCGGGCGGCCGGTGACGGTGGCCTTGATGCGGGCGGCCCGCAGGTCCTGCTGCACCTGGTCGGTGACGACGGCCAGGTACTCGTCGCGCTTGGGGGCGCGCTCGGCCACCAGCCGGACGATCTCGTCGTACATCTTGGGGTAGAGGATCGCGAAGGCGAGGTCCTCCAGCTCCCACTTGATGGTGTTCATGCCCAGCCGGTGCGCCAGCGGGGCGTAGATCTCCAGCGTCTCGCGGGCCTTCTTCTCCTGCTTCTCCCGCTTGAGGTAGCGCATGGTGCGCATGTTGTGCAGGCGGTCGGCGAGCTTGATGACCAGCACCCGCGGGTCCTTGGCCATCGCCACGACCATCTTGCGGACCGTCTCGGCCTGCGCCGCCTCGCCGAACTTGACCTTGTCCAGCTTGGTGACGCCGTCCACCAGCAGGGCGACCTGGTCGCCGAAGTCGCGGCGCAGCGCGTCGAGGCCGTACTCGGTGTCCTCGACGGTGTCGTGCAGCAGCCCGGCCATCAGCGTCGCCGGGTCCATGCCCAGCTCGGCGAGGATGGTGGTCACCGCGAGCGGGTGGGTGATGTACGGGTCGCCGCTCTTGCGCTTCTGGCCGCGGTGCCAGCGCTCGGCGACCTGGTAGGCCCGCTCGATCTGCCGCAGCTTCGCGGAGTCGATCTTGGGGTCGTTGCTGCGCACTATCCGCAGCAGCGGTTCGAGGACCGGGTTGTACGGGCTCTGGCGCTGCACGCCCAGCCGCGCGAGACGGGCGCGCACCCGGCTGGAGGAGCCCGCGGCGCGGGTGGCCGGGGCCATCGCGGCGGCGGGCCGCGCGGGGCGCGGTGCGGAGGCCTCGGCGGGCGGCCGCGTGCCCTTGGCGTCCGCGGGCGCGCCGGAGCGCGCCGGGGCGGAACCGGAGGTGTCTTTCCCGCTTTCGGCGGTCAGCGGCTGGGCCTCGTCAGGCAAGGGCACTCCTCGAGGAGGTCCGGACCCTGAGGGGGTCGGACTCCCATGGTATCGATGTGACGCCGAACCCCGCGTGTGGTCACCGCCAGGGGCCCGGGAGGGGGACTCCCCGGGGGGTGCGGATCGGGAAGACGCCAGGTGGGGAGAGTGCGGAACGGGCGCCGCGGCATTCCCGCGCGCCCGTCCCCCGTACCGGCCGCCGTGGCTCAGACGGCGATCAGCGACTCCAGCGGAGCCCCCGCCAGCCCGGGCGCCAGCCGCTCGCGCCCGCCCAGGAAGCCCAGCTCCAGCAGCACGGCCAGTCCCGCCACCTCGCCTCCGGCGCGCCGGATGAGGTCCAGCGACGCCTCCGCGGTCCCGCCGGTGGCCAGGACGTCGTCGATGACCAGCACCCGGTCGCCGGGGCTGAAGGCGTCCTGCAGCACCTCGATCTCGGCGGTGCCGTACTCCAGCGCGTACGCCTTGCTCAGCGTCGTACCGGGCAGCTTGCCGGCCTTGCGCACCGGGACGAACCCGAGCCCGGCCTTGGCCGCGGCGGGGGCGGCCAGGATGAAGCCGCGCGCCTCCAGGCCCACCACCTTGTCCGCGCCGTGCCGCAGGCACAGCTTGGCGAGCACGTCGATCAGCGCGCCGAAGGCGGCCGGGTCGGCGAGCAGCGGGGTGATGTCCTTGAAGACCACCCCGGGCTGCGGGTAGTCGGGAACGTCGCGGATGCGGCTGAGCAGCAGGCTGCGCAGCTCGGGGTGGGCGGTGTCCGCCGCGGTCATCTGGGAGTGCTCCTTGGGATAGGCGTGCCGTAGGAGCGCGGGGCTCCTACGGCACGGGTGAGGCCCTTACCGGCGCCGGCCGGACGGGCGGCCGCGGCCCCGGGTGCGCGAGACCGGCTGGCGGCGCTGGGCTCCGGCGCCGGCTCCGGCGGTCGCCTCCTGCGGCTCGTCGGCGTCCTCGTCACCGGCCTGGCCGGCCGGCTCCTCGCCGCCGGCCGCCGCGGCTGCCCGCTTGGCCATGACCCGCCGGGCGAGCGCCTTCATCTCCGGGGTGCGCTCCTTGAACTCGGCCACCAGCGGGGTGGCGATGAAGATCGAGGAGTAGGCGCCCGCGGCGAGGCCGACGAACAGCGACAGGGCGATGTCGTTGAGCATGCCGGCGCCGAGCAGACCGCCGCCGACGAAGAGCAGCGCGGCGACCGGCAGCAGGGCCACGACGGTGGTGTTGATCGAGCGGATCAGCGTCTGGTTCAGGCTGCGGTTCGCCAGCTCGCTGTAGGTGTAGCGGGTCTGGCCGGTGATGCCCTTGGTGGTCTCCTTCAGTCCGTCGAAGACCACGACCGTGTCGTAGAGCGAGTAACCGAGGATGGTCAGCAGGCCGATCACGGTGCCCGGGGTGACCTCGAAGCCCACCAGGGCGTAGACGCCGGTGGTGATGGTCAGGTCGTGCACCAGGGCGACGAGCGCCGAGAGGGCCATCCGCCACTCGAAGGCGATGGCCAGGTAGGCGACCACCAGCACCATGAAGATCACCAGGCCGAGGACGGCCTTCTGGGAGATCTCCTGGCCCCAGCTGGGGCCGACGACCTGGGCGTCCACCGAGGGAACCCCGAGGTCGGAGGCGATCTGGTGCTTGATCGGGGTGGCCGTGGTGTTGTCCAGGCCGCTGATCTGGATGCGCAGGCCGCCGGTGCCCAGGTGCTGCACGATCACGTCGTGGTGCGGGCCGGCGGCGGCCGCGGCGTCCTTCTGCGCCTCGGCCACCGACACGGAGGTCTTCGGCGTGGTGAACACCGCGCCGCCGGAGAACTCGATGCCCTTGTTCAGCCCGTTGATCATCAGGCCGACGATCGCCGTGAGGGTGATCAGGATCGAGACGCCGTACCAGATCTTCCGCTTGCCGACGAAGTCGTAGGAGATCTCACCGCGGTGCAGGCGGTGGCCGAGACTGCCGAGCCGGGACATCAGGCCTCCTTGGCTTCGGGGCGTGCCGGACGACGGACGCGGCGCAGCGGCGCGTCGAACCCGACGCTCTCCGGGTTCAGCCCGGACCAGGGGTGACCGTTCGCGTAGAACGGCCGGCGGGCGAGCATCGTCATCAGCGGCTTGGTGAACAGGTAGACCACGACCACGTCGAGCACCGTCGTCAGCCCCAGGGTGAAGGCGAAGCCCTGCACGGTGCCGACGGAGACGATGAACAGCACCGCGGCGGCCAGGAAGGACACGAAGTCCGACACCAGGATGGTGCGCCGGGCCCGCGGCCAGGCGCGCTCCACCGAGGGCGCCAGGCTGCGGCCGTGGCGCAGCTCGTCGCGGATGCGCTCGAAGTAGACGATGAAGGAGTCCGCGGTGATGCCGATCGCGACGATCGCACCGCAGACGGCCGGCAGGTTCAGCGCGAAGCCGATGGCCGGGCCGAGGAGGCTCATGATCGTGTACGTCAGCGCCGCGGAGACCGCGAGGCTGAGAATCGCCACGAAGCTCAGTCCGCGGTAGTACGCCAGCAGGTACAGCACCACCAGGACGAGGCCGACCGCGCCGGCGATCAGGCCGCCGTGCAGCTGCTCACCGCCCAGCTGCGGGGACACGCTGGTCACGTCGGAGGTGGTGAAGGACAGCGGCAGCGCGCCGTAGGAGAGCACGTTGGCCAGGTCGCCGGAGGACTGCTGGGTGAAGCTGCCGTAGATGGTGGCCTGGCCGCCGGTGATCGCCGAGGAGACCGAGGGGGCCGAGACGACCTGGTTGTCCAGCACGATGCCGAACTGGTTGTTCGGGGCCTGCTGGGCGGCCAGCTTGCCGGTGATGTCCGCGAACTTCTTGCCGCCCGCGGAGTTGAAGCCCAGCACCACCTCCCAGCCGTTGCCCTGCTGGGTGTCGTAGACCGACTTGGCGCTGGAGACCTCCTTGCCGTCGACGGCGGCGGGCCCGAGCACGTACTTGTACTTGCCGTCCTGGCTGCAGGCGACCGTCTTGTCGGACGGCGTGGCGGTCTCGCCCGCCTGGGCCTTCTGCTGCGGGTTGGTGCAGTCCAGCGCCGCGAACTGCTTCTGCAGGGCGGTCGGCACCGAGGTGTCCAGGCCGCCGGTGGAGGCCGGCGCGGCGGGAGTGGGCGTGGCGGCGGCCGGGGCGCTGGAGGCCGCGGCCTTGGCCGTGGCGGCGGCGGCCGTCGAGCCGGCCTTGGCGGCGGACGGCGCGGCCGAGGCGGACGCCTTCAGGGCGCCGGTGACGGCGCGGCCGTGCGTGGTGGCGCTCGCCGACGGGGCGGTGCCCTTGGCCGTCCCGGTGGACGCCTTGCCGCCGGCGGCCGGGGACGCCGGAGACTTCTTCGCCCCGGACGGCGTGGTGGAGGGGGTGGACGACGGCGAGGGCGAGGTGGTGGCCGGGGTGCTGGCCGCCTCGGCGAGCACCGGGCGGAAGTACAGCCGGGCGGTGGTGCCCACCTGCTTGACCGCCTGGTCGGTGTTGGTGCCCCGGGGGATGTCCACGATGATGTTGCTGTTGCCCTGCGTCTGCACCTGGGACTCGGACACGCCCAGACCGTTGACCCGCTGCGTGATGATGTTGACAGCGGTGTCCATGTTGGTCTTGTTGATGGCGTTGGGCTGCCCGGGCGTGTTCTTCGCCGTGAGCGTGATCTCGGTGCCACCGGCCAGATCGATGCCCAGCCGGGGGGTGGTGTTCCCGGACAGGAACATCGTTCCGGTGAGCGCGGCCAGTGCCACCAGGATCACGGCCAGTGCGCGGCCCGGATGCCCGTGGGCCCCTGGGGACCTGCGCCCCTTGTTGGGTGCTGCCACCTTCTCGTTTCTCCCTGTGAGGACGTGCCGGACGTACGCGACAACGGTCCGAAGCCTAGCCTCGGACCGTTCGGATGTTACTTGTCGGTGTCCTTGTCGCCCTTGGCGTCCGCGGGGGTGTCGGCGTCCTTCGCGGCCTCGGCGTCCTTCGCGGCGGCGGTCGCGGCCTCCGGCTCGCCGTCGGCGGCCGGCTTCGACATGTCGACGCGGTCCTCGGCGGCGGGCTCGACGGCCGGCTCGGCCGCGGGCTCGGCGGCGGCCTGCTCGTCGAAGGCCAGCGGCACGTCGTGGTTGACCAGACGGTCGTACTCCTCCTCGCCGAGCACCGCGCCGACGGCGGTCTTGGTGTAGAGCGAGTGGACGCCCGGAGCGACCTCGAGCAGCACGGTGGTGTCGCGGACCTCCTTGACGACGGCGATCAGGCCGCCGATGGTGCGCACACCGGTGCCGGGCTGCATCTGCTCGCGCATCTGCGTGGCCTGGCGCTGCTTGTTCTTGGCCGAGCGCGTCATCAGGAGCATGACGCCGATGATCAGGATGAAGGGAAGAAGCGTGGCGATGTTCACGGCCTGGGGGGTTTCCTTCGCGCGGCCACGAATCCCGCGGCCTGGTATTCGGGAAATGGGATGCCGTCCCGGTAGGGACGGGCGTCGGCGGAGTCTAGGCGAACCCGCACCTGGGTAACAACGCCAAGCATTGCACTGGGGTTCCCCTTACGGCGAGTCGCTCGCCGTCACGAGTCGAACAGACCCGGCTGCCGTCCCCCCTCCCCGCTCTGCCGCGGCGGCACCAGGCCCAGGTGCGCCCACGCCGCGGGCGTCGCGATTCGGCCACGTGGCGTACGGGCCAGCAGGCCCTCGCGGACCAGGAACGGCTCGGCCACCTCCTCGACCGTCTCGCGCTCCTCCCCCACCGCGACGGCCAGCGTCGACAGGCCCACCGGGCCGCCGCCGAACAGCCGCAGCAGCGCGTCGAGCACCGCGCGGTCCAGCCGGTCCAGGCCGCGCAGGTCCACCTCGTAGACGTCCAGGGCCTGGGCGGCGATCTCCCGGGTGATCACGCCGTCCGCCTTGACCTGCGCGTAGTCGCGGACCCGGCGCAGCAGGCGGTTGGCGATGCGGGGCGTGCCACGCGAGCGCCCCGCGATCTCGGCGGCGCCCTCGCCCTCCAGGGGGACGTCCAGCAGCCGGGCCGAGCGGTGCAGCACCCGCTCCAGCTCGCCGGGGCTGTAGAACTCCATATGGCCGGTGAAGCCGAAGCGGTCGCGCAGCGGCGGCGGCAGCAGCCCCGCCCGGGTGGTCGCGCCCACCAGAGTGAACGGGGGCAGCTCCAGCGGGATGGCGGTGGCGCCCGGCCCCTTGCCGACGACCACGTCGACCCGGAAGTCCTCCATCGCCATGTAGAGCATCTCCTCGGCGGGCCGCGACATCCGGTGGATCTCGTCGAGGAAGAGCACCTCGCCCTCGCTGAGCGAGGACAGGATGGCGGCCAGGTCCCCGGCGTGCTGTATCGCGGGGCCCGAGGTGATGCGGATCGGCGCGCCCATCTCGGCGGCGATGATCATCGACAGGGTGGTCTTGCCGAGCCCGGGCGCGCCGGACAGCAGCACGTGGTCGGCGGTGCCGCCGCGCTGCCGGGCCGCCTTCAGCACGAGGTCGAGCTGCTCGCGGACGCGTTCCTGGCCGACGAACTCGCCCAGGTCCTTGGGGCGCAGCGCGGCCTCGACCGCCTGGTCCTCGCCGGCGGCCGAGGCGGCCACCAGGCGGTCGGCAGGCAGGGCGTCGGTCTCGGTGTCGTCCCAGTTCATCGTCGGTCTCTCGGTAGTCGGTGCGGCGGTGGGCGGGGCCTGGCGTCAGCGCGCCCGGTTCAGCGTCTGCAGTGCGGCGCGCAGCAGGACGGAGACGCTGGGCGGCCCGTCGGCGGCCTCGGCCTGCGGGGTCACCGCGCTGACCGCCTCCTCGGCCTCGCGGGGCGCGTAGCCGAGGCCGACCAGCGCGGTGTGCAGCTGCTCGCTCCAGGCGGCGGGCCGCGCCGCCAGGGCCGCCGCGGCCCCGGCCGGGGTGCCGACGGGCGCGCCGAGCCGGTCCTTCAGCTCCAGCAGCAGCCGCTGGGCGCCCTTCTTGCCGATGCCCGGCACGGCGGTGAGCGCCTTCTCGTCGCCGCGGGCCACGGCCAGGCGCAGCGCGTCCGGGGAGTGGACGGCCAGCATGGCCTGGGCGAGCCGCGGGCCGACGCCGCTGGCGGTCTGCAGCAGCTCGAAGACCTGGCGCTCGTCGTCGTCGGCGAAGCCGTACAGGGTCAGGGAGTCCTCCCGCACCACCAGGGAGGTCGCCAGTCGGGCCGGCTCGCCGATCCGCAGTCCGGCGATGGTGCCGGGGGTGCACTGCACGGCCATCCCGACGCCGCCCACCTCGACGACCACGGTGTCCGGGCCGAGCGCGGCCACCGGTCCGCTGACAAAGGCGATCATGCGCTGTCCTCCCTCGCGGGCACCGTCCCGGGCGTGCCGCGGCGCGCCGGGGACGGCCTGGATACGGGTGCGGACGCCGGGCGTCCATGGCGCTGGGCGGCCACGGCCTGCTGCAGCCGGCCGGTGGCGGTGCCGCGCCAGATGTGGCAGATGGCCAGGGCCAGGGCGTCGGCGGCGTCCGCGGGCTTCGGCGGCGCGTCCAGCCGCAGCAGCCGGGTGACCATGGCGCCGACCTGCGCCTTGTCCGCGCGGCCGCTGCCGGTGACGGCCGCCTTGACCTCACTGGGGGTGTGCAGGGCGACGGGCAGGCCGCGGCGGGCGGCGCAGAGTATCGCCACCGCGCTGGCCTGGGCGGTGCCCATCACGGTACGCACATTGTGCTGGCTGAAAACACGCTCCACGGCGACCGACTCGGGGCGGTGCTCGTCGATCCAGGCGTCGATGCCCTCCTCGATCCGGACCAGCCGCAGCCCGATCTCCGCGTCGGCCGGGGTGCGCACCACGCCGACGGCGGCCATCCGCAGGGGGCGTCCCGGCACGCCGTCCACCACGCCCAGACCGCACCTGGTCAGTCCGGGGTCCACGCCCAGCACCCGCATCGCGCCTCCCGGCTCGCTTCCATTCGCGCACCGGTCGACCGGCGCGCCAGCAGGCTATCGGCCGGCACCGACAGCGCCCGCGGCCGAAACGGCGAAGAAGGCCGTGGACCGCCGAGGATCGCCGACGTAGGCCGAGGAACGCCGACGTACGCCCACGTACGCCGGGAAACGCCCAGGTAGGCCGGCGAGCACGCCGGGGAACGGCCCGCGGGCGGGCCCGCCGTCCGGCAGGCCCGCCCGCGGCGTGCGTCCTCAGGCCGGCTCTCAGGCCTCGACCTTCTCCATGACCTCGTCGGAGACGTCGAAGTTGGCGAAGACGTTCTGCACGTCGTCGCTGTCCTCCAGCGCGTCGATCAGCTTGAAGATCTTGCGCGCACCGTCCTCGTCCAGCTCGACCTGCATGGTCGGGACGAAGTTGGCGTCCGCCGAGTCGTAGTCGATCCCGGCCTCCTGGAGGGCGGTGCGCACCGCGACCAGGTCGGTGGCCTCGCTGATCACCTCGAAGTTCTCCCCGAGGTCGTTGACCTCCTCGGCGCCCGCGTCCAGCACCGCGGTCAGGACGTCGTCCTCGGTCAGGCCGTTCTTCGGGACGATCACGACGCCCTTGCGGTTGAACAGGTAGGACACCGAGCCGGGGTCGGCCATCGAGCCGCCGTTGCGGGTCATGGCGACGCGGACCTCGGAGGCCGCGCGGTTGCGGTTGTCGGTGAGGCACTCGATGAGCACCGCGACACCGTTCGGCCCGTAGCCCTCGTACATGATCGTCTGGTACTCGGCGCCGCCGGCCTCCAGGCCCGCGCCGCGCTTGACCGCGCGGTCGATGTTGTCGTTGGGCACGGAGCTCTTCTTCGCCTTCTGGATGGCGTCGTAGAGCGTCGGGTTGCCGTCCGGGTCGGAACCGCCGGTGCGGGCCGCGACCTCGATGTTCTTGATCAGCTTCGCGAAGAGCTTGCCGCGCTTGGCGTCGATCACGGCCTTCTTGTGCTTGGTCGTAGCCCATTTAGAGTGGCCGGACATCCGCCTGTCTCCTTCACGTCACCAACTTGCCAACGAACGAGAGCGATCCTACCGGGATCGGATCACGCGCCCGGCACGCTCCCGGGCCCCTGGACGACCGACTCCACGAACAGCCGGTGCAGCCGGTGGTCGCCGGTCAGCTCCGGGTGGAACGAGGTGGCCAGCAGCTTTCCCTGGCGGACGGCGACGATGGTGCCGTCCGCCAGGCGGCCGAGCACCTCCACGTCCGCGCCGACCGACTCCACCCACGGGGCGCGGATGAACACGCCTTCGACGGGTCCGCCGGCCAGTCCCGCGATCTCCACGGCCGCCTCGAACGACTCGTTCTGCCGCCCGAAGGCGTTGCGCCGCACGATCATGTCGATGCCGCCGATGGTCTCCTGGTCGGGACGCCCGTCGAGGATCTTGTCGGCGAGCATGATCATGCCCGCGCACGATCCGTAGACCGGCATCCCGGCGCGCACCCGCTCCCGCAGCGGATCGAGCAGGCCGAAGGCGACGGCCAGCTTGGAGATGGTGGTGGACTCGCCGCCGGGCAGCACGAGGGCGTCGACCTCCGCGAGCTCCTCGGGACGGCGGACCGGCCGGGCCAGGGCGCCGGCCTCGGCGAGCGCGACCAGGTGCTCGCGTACGTCACCCTGCAGGGCGAGCACGCCGACGGTGGGTGTGCTGGACACATGTACCTCTCGAACGTCGGACGGGTGCGGGCAGGCACCGCTGCCGGCGGCGCCTGCCCGTTGGGTGGTGCGGGGTCCCCGGACGCGGGGAGCGGGTTCACCAGCCGCGGTTGGCGTAGCGCTCGCTCTCCGGCAGGACGTCGCAGTTGATGCCGACCATGGCCTCGCCCAGGCCGCGGGAGACATCCGCGATGATCTTCGGGTCGTCGTGGAAGGTGGTGGCCTTCACGATGGCGGCGGCGCGCTTGGCCGGGTCGCCGGACTTGAAGATGCCGGAGCCGACGAAGACGCCCTCGGCGCCGAGCTGCATCATCAGCGCGGCGTCGGCCGGGGTGGCCACACCGCCGGCGCTGAAGAGCACCACCGGCAGCTTGCCGAGCGTGGCGACCTCCTTGACCAGCTCGTACGGCGCCTGCAGGTTCTTGGCGGCGGTGAAGAGCTCGATCTCGTCCAGGGTGGTCAGCTTGCGGATGTCGGAGCGGATCTGGCGCATGTGGCGCACCGCCTCGACGACGTTGCCGGTGCCCGCCTCGCCCTTGGAGCGGATCATCGCGGCGCCCTCGGCGATCCGGCGCAGCGCCTCGCCCAGGTTGGTGGCACCGCACACGAACGGCGTGGTGAAGGCCCACTTGTCGGTGTGGTGCAGCTCGTCGGCGGGGGTGAGGACCTCGGACTCGTCGATGTAGTCCACGCCGAGCGCCTGCAGAACCTGGGCCTCGACGAGGTGGCCGATCCGGGACTTGGCCATCACCGGGATCGACACCGCGTCGATGATGCCCTCGATCATGTCCGGGTCGGACATGCGGGCCACGCCGCCGTCCTTGCGGATGTCGGCCGGGACCCGCTCCAGGGCCATGACGGCCACGGCGCCGGCGTCCTCCGCGATCTTCGCCTGCTCGGGAGTGACGACGTCCATGATCACGCCACCCTTGAGCTGCTCGGCCATGCCGCGCTTGACGCGCGCGGTGCCGGTCTCGGGGGCCTGGGGGGTGGTGGAGGGCGTGGTGGACACGGAGATGACCTCACTCTGATACGGGGACCGTCACAGGCGGCGCGGACCACTGCGGGGAAGCGCCGCACGAGCGCGTCCGCGGACGGCGGTCCACAGCCACCCGTATGACAAAACCGGACACCGCCTGATTCCTGCAAGGGCCAATCAGGACCCGGTGGACCGCTCAGTGGCCTGACTGG